>NZ_JBCOMJ010000015.1:0-110855 GCF_040924225.1 Ruminococcus sp. RTP21484sp1_RTP21277st1_D2_RTP21277_210401 | reverse complement strand
TTCAGAAGCAATTCCTTGCGACAGCTTGTTTACTATACCACTGCCGCAAGGAATCGTCAAGCACTTTTTACAAAAAAATCCATATTTTTTTACAGGTTATCATTGCTTACTTTTTCAAGTATTATTTTTCTATATATTTTTACAAATGTAAACATAAAACCTATTTACTCATAATATACCGAATCGCCTCCTGAATCTGTCTCACATACACCAGCTTAATCCCATCAGCTTTTTCCACCGAGCTTCTGCACACTTCCGGCAGGATCACTGTGTCAAAGCCCAGTTTCTTTGCCTCCTGCACTCTCTGACCGGCCATGCTCACAGCACGCACTTCACCGCTAAGTCCGATTTCCCCAAAAGCCATCAGCTTATCTGGAATTACAATATCCTTCATGCTGGATGCAATTGCCAGACAGATTCCAAGATCAATCGCCGGTTCTGTCATCTTCATACCGCCGGCAATATTTACGTAGGCGTCAGATGAAGCAAGGCGAAGTCCCACCTTCTTCTCCAATACAGCCATCAGAAGATTCACTCTGTTAAAATCTGTTCCCACTGCGGTTCTTCTGGGAATACCAAAATTGCTCTCGCAAACCAACGCCTGGATTTCCACCAGAATCGGACGTGTTCCTTCCATAGAGCAGGCCACTACACATCCAGATGCATTCTCAGGCCGTCCCTCCAGAAGATATTCAGATGGGTTGGAAACCTCCTCAAGACCTGAGCCCTGCATCTCAAATACACCAATCTCATTAGTAGAACCAAACCGGTTTTTTACAGCACGCAGGATTCGATAGGAGGCATGTCTGTCTCCTTCAAAATAGAGCACTGTGTCTACCATGTGCTCCAACACTCTCGGTCCAGCCACGTTCCCCTCCTTGGTAACATGACCAACGATGAAAATCGTGATTCCAAATCCTTTTGCAATCTGCATCAGTACATTGGTAGATTCTCTCACCTGGGAAACACTTCCCGGCGCAGATCCGATTTCTTCGTCAAACATGGTCTGGATGGAATCTATGATTGCTACATCCGGTTTCTTCCGCTCCATCACTTCACGCACTGTATCCAGATTGGTCTCGCATAAAAGCTGAAGATTCTCGTTGAAAGTACCAATACGATTCGCACGAAGCTTGATCTGACGCAGGGATTCCTCTCCAGAAATGTAAAGGACAGAGCTTCCATTCTCTGCCAGATTCCGGCACACCTGTAAAAGAAGGGTAGATTTTCCGATACCTGGATCTCCCCCCACAAGAACCAAAGACCCGGGGACAATGCCGCCCCCGAGTACTCTGTCAAGTTCCCCTATTTTCGTTGTCTGACGTTCATCCTCTTTCAGACTGATCTCCTTCAGAATCACCGGTTCAGACTGCTGCCTGGAAACGGACTTACCGCCTCCTGATGCCTTTTTCCCTGTGGATACAGGTTCTTCCGCAAAAGAATTCCAGGCCTTACAGCCAGGGCACTGTCCCATCCATTTCGAGGATTCGTAACCGCACTCCTGGCAAAAATATACCATTTTTTTGTTTTTTAGCATTTTACAATTTTTACATCAACAGCTGAGCCATTTCCAAGCTCTACGCTGAAAGAAAGCTTTCCGCCAAGGTTGGTCTCCATTTTACCTGTACTTGCTCCGTCAAGATATACCTCATACTGTGCTTCTGCTTCAAGTTCTACAGTAATCTGTGCATCCTCCGGTCCCTCTACGCGAAAACTCATCTGGTTTCCGTCCTGTGCAAGATTGAATACAGCGGTACCTGGTACGGACTCATATACAAACATACCGTTGCGTTCCAGCTTGGTGATCTCCTTGAATGTTTTTACTTTATACATATCTCCCTGATGTGGGTAATCAGAAACCTTTGATTTCTGGTTCTTCTCATAATCTCCAAAGCTGATGGTACCATTTTCCTCTGTACGGATCAGTTCCTTTACTACTGCCATGATGCTTGTCCTCCCTAAGACTCTTTCGTTATGTTCTCCGGCGGATTTCTCCTCGCCAGATCCTTTTCACCGGTTCCCCGATGTTGTACATATTATATAATAAAACTTTTTTCTTTGCCAGTACCTTATATAAAATTTATAGTAATTTTAGAAGATTACGTTACTGTTCAAACAGAATCTTACTTCACTATAAAACGAATTTCTTTATTTCTATACTGTACCTGCACGATGTCTCCCCGCTTGATTTTGCCCTCCAGGAGCTCATTTGCCAGCCGGTCTTCTATCTTGGACTGAATGGCCCGGCGAAGAGGTCTTGCACCGTATTTAGCATCAAATCCGGCTTCTGCAATATAATCTACTGCAGAATTCGTCACATTCAGATGAATATCCATCTGTTCCTCACAACGTTTTTCCAGTGATTTCAGGAGCAGAAGTACAATCTTACGGATTTCCTCCTTATTCAGGGTGTGGAATACCATAATCTCGTCAATTCGATTCAAGAATTCTGGTTTGAAAAGACGGCGCACTTCTTCCATAACGCCGGATTTCATTTTTTCATAATCCTTTTTCTCATCTTTCTGGGAAATAAACCCAAGCTGCTTCGGTTCTACGATTGCCTGGGCGCCCGCATTGGAAGTCATGATAATGATCGTCTGTTTAAAATCCACTTTTCTTCCGTGGGCATCTGTAATATGTCCGTCATCCAGCACCTGAAGCAAAATGTTAAACACATCCGGATGTGCTTTCTCGATCTCATCAAAAAGAATAACACTGTATGGATTTCTGCGTACTTTTTCGCTGAGCTGTCCGCCTTCATCATATCCCACATATCCTGGCGGAGAACCGATCAGCTTGGAAACACTGTGTTTCTCCATATATTCAGACATATCCACACGAATCATAGCCTGTTCACTGCCAAACACAGCCTGAGCCAGTGCCTTGGAAAGTTCTGTTTTCCCAACGCCTGTTGGTCCCAGAAACAGGAAAGAACCAATTGGACGGTTCGGATCCTTCAATCCTACACGACCACGTTTTACAGCCTGAGAAACAGCATGCACTGCTTCCTCCTGACCAATCACACGTTTGTGAAGTTCTTTTTCCAATTGAGCAAGACGTCTGGTCTCTCCCTCCGTCAGTCTTTGTACCGGAATTTTGGTCCAGTCGGATACAATCGAGGCTACGGCTTTTTCGTCCACTTTTCCGGATTTTCTCTGATTCTTCTTTTCTTCTTTTACCTGAAGCTGCTCAAGTCTGGCTTCTGCTTCCTTCTGTTTCTCCTGACATTCTTTGGCAAGACTTAAATAACCAGTTTTGATGGCACGCTCTTTCTCCTGAAGGATTTCCTGAATCTCACGGCTTAAATCCTCAATCTCGGAAGAAGCCTGATATCCGGAAAGCTGTACCTTAGAAGCAGCTTCATCAATCAGGTCGATTGCTTTATCCGGAAGAAATCTGTCGTTAATATAACGTACTGACATTTTAACTGCTGCTTCCAAAGCTTCATCTGATATTTCTACTTTATGATGTCTTTCATAGTATGGGCGAAGTCCTTTCAGGATCTCGTAAGCCTCCTCTTCAGAAGGCTCTTCCACGGTAACCGGTTGGAAGCGTCGCTCCAGAGCAGCATCCTTCTCTATATATTTGCGGTACTCTTCCAGAGTGGTCGCACCTATGATCTGCAATTCTCCACGGGAAAGAGAGGGCTTCAGAATATTGGAAGCGTCAAGGGCTCCTTCTGCTCCGCCAGCTCCAATAATTGTATGAAGCTCATCAATAAACAGAAGAATCCCCTGATTCTCACGTACTTCATCCACGACCTTACGGATACGCTCCTCAAATTCACCTCTGTACTTGCTTCCAGCCACCATTCCAGACAGATCCAACACTACCAGTCGCTTGTCTTTAATCGTCTCCGGAACACTACCTGCAAGAATCCTCTGGGCAAGCCCCTCTGCAATAGCAGTCTTGCCTACCCCAGGTTCTCCTACCAGACATGGATTGTTCTTGGTTCTGCGGCTTAAGATCTGGATCAGTCTGCTGATTTCCTTTTCCCTTCCCACAACAGGATCCAGTTTGCCCTCTGCTGCCATCTGGGTCAGATCACGGCTGTACTGGTCAAGTGCCGGTGTCGGGCTGCCTCCGGGATTTTGCATGGCCTTGGCAGCCTGGAACTCTTCCTGAATAGACTCATTGTCATAGCCCATGGCTCCAAGGACTGCTGCATAAAGCTTCTGGATATTCACTCCCATCGTATATAAAAGCCTGGTTCCAACACAGTCCGTCTCGCGGAGCATGGCAAGGAGCAAATGCTCCGTTCCGGCCTTCTCACAGCCAGAATTCTGTGCCTCTGCCACAGCACTTTCCAGAACCTTCTCTGTTCTCGGACTGTATGACGGCTTCATTTCAATCTCAGTTATATTTCCCACTTCTGCCGGAGTCACCAGCTTATCGATCAGTTCCACCAGTTTCTTGCCATCTACCTGAAATTCCTCCAGGACTCTTCCGGCAGTACCTTCTGTCTCACTTAAAAGTCCCAGCAAAAGATGTTCTGTACCAATATAGCCCAGTTCAAAGTCAATGGCTGCGGCCTTTGCCAGTGTCAGGGCTGTCTGAGCCTGTTTCGTAAATTTATTTCGCATTGATCAATTGTTCCTCCTTACGCTAGTGTACAAACAAGTTGATTTCTCGAACAATCTCGCTTTTATTTCTCATATTCATCCAGAATCTCATCTATAAGACTATGCACTTCTTCCCTTGTCACATTATTGCAGCAGCCCCTTGCCAGCGCAACACGTAAATTCTGCTTCAATTCCTCCATAGCCCTTAACTTATCCACATCCAGACAGATTACTGCGCCTTTTCTTCTGTCAATGGAGACAAATCCTTCCTGGCGTAACAAGGAATAGGCTTTGTTTACGGTATGCATATTAATTCCAATGGTATCCGCAAGCTGTCTGACAGATGGAAGAGGATCTCCTTCCTGCAGCCGGGATGTGGCAATTCCCATAATGATCTGATTCATCAGCTGGGTATAAAGTGCCTCGTCACTCTGGAAATCTATCTCTATTACCATTTTATCCCTCCCTGTAAAAAACAGTGAATATTACAAAACAAAGGGACCGGAGTCATACTGCCCCGGTCTCTTCCTGTCTTTCGTAATAAACACTTCGTTTAAATATAAGCCATCTGTAAAGCTGCAGCGCTCCCTATTCCTACTGAACCGGTGTCTCAGCTGCCGGTGCTTCTTCTGCCTTTACTTCACCCTCTGATGCCTTAGTCTCCTGTGCCGCTGCCTCAGCAGGCGCACTCTCAGCCGGTACTGCAGCCGGAGGGATCTCAACACCCAGAATCTTTCCAAGCTGTACTCTGTCAAGGATCAGATTGAATCCCATCGGGTTGATCACAAATGCCTTCGCCTGATTGATGATAAGACCTGGCAGTTTGGCAAATGGAACCTTGGCTGCCCGAAGCTTCTTGCCTCTTGCAAATTTATCAAATTCCATAACATCTGTAAAAGCCGGCTGAAGAATATCGCCCTGTTTGTTCTTAAGATATGGAATGTTAACCTTGGTCGGGTCTTCCGGATCAGTAGCCATAGCTACCAGGAATTCGGATTTCTTAAGATTCACGATCAGCTCTTCTTCCATTTCACGAAGGTTTACAGTGCGCTCCTCTTTCTTAATCGGGCGACGGAGTTCCTGCATAAAATAGATACCCGAAAGCTGAAGAGTGGAATTAAAAAGTGGCTGCTTCTTCGGCTCAAGCTGGCTGAAGTCTGCCTGTCTGGCAATTCTGGTAAGCTCAACCTCAATCTGATTCTCTCCATCAACCCATACTACACTGTTTACACCGATTGCATAAAGTGTGCCGTAGAATCTTGGGTAGTCTTTCTTCTCATATTTCATTCCCATAAGAAGAATCTTATCCTCTAATTTCTTCTTGCCAAATGCTTTAATCTCTTCTTCTGTGGCAAATACCCACACCTGATCATTAAAGCTTTCCTGATCGCAAATTACATATGGAAGCTTCGTAGCCTGTGAATACGCTACAAAGATTTCGTCTCTTGTCTGTAATTCCTTAATTGCTTCCTGTTCAGTGATTCCCATGTCATTATCCTCTCAGTCCTGGTTTCCTGCTGTCGTATACGAAAATTCTATGAACCTTGTCCTGTCTGGCAGATTTCAAAACATATCGACAAAAACCTAATATAGGTTTTATTTTATAACAAAATTGCAAAAAAGTAAAGTCTAACCGTCAGTGTTTTTATGCAATTTTACCGCGTTCCATACTAGAGCGTGTCCAAAAAATCATTTCTTCATGCTGCACGCCCCAATTTTCAGTATATCTTGTCACGCCTGGCATCCACTGATCCGACAAGCCTTCTCTTATTTTGTCATAAATTCTACAATCTTATCAAGCTGTGCCAGCTGGTCTTCTTTCAGGGCAGACTTTACCGTTACCGTCTCTTCATAGATTTCCATATCTTTCATACCAGAAAGGATTTCCTTCATCTGCTTACCTGCAGTAGGAGCCCAGGTACCGTTTTCCAGGACTGCCACTTTTCTCTTCTGCAGATTGTGGGCAGCAAGTTCATGAAGCAAGGTTTCCATCTTCGGGAAAAGTCCTGCATTATAAGTCGGGCAGGCAAATACGATTCTGTCACAGCGGAATGCTTCCGCTACCAGATAGGAAGGATCTGTTACAGAAACATCATAAACCTTCACATTCTTCTCCCCTGCATCTGCCAGTCTGCCTGCCAGAACATCAGCTGCATTCTCTGTATTTCCATAAATGGAGGCATACATAACCACAACATTATGGTCTTCCGGTGTATAAGTGCTCCATTTCTGATATTTGTCAATAAACCATCCAAGATCCTCTCTCCAGATAGGACCATGAAGTGGGCAGATCATGGCGATATCAAGTGTAAGAGCCTTTTTCAGGGCACTCTGAACCGGTCCGCCGTATTTTCCAACAATATTTACCAGATATCTTCTGGCGTCATCCAGCCACTCTTCTTTAAAGTTTACTTCATCTGCAAACACATTTCCATTCAGCGCTCCAAAAGTACCAAAAGCATCTGCGCTAAAAAGCACTTTGTCATATGCATCGTATGTAACCATTGCCTCCGGCCAGTGAACCATGGGGATCATGGCAAACGCAAGGGTATGTTTACCTGTACTGATGGTATCTCCCTCTTTGATCACAACTGCATGGGCGTCCACGTCAAAGGTAAAGAACTGTTTCATCATGTTAAAGGTCTTGGCATTTCCCACAACCTTCACTTCCGGGAATCTTCTTACCACCTCTTCCACAATTGCACAATGATCTGGTTCCATATGGTTTACGATCATATAATCCAAAGGTCTGTTTCCAAGAACATGCTCCAGATTTTCAAAAAACTGTCCGCTTACAGACTTGTCAACTGTATCCAGAAGCACGGTCTGCTCATCCAGAATCACATAAGAGTTGTAGGAAACTCCTCTTGGAATCGGGTAAATATTTTCAAAAAGGGCAAGTCTTCTGTCACTTGCACCGATCCAGTATAAATCTTCGTTTACTTTTTTCACATTGTACATAATGATTCCTCCTAATGCTTTTGCTAAACAAATTCTGCAATACAGAACTCTCTGGCTTTTGTATTTTCATCCTGTCAGGACTTCCATAACCAAAAACAGACAGGAAACACTCTTGTCTCCTGCCTATTTTATACCACTTAATTATGCTTCGTCAATTGCTTTTCCAATATCATGGCGCATATATTTATTTGCGAAAGTGATCCACTCTGTTGCCGCATAGGCATTTTTTCTGGCCTCTTTCAGATTGCTGCCTGTGGCTGTGATTCCTACAACACGTCCACCATTTGTAACGATCTGTCCGTCCTTAAACTTGGTTCCGGCATGGAAACAGTAATATCCCTCTTTATCCTTGAAATTCTCAAATCCATACATCGGGATTTCTTTCTCATATTTCACCGGATATCCATCGCTTGCAAGAACTACACAAACAGCAGCATTGTCCTCAAACTGAAGATCGATCTGATCCAGAGTTCCATCAATGCAGGCTTCCATAACTTCTACAATGTCGTTCTTCATACGTGGAAGAACAACCTGTGCTTCCGGATCTCCGAAACGTGCATTGTATTCCAGTACCTTCGGACCATCTGCAGTCAGCATCAGGCCAAAGAAAATGATTCCTTTAAATTCTCTTCCTTCAGCAGCCATTGCATCCACAGTTGGCTGATATACATATTTCCTGCAGAACTCATCCACCTCTTTTGTGTAGAAAGGACTGGGTGAAAAAGTTCCCATTCCGCCTGTATTTAAGCCCTGGTCACCGTCCTTTGCACGCTTATGATCCTGTGCGGAGGTCATGGTTTTAATTGTTTTTCCATCCACAAAAGAAAGAACGGAAACTTCACGACCGGTCATAAATTCCTCAATAACCATGGTATTTCCGGCGCTTCCAAACTTCTTATCTTCCATGATCTCTTTCACACCAGCTTCCGCTTCCTGAAGATTCTGACAGATCAGAACACCTTTTCCAAGAGCAAGTCCGTCTGCTTTGAGGACAATAGGGAATTTTGCTTCGGTGCGAAGATAAGCCAGTGCCTTTTCCGGGTCATCAAAATTCTCGTATGCAGCTGTTGGAATGTTGTATTTCTTCATCAGATCCTTGGAAAATGCCTTGGAGCCTTCCAGGATTGCTGCATTTTTACGAGGTCCGAATACTCGTAAACCACGGGATTCAAACTCGTCTACTATACCGCCTACCAACGGATCATCCATACCGATGATAGTAAGGTCTACCTGATTTTCCTGAGCAAAATCAGCAAGTTTTTCAAATTCCATAGCACCAATGTTCACGCACTCCGCATACTCTGCAATTCCTGCATTTCCCGGTGCACAGTAAATCTTATCTGCCTTAGGGCTTCTGGATACGCTCCATGCGATTGCATGCTCTCTTCCGCCGCTTCCTACGATCAGTACTTTCATAATCTCCTCCTTAATCGCTGATAGTCACAATATGATCTTCTACCGAAATCTTTCCATTGGCAATGAGATTAATTGCTTTCGGAAGGATCTTCCACTCTGCCTTTTCCATTACACTTCTCTGAAGAGACTGAGGGGTATCATCCGGCTCAATTTTTACTGCTTTCTGCAAAATAATAGGGCCGGTATCTGTACCTGTATCCACGAAATGAACAGTAGCACCTGTTACTTTCACTCCTCTTTTTAAGGCAGCTTCATGAACATGAAGTCCATAGTATCCTACACCGCAAAAGGATGGGATCAGGGATGGATGGATGTTGATGATCTTATTTGGAAATGCCTCCACGATCATAGGTGGAATTGCAACCAGATAGCCTGCAAGAACAATCAGTTCTGCACCGTTTTCCTGCAATTTCTTTAAAAGTGCCTTATGAAATTCTTCACGGTTTTCAAATTCTTTAGGGGAAATACAGACAGCCTCTATACCATGGTTCTTCGCTCTTTCCAGTGCGTAAGCATTTGGATTATTGCTGATCACAAGAGAAACTTCCGCGTTGGTGATCCTGCCGGAATCAATGGCATCCAGGATTGCCTGGAGATTGGTACCGCCTCCTGATACCAGGACAGCAACCTTTAGCATAATGTCACTCCCTTTTCTCCTGCTTCAATACGTCCTACTACGTATGGTGTCTCACCTGCTGCCTTGATTGCTTCCATAGTCTTATCTACATCAGCCGGATCAACTGCCAGAACCATACCAAGTCCCATGTTGTAGGTGTTGTACATCATCTTTTCTTCAATGTCTCCGGTCTTTGCAAGAAGCTTAAAGATCGGAAGTACCGGATAACTGTCTTTCTCAATCACGGCTCTTGTACCCTCTTTCAGCATACGAGGTACATTCTCATAGAAACCGCCGCCTGTGATATGGCTGCATGCGTGGATCTTAACCCCTGCATCCTTAATGCTCTTAAGAGCTTTTACATAAATCTTGGTTGGTGCGATCAGCGCCTCACCAAGGGTAGTTCCAAGTTCATCATAATATGTGTCCAGAGACTCTTTTGTCATCTCAAATACTTTGCGGACAAGAGAGAAACCATTGCTGTGTACGCCTGAGGAAGCCATTCCGATCAGAACATCTCCGGTATTTAAATTTTCTCCTGTAATCAGGTCTTTTTTATCAACAACGCCAACTGCAAATCCAGCCAGGTCATACTCGTCTACCGGATAAAATCCTGGCATCTCAGCAGTTTCGCCGCCGATGAGGGCTGCGCTTGACTGGCTGCAGCCTTCTGCAACGCCTTTTACGATCTCAGCAATCTTTTCCGGATAGTTCTTTCCGCAGGCAATGTAGTCCAGGAAGAAAAGAGGTTCTCCGCCTGCACATGCAATATCGTTTACACACATTGCCACACAGTCGATTCCAACAGTGTCATGTTTGTCCATAATAAATGCCAGTTTCAGCTTGGTTCCAACTCCGTCAGTTCCTGAAACCAGTGTAGGCTCTTCCATATCCTTGAAGCTGTTCATGGAAAAAGCACCTGAGAATCCGCCGATTCCTCCAAGTACCTCTGGTCTCATAGTCTTTGCAATATGCTGTTTCATTAATTCTACTGATTTGTATCCTGCCTCAATATCAACGCCCGCGTTCTTGTAATCCATGCCTTTTTCCTCCCAGAATTTTATGGTTTCTATTATGGTGTTTATTATGGTTTTCATAGAAAAATCCTGCCTCGCAGGATTCTTCACCTGCATAAGCAGAAAGGGTTATTACGCCCCTGCTGTGTAACTCTATTTTGTATAAGCCTTATGTCCCACTTCCTGTAATTTCGCATCCTTGGCTTCGACCTGCTCCTTCAGCTCCTGGCTGTAGGCTTTCAGACGTGCAAGAAGCTCCGGATCGGATGTTGCAAGAATCTTCGCTGCAAGAAGACCGGCATTTGCCCCTCCGTTTATTGCAACAGTTGCTACCGGAATGCCGGATGGCATCTGTACGATGGAATACAGGGAATCTCTTCCCCCAAGTGATGTAGTGTGCATAGGAATTCCGATAACAGGCATCGGAAAAATCGCTGCGCACATTCCTGGTAAATGTGCTGCCATACCGGCACCTGCAATGATGACCTTAAATCCCTTTTCCTCAGCTGTCTTCGCATAATCAAAGAACACGTCCGGCTCTCTGTGTGCGGAGATGATACGCATTTCGTAATCAATCCCAAGTTTCTCCAGAATGTCTGCTGCCTTGCTCATTACCGGCATATCTGAATCACTGCCCATTACAATTCCTACTTTTGGCATAATATTCTCCTCTTTTAGTTATATTTAGAACTACCATTCGCGTAAATTCTACTAAGAATAACATTTTCTGTCAATACGATTGGGGCAAAGAAAAATTTTGTAGGGCTAATTAATTTTGCTGTTAGATTTTAAACTTTCCTTTATTCCTCAAAAGGTTTATTCAGTTCTTCTGTTCCGGCCAGCACAAATCTGCCATCCTCAATAATTGAAATTTTCTCCCCATTCTTTCCAAGAACACAGATGCTTCCCAATTCATCATAAGGAATGGTAATATCTGTATGACAGCCAAAGTACGCCTTGCTTATATCTTCTTTTCTCAGAATGGAGATTTCATTATCTCTTGCAATGATCTCTTTTCCATCCGGATTGTACATGGCAGTATCCTCAGACCAGCTGTAACAGGTATCACCTACTGCAAAATGAGGTCCCATTTTTTCTGCAATCAGAATAGGCAGCTTATCTGCAATATTGTATTTCTTCGCAGCTACATAAGCCGTAGTATTCGTTCCGATTGCAAATTCACCCATTGGAAGTGTTGGATGATGGAACAGGATATTATCTTCAATATATTTTTTATTCTCTTCTTCATTTTCAAAATTCCCGCAGGAATAGGATACAATTTTTCCATCTTTAAATTCAAGCTTCAGATCACGGAACTGAAGACCTTCCAGATATACCTGGCTTACGTGAAGAAGACCGTCTGTTCCGGAAAGGACCGGGGAAGTAAACACTTCGCCAACGGGAATATTTACATCCGCTACACAGTTCTCGAAATTGGACTGCTTCGCCGGGTCTGTAAGAGTGTGCAGATGTATCCTGAGATCTGTTTCATTCGCTCCTTTTCCCTTTACAGATACCCATTCTGCGGTATCCAGAGTATCGATAAGAGTCTGCTGGATTTTCTGGTAAAGCTGGTAATCCAAGGTGTTGATTTTCACAATCTGGCGGAAAATCTCCTCATAATCACCGCCGATTTCAGGAACCGGATATGCAATAATGGTAAAGCTTCTCTCATCACCTTTAATGTAGCGGTTTGTAATCTGTCCAGCTTCATTTTGCATCTCAATTTCCAGCTTCTGCTGAGCATCACTGAACTGCCATGCCTCTTTTACACTCACTGGTGAAAACGGAGCTTCCCCAAATACCTCAATGCAGGCCGGACCAGCGTGAACATACGCCAGTTCCTTATATTTCTCATAGGAAGTCTGCAGGGCACGAAGACGCTTCTGCACAAAATCCTGATCCAGAAAAAGTGCCCCGTCCTGTCGATGATCATAGTCAAACTGCGGATTTGCAACAGCGCCTGTATAGCCAATTCTATAAGAGCCGCGCCTGTTTACCGCATGGGTCGGATAGCGATATATGACTGGCTTCAGCCCCATCTCCTCAAACTGAAGAACTGCCGCTTTTACCATACGTTCAAAGCCAAGGTTGTAACGGATATTGACTGTTTTCTTTTTGCTCAGGTCTTTGTGTCCATTTACAAATCCCAAACGGTAGCCCTCTGTATAAGTTCTTGCGCAGGAATCGATTTCTTCCTGGGAAAGACCGTTAAGAAATGCAGCCACTCCAAGTTCATTCTCTGTAATGTATTCTCCAAACAGATACAGGTAACGAAGGTCTGAAAAATCAGAATGCATGATAATTTTTGCCGCAAAATCCAACTCCGGGTCCACGCACTCTCTGGTGCGGTACTCTATCATATCCTGGCAGTAATCATTTGCATAGGAATTTAAAATCCCCCTCAATTCTTCCTCTGTAGGAACCTCCTCCTGAGCAAAAGCGCCATAAACTTCCAGAAACAGCTCCAGAAGCACAGTTATGTCCCACAGCCTCTTTTCAAAGGCATAGACCACAATACCACGTAGTTCTGCATACAGGAAAGAAAAGTCCCTTCCGTATTCCCCAAGCTTTTCACAGGCATAAACCGGATTTCCGTAGCTGTTTTTATAATTTTCCGGAAGGATATCTGCATACAGATCACGATTCAGTTCTTTCCATTCATCTATAGATAGATCAGCCGCATCTGCAAGTTTCTTTGGTTCCCTGGCTTCTCCCAAAAATACAACGCCATCCATTATTTCCACATTTTTTTCAAGAAAAGCAGCTGTTTTCTGGAAAAAGTCCAGATATGGCATCTGTACTGCTTTCTCCTCTTTGATCTCACATACTCTTTCTTTTGCAAGAGCATAACGTTCCATCAGTAATTCGTCCACTCGTTTCCCTCACTCTTCCTTTTTATTTATACGAAGCTATCCGTCACGGCACTGACAGAGCCTGTTTGAATAATTGTTTCCGCGATCAGCACACTTCTTATTCTTTTTTGGACATATCGTCGATCACATGTCCTTTTTCTACATGCTGGTCGATCAATTCCTGCATATATTCCCAGATCTTTGGTGCTCCCTCACCAGTACGGCGGTTTCGTGTGTAAATCTGACTTTTCTTCACGCCATGCTCTACCCAGCTGATTCCATCTGTAGCATTGTTCAGAAAAAGAGGCTGACTGTTGTCCAGCATGTGCGCATATTTGGCCTCTGGTGTTTCATAAGCTTCGAACTCTTCCCAAAGATCATAAAGCCATTTTCCCTGGTCTTCTGGAAGAATGCCGTAAATGCGCTGTGCAGCAGCTTCTTCTCTTGTATGCTGGGTAGCTCCCCCAACAGCGTCATAAGCATAGGTATCTCCGGCATCAATCTCTACCAGATCATGAATCAGTACCATAGGAATGACTTTGGAAAGATCAACTTCCTCTGGTGCATATTCTTTCAAAAGTACTGCCATAAGTGCCAGGTGCCAGGAATGTTCTGCATCGTTTTCCTTACGTTTTCCATCCGCCAGATAGGTCTGACGCATAATATTTTTCACTTTATCTGCTTCCAGAATAAAGTCTAATTGTTTTTTTAAACGTTCATCCATATATATTCCCCTTCCCTGTCTGATCAATTGTTATTGCTTTCAATCGGATTTCCGTCATACATACGCCGTGCTCTACAATCCGGTCAGGTACACTCCGATCCACACAATCAGGATCAGTCCATTGCTGATTGAACCGATAATGCTGGTTTTATGGCTTCTTCCTTCCTCAGAAAAGCTGAGCAGCCCCATAATAAATCCGTATACGGAAAGAAGGGTGGCAAATAAGCCCACTCCTCCTACCAAAAAACCAAAGCTGTCATCCAAGAGATATGCCAGAACAACAGCCGTTATAAACAACAAAAAGGACGCTGCCGCCAGACCGGCAGACAGCTTCCCTTTTTTCGCTTCTTTTTTCTTTGTAAATGAATATCTATATCTTCTTGCCATAATGGAACTTTCTCCTAAATGGACATGTCTGCTTGCGCAAGCATGTCAAAATATGAAAGTCAGCTGCTGCCATGCAATATCCATAAATCCGCTTAGGTAAGCATGGCTCATACATGGCTGCCATCCAGAACTTTCCTTCGAATATGATTACAGATGAAAAAAAGAACATACCCCAAGGTTGCCCCCAGGGTGTTCAAAATCATATCATCCACATCGAAACAGCCAACCTTCGTGACCAGCTGGATCACTTCCACAGTCAGACTTAATATAAATCCTGATACGCAGATGAGAAAACCGCTGTTCATTCTTCGGAAAATAACAGGAAGGATAAACCCGAAAGGCAGAAAGCCTATCACATTTCCGAATATGTTAGAAAATACTGCAAATGTGCCAAGCTGCTCCCGGTATATCCAGAACCTTCTGATTTCCACAAAGGGAATCAGATTATACCTGTATACCCGCTGCGTCTCTGCCGCCCTGCCATATTCCTCTGAAAAGAACAGAAAATAAACAAGAAAGATTATATAGATGACGAACAGCAGGATTCCCATACGGCGAATTAAAGTCTTCGTTTCCTTTTTCAAAAAAATCCCCTTAAATCATCATATCGGATTTGCCCTTCAGAAGTCTGGCACCATTCACGATCATGAGAATACCAGTGGACACACCTGTCACCAGTGTGATGATCCCAAGTGCAATACTTCCGGCACCTACGCCAGATACGATTTTGTAAAGCTTTTCACTCATCAGCATTTCCTCCTTTTGCCATTATGCTGCCAGTTGCCGCAGCACACTTTCAGAATTTTTAATGCTGCATAGAATTCTCTTATTCTGCGCCGTACTGCTCATAGTATGCATCAATAGCAGCTTTTAATGTGTCATCAATGATGACTTTCCCTTTATACTCTTTGTTGTAAAGATGCTCTACTACCTCTGCCATAGTTACAATAGCAGTTGTCTTAAGGCCATATTTCTCCTCAATCTCCTTTAAAGCGCTCTTGGTACCCTGTCCGCGCTCCATACGGTCTACAGAAACCACAAGACCGATTGGGGAAACGTCACCCTGAGCTTTGATGATCGGCAGAGTCTCCTGAATAGAAGTTCCGGCTGTCGTAACATCCTCGATAATCACAACCTTATCTCCGTCCTCAATCGGGCTTCCAAGAAGAATTCCCTTATCCCCATGATCCTTTACCTCTTTACGATTGGAGCAATAGCGGATATCCTTGCCATACTCCTCGCTGATTGCCATTGTCGCTGCAACAGTCAGCGGAATTCCCTTGTATGCAGGTCCAAAAAGCACATCAAAATCCAGACCGAATTTGCTCTCAATTGCTTTTGCATAATACTGTCCTAATTTTCTTAACTGAGCTCCTGTACGATAAAATCCTGTGTTTACAAAAAATGGAGTTTTTCTTCCGGATTTGGTTACGAAATCTCCAAATTTCAATACATTGCAATCAATCATAAACTCAATAAATTCCTGTTTATACTGTTCCATTTTTATCCTCCTCGTATATGGGCTGTATCTGTTATTGGTCTTTCTTAAAGCATATTTGAAAAAAACTCTTGCATATGCCGTTTTCAAAGCAAAACCCAGTTACATTATTGTTCACTTAGTGATCAGTAATGTAACCGCTTTACGCTCTCTTTATAGTAACACAAAATATGGGCGTGGTCAAAATCTCTTTTAACCCGCGAAGTAAAACCTATTTCAGTGTTACTGTTCACTCCGTTCACAATAACACGCTTCGCGATGCACAGAAATCATGCATTCGCATGATTTCGCGCCACACTTCTCGGGTTTTCTGTGAACTACGTTCACAAAAAACGCCTCGCGGAATATCACCAATGAACAGTAAACTATTTCACACAACCGATCAGCTCATTAATATCTTCCACTTTCTGTCTTTCAAGGAATGCAGACATACCATCCACAACCTCCTGAGTGGTGTATGGATTAATGAAATTTGCAGTTCCTACAGATACTGCGGTGGCACCCGCCATAATGAATTCAAGGGCATCTTCAGCACTTGCAATTCCACCCATTCCGATGATTGGGATTTTCACTGCATTTGCCACCTGATAAACCATACGCACTGCCACAGGTTTCACAGCCGGACCGGACATACCACCTGTTTTATTTGCCAGGGCAAATGTTCTGCGGTTAATATCAATCTTCATTCCGGTAATGGTGTTAATAAGGGAAACCACATCTGCACCGCCTGCTTCTGCTGCCCTTGCCATCTCTGTAATATCTGTTACATTAGGACTCAGCTTCATAATCACCGGCTGTCTGGCATATTTTTTTACTTCTCTTGTAATGGCCTCCAGAGCCTTGGGATTCTGTCCAAAGGCAATGCCGCCTTCCTTTACATTCGGGCAGGATACATTGATCTCCAGCATATCTACAGGCTCATTTCCAAGACGTTCCACAACCTCACAGTAGTCCTCTGTGGTCTTTCCGCATACATTTACAATGATCTTCGTATCGAATTTCTTCAAAAATGGAATATCTCTCTCACAGAAAACATCGATTCCAGGATTCTGAAGACCGATAGCATTCAGCATTCCTCCTGTGGTCTCTGCTACACGGGGTGTAGGATTTCCAGGCCACGGCACATTTGCCACGCCTTTTGTCACGACTGCACCAAGATTATTCAGGTCTACAAATTCACTATATTCCGCACCGGAACCAAATGTTCCAGATGCAGTCATTACTGGATTTTTCAGAGTCACTCCTGCAAGATTTACGCTCATTTTGCTCATAACTCCACCTCCGTACTTCTGAACACCGGACCGTCTTTACATACGCGCTTATTGTGTACATGAGAATGGGCATCCGTTTCTGTGGACTGGCATACACAGCCAAGGCAGGCACCGATACCACATGCCATGCGCTCTTCCATGGAAACCCAGCAGGGGATTCCCTTCTCCAGTGCATAGGCCTTGATGGCGCGAAGCATAGGCTTAGGACCACAGGCAAAAATCACGTCTGCTTCCAGGTCATTCTCCCGGATCGCATCCATTACATTTCCTTTGGTTCCGGCAGAGCCGTCTTCTGTTGCAATGTATACCTCACCATTTTTTTCAAATTCCTCATTTAAAAACAGCTCATCACGATAGCCAAGAACTGCAATCTTCTTAGCATCCAGCTGCTTCATGGTCTCCAGCATAGGCGGAACACCGATTCCTCCGCCCATAAGGAATACCCTCCTGCCAGCAGCCTCTTCCAGTGGAAATCCATTTCCAAGAGGTCCAAGAAGTTCAAGCTGTGCACCTGCATGCAGTCTGGAAAAGCTTTCTGTACCTGTTTTCGGACCTGTTACACGATAGACAAGGCGAAGTGCACCTTTTTCTTTATCAATTTCACAAAGACTGATAGGGCGTGGCAGCAGTTTGCTTCCATCCTGTGTATAAACGGAAACGAACTGTCCCGGCTTCGCATTCCCTGCAATGGTCTTTGTCTGAATCCACATGCTGTAAATGTCTTTTCCAATACATTCCTGGCTGAGGACTGTACAGGTTTCTTTTACCTTTGTACCCATTTTCTTCCTCCTAGCGGTTCTCAAGTGCAGTGCTGATGTCAAGAATCATGTCTTTCACTGCCTGACGGGAAGCATCTGCATAGTTCGCTTCACCAAACTTAGCGTATTTCTCCTGCTTGTAAGCTGCAATAATTCCTCTGGAGGAGTTTACGATAGCGCCAAGACCATCTTTGTTAAAGAAATGTACAAGATCTGCACCCTTACCACCCTGTGCGCCATATCCTGGTACCAGAATAAAGGTTTTTGGCATAAGTTTTCTTAATACTTTGCCCATTTCCGGATAGGTAGCACCTACAACTGCGCCTACATAGCTGTAACCGTCTCCCATAAGCTCATCTCCCCATTTGGCAACTTTCTCACCAACCCACTCATAGAGAGGACGTTTTTCAATTATTCTGTCCTGGAACTCACCGCTGGACGGATTGGAGGTCTTAACCAGAACAAAAATTCCTTTTTTCTCTTCTTTACAAACATCCATGAAAGGCTTCACTCCGTCTGTTCCAAGATATGGGTTTACAGTTGCAAAATCCTCATTAAATGGAACATAAGTCTTGCTTCCTACCTGAACCTTTCCAAGATGTCCGACGGCATAAGCTGCAGATGTGGAACCGATATCACCACGTTTAATATCTCCAATTACTACAAGGTCTTTTTCCTTGCAATAATCTACAGTACGCTTGTAAGCCATAAGTCCCGGAATTCCAAACTGTTCATACATAGCGATCTGCGGCTTCACAGCAGGAATCAGATCATATGTGGCATCCACAATTCCTTTATTGTACTGCCAGATTGCTTCTGCAGCACCTTCCAGAGTCTCTCCGAATTCCTTAAATGCAGCTTCCTGGATCTGCTTCGGAATATAATTCAGCATTGGGTCAAGGCCTACTACAATAGGGGCTCCTGTTTTCTTGATATTGGCAATAAGTTTGTTGATCATGGGTGTTTCCTCCTTAATATGTTTTCCTGGAAATTTCATTTTTTTCTTATTTAGCAGCAGAATCCTTGTACACAATCTTACCATCGCAAATAGTGTATAGAATCTTTCCTTTCACCTCTTTGCCCTCAAATGGTGTATTTTTGCCTTTGGAAACAAAGTCCGCTTTGTGAATGGTATATGGATTCTTAATGTCCGCGATTATCACATCTGCCGGATGTCCTTTCTGTAAGGTTCCACATGGCAGGTTCAGAATCTGAGCCGGATTGTAGCTCATCTTCTCTACAAGCTGGGAAAGAGTGAGGATTCCAGTCTCTACAAGAGCGGTGTAACTAAGTGCAAAGCTGGTCTCGATTCCCACAATTCCGAAAGCTGCGGTTCTCATGGAACCGGTCTTGTCTTTCTGGGTGTGTGGGGCATGATCAGTGCTTATCACCTGAATGTAGCCCTCCTTCAGACCTTCAATCAGCGCATCCACATCTTTTCTGGTACGGAGAGGCGGATTCATTTTATAGTTTGGATCATCTCTTTCAATATCATCAGATGTGAGTATAAAATGATGGGGGCAAACTTCTGCGGTTACATTCTCAACGCCTTCTGCCTTTAACATTTTCATCATAATTGCAACACCTTTTGTAGAACAGTGGCAAAGGTGCAGCTTAGCGCCTGTCTCAATGGCAAGCAAAGAATCTCTTGCCGCAATGGTATCTTCTGTGGAATTGCAGATTCCCGGAAGCCCAAGGCGTTTGGCGTTTTCATCCTCATTCATGCAGCCGTTTCCACGAAGAGACATATCCTCACAGTGGTCAAAGATAGGAAGTCCGGCTTTCACGGCTTCTTCCATCGCCTGCTTGCAAAGGCTTGCTTTCATAACAGATTTACCATCTTCGGAAAGAACAGGTACTCCTGCTGCTGCCATGCCTGCAATATCAGAAAGCTCCTCCCCAAGTTCTCCCTTTGTCATGGCTCCTGCCTGGAGCACATGAATAGCGGAAACCTGCGCAGCTTTATTTTTCACATAGTTTGCACGGTCAGGGCTGTCAATAACCGGTGTGGTGTTCGGCATCGCCACTACAGTAGTCACACCGCCTCTTGCAGCTGCATGGGAACCGGTTTCAATGTCTTCCTTCTCCGTCTGTCCAGGATCACGAAAATGTACGTGAAGATCCACAAGGCCTGGCATTACTACCAGTCCCTTAGCGTCTATAATCTTGTCATCTTTATTCTTTGCTTCCAGCTTCTCTCCCACTTTTTGGATTACGCCGTCATCCAGATAAACATCCGCAATTTTATCAATCTGAGCAGCCGCATCCACAACACGTCCGCCTCGAATCAGAATACCCATTTGGTTCTCTCCCTTCTGGTATAACGTAAACTTTATCACAACCTATCATACACGAATTTTTTCATTTAATAAAGAGTTTTTTTCCCTTCCGGCATTTTTCCTTATATTTTCCACCCAATTATATTTTTTGTTGCACAATTTTAATTATCCTTGACTTTTTTTAGTTCAGGTTATATAATCAATCCATGTCGAAGATTATTTAATGTAAAATCACTAGTTTTTAGAGATTATATATTTACATGATATAGTCTGTAAAATCTGGTGATTTTTTTCGCCAGAACATCTTTTTAATTTTTTATTTTTTATGGAGGTAACTCAAAATGAACAAGGGCACTGTAAAATGGTTCAACGCTGAAAAAGGTTATGGTTTCATCACAGGAGAAGACGGAGCTGATGTATTCGTACATTTTTCTGCAATCAATGGTGAAGGCTTCAAATCTCTTGAAGAAGGCCAGGCTGTAACATATGACTTAACAGAAGGCGCTCGCGGAATGCAGGCTGCTAACGTTACTAAGTTATAATTGAAGCAACTGAAGCAGAAATTTCCCCTCGGAATCATATCCGGGGGGAATTTTTTATGTAATAAGAAATCTCCTCAGAATTTCCTATTATAAAAAAATCCCTATCTGGCAGGATTACACTGCAGCGGAAGGGTAAATATCGCCCAAGACGCCCCACCGTAGGCGGAGAGTCCTGTAGACAGGATTCTTTTTATTGTTATTATATAAACAAAATGGGGACAGATCCGAAATCCATCCCCATCTTTTTAAGCTACCTCAGGCAGTTTTTTCTTATATTTTCTTATATTTCATACTTATTCCGCCTCTGAATCTGCACTAAGTCCATTCAGATAAGAATCCAGTGCAGAAGTATCCATAACAGTCTCTGTCGTCACAGTCTCCTGACCTTCTGTAACCTTTCCGTAAACAGAATAACCAATCCAGCATACAGCAACCATACACGCAACAAGCGCTGCCAGTTTCTCAATAGTAAGGATCAGTTTCTCCTTTTTCATAATTTTCTCACGGTTTGCTTTTTCTGCTTTATAGGCATCTACTTTCTTCTGACTCATAGCCGCACGTCTCCTTTGGGATAAAATATCAACTTAGATGAGTATATCATATTTCCCAACAAAATGGAAGTATGTTCACTTACAGTTCACAAAAAACGCCTCGCGAAATGTTATCAGTGAATACGCTCTAGAGCATGTTTGAAAAAGGCTTTCTGCAAGATGTGCGTCATAATTTGTGGGAGATTTTGTCCGGATGAGGGCGCCGTAGCGGGCTACGGCAACCGAATTCGGACAAAATATACCGCAAAGTGGGGCGTGCAGATTGCGGGAATGATTTTTCAAACAGGCTCTAGCATCAGACAGCCACAATAATTCCTCCATCATTTGCATACATACTGCTGACACCGGCTGTGTCAAGAACCACAATATCAGCCAGCTTCATCTTCTCCTGGATGGCTTCTTTAAGCATATTTGCTTTCTTCGGGCTGTTGCAGTGGGAAATGGCAAGAATTTTGTTCTCACTGTTTTCTGTCACTTCCACAATTTTATCCACCATTTTCACAAGCGCCTTATTCATGCCTCGTGCCTGATCCAGCTGGCAGATCGTCCCCTCCGGAGTAGATCCCATGATCGGTTTGATCTTAAGGGCTGTTGCCACAAGCGCTTTCACACGGCTGAGGCGGCCATTTTTACGTAAGGTTTCCAGATTCTCCAGCACAAAAAAAGTGTGCTGTTCTTCAATATATTTATTCACAACGCTGACAACATCCTCAAACGGAAGGCCGGCATCTTCGCACTGTGCAATTTTCATTGCAATCAAAGTCTGCCCTATAGAAGCAGAACAGGAATTGAAAACATGAATCTGAACGCCTTTCTTCTCCTCATGAAGAAGACTTGCTCCAAGCACTGCACTGTTATAGGAACCACTGAGTTCAGAGGAAAGAGTAACGCAATATATATGTTCAGCTTCGCAGTCAAATGCCTTTCTGTAGCTCTCTGGCGACGGGCAGGCTGATTTCGGACATTCCGGGCAGGCGGCAACTTTCTGTAAAAAATCTGCCTGGTTAAATGTCTCATCATCTATTATATTCTCACTTCCAACAGTCAGTGTAAGCGGTACGGAAGCAAATCTTTCATCCTGTTTCCACTGCTCCAGAAGTTCTCCACAGCTATCTATCACAATTTTATAACTCAATTATATCGTCCTCTTTTCCGTAATATGTAGTTTTAAATACCACATCTATATTAACACATTACTATGTGTTTGAAAAGAGTTTTTTCTTCCATTTTCCCCCAAATTGCTTTATAATGGTTATTGTTCATCAGCAACTGATTTTCATATATTGATGTCGTCGACAGGCGACATGCCCTTTAGAAAGGAGGTCCCTATGCTCGCTTTAAAAATCACTGACCAGAAGAATTTTACCAATAAGCTTTTTCTTGGAGATACCTTCGATCTCTTCTGGCTAAACCAGGCAGAGATCATTACCAGCAATGTTTTTTCCATTGACGGCAAACTCCAAACTGATTTTTTCGATAATGATGAGCAGGAATTTTTAGCTTCCAGCCACCGTACATTCTCTCTCTGGAAAGAAGTAAAACCATTTTGTTATTCTGTTATCCGTGGAAAAAAAGCGCCTCTTTCTTTCAAAATCGTGCTTCAGTTTTCTCCGAACAAGACCGTTGCATTATTGCAGAGTTCTGCATTTTCACTTTCTCCCGAACTGATAACAGGTCTGTATTTGAATCTCCAATATAAGAATAAGACCTTGTTTTGTATTACCGGAACATCTATGAAAACCTTTCTTCCCGGTAAAGAACTGGACCACCTTTGGGAGCAATATGTGATGGATTTTTTTCATCGCAGCGGATTATCTGTAGAAGAAGTTTAATCCTGTCAGAATAGGTTCTCCATTAATTTTCCAATAGAGTTATTCTGGCATTCCACGTCTGGAACCTTGCTTTCTTTTTCATCTCCCAGATAAAAGGCGATCATATCTACAAATTCACTGTTGGTAGGTCTGTATTCCAGAGGATATCCGGCAATCTCTTCCAGTCTTTCCCGATGATTTTCCCAACATACATTTACAATTGTACGAATATCATGCTCAATATTAGATGGCTTGGATTTAAATTTCTTTGCAAGCCTTGGATAAATATCTTTTGTGATCTTCATTGGTCTTTCCTGAAATTCCATTGTCATGCGTATGGCTTCCGCCACAAAATAATATCCTTTATATTTCGATGTCGCACCAAGTTTGCGTATCGTGCCGTATACCTCTCTCATTTTTGTCCCTCCCACAATAAGTTATACTTCTGATTCTGCATCTGCAGTCAGCCCTTGATTTGCCTCTACATATAATACGAGTTAAATTTGCCTTTTTTAGCATTTTGAGACGAAAATTAAGAAAATTGTAATATTTTTTAGAGATTTCGAGATAAAATTCTATAGAAAAACAGAATAACAGGATAAACTTTTCCAATTTTTCATATAAAAAGGACAGGCGTCCTAAATGCAATACTCATTTATGCGTCTGTCCCTTTTTGTCATAACTTATTTTGTCAGCATAAGCAGAATTTCATTGCTTCTCTGAACAAATCTGGTCATCTCTTCCGGTGAAAGCTGTTTATGGCTCAGCATGGCAAGATCATACAGTTCCTCGCAAATAACCGGGGTCTTATCAGAATCCTTGTTGTCTGCTACAAACTGAACCAACGGATGTTTCGCATTCAGAACCAAAGTTTCCTGACCACCAAACATAGATGGATCCATGCCGTACATATTATACATCTTCATCATATCCTGCATACGACGGCTCTCTTCAGAAAGGGTCATCATAGCAGCAACTTTTTCATTTTTCAGATTCTCAACCTTCACTTCCAGTTTGTCATTCTTCAATGCATCTCTGAATACTTCTGTAAGAGTCTTGGAAGTCTCCTCGTCAGTAGCTTCCTCCCCACGCAGTTCTTCTGTAAGATCTGCATCAATTCTCTTAAACTGGATAGTCTGATTCTTCTGCTCCAGATGGGAAATAAAAGCGCTGTCAATATTGTGTTTCAGAATAACAGCATCCTTCTTTGCCTCACGGAACATGTTAATATACTGACTCTGCTGAACCTCATCTGTTACATAGAAGATAGTAGTCTTCTCAGGCTCTTTCTCGTCTTTCGCGCCGTCCTCTTTCTTCTCTTCTGTGGATTCAACAGTCTCTTCTGTCTTAGTCTCATCTTCTGGTTTCCTGTTCTCTTCGATGCAATCTTTCAGAGTCAGATATTTGCCATCAATGTTCTTGAAGAGGATATAATCATTCATCTTATCTGAGAACTTACTGTCCTTAATGCAGCCATATTTGATAAATGGACTGATATCATCCCAGTATTTCTCGTAGGACTCACGGTCTGTTTTACACATTCCGGTAAGCTTGTCCGCTACTTTCTTTGTAATATACTCGGAAATCTTCTTCACGAAGCCATCGTTCTGCAGTGCAGATCTGGATACATTCAGTGGAAGATCCGGACAATCAATTACACCTTTCAGAAGAAGCAGAAATTCTGGAATTACTTCCTTGATGTTATCTGCGATAAATACCTGGTTATTGTACAGTTTGATCGTACCTTCAATGGAATCATATTCTGTATTGATCTTCGGGAAGTACAGAATACCTTTCAGGTTAAACGGATAGTCCATGTTCAAATGAATCCAGAACAAAGGCTCCTTATAATCCATAAAGACTTTACGGTAAAACTCTTTATATTCCTCATCTGTACAACTGTTTGGATGTTTCATCCACAATGGCTCCGGATCACTTAAAGATACCGGACGTTTATTGATTTTTACTTTATCTTTTGCAGGAGATACTTCTACGACTTCTTTCTCACCTTTGTCATTCTCTTTCTCCTCAGTCTTAGCATCCTCGTGGATACGCTCTACAATTACATCATCATCACGAAGCTCAGCCTCATCAATAGTCTCATACTCCTGCGGTGCATTCTCTTTAGACAGATAGATATTTACCGGCATGAAAGAACAATATTTCTCAATAATCTCTCTCATACGATATTCGTTGGAAAATTCTGTACTCTCATCATTTAAAAACAGAGTAATTTCAGTACCAACTGTAGTCTTATTGCCTTCCTGCATATCATACTCTGTACCACCATCACAGGTCCAATGTACTGGAGCAGCGCCCTCTTTATAAGAAAGAGTATCAATATGAACTTCATCTGCTACCATAAATGCTGAATAAAAGCCAAGTCCAAAATGACCGATGATCTGATCATCCGTGGTCTTATCTTTATATTTGGAAAGAAACTCAGTAGCTCCTGAAAAAGCAATCTGTGTAATATACTCTTCCACTTCATCGGCCGTCATACCAAGACCTGTATCAATAAACTTCAAAGTCTTCTCTTCCGGATTCACAATAACTTGTACTTCAGCTTTGTAATCATCCGGAAGTGTGTATTCACCCATAACATCAAGTTTCTTAAGCTTCGTAATTGCATCACAACCATTGGAGATTAACTCTCTTGCAAAAATGTCGTGATCAGAATATAACCATTTCTTTATAATTGGAAAAATATTTTCACTGTTAATTGATAAACTACCATGCTTCTCAGCCATGCAGCTCACTCTCCTTTGTCTTCTTAATTATACAAACTATAGTAATACCAAACTGACTAAAAGTCAAGGAAAATTTAGCACTCATTTTAATTGAGTGCTAGTAGTTTTTATTAAAAGAAGGGAGACCATTTCTGGTCTCCCTCATTCGTTCTGCTCTCATTCACAATTACTGTTTATCTGAGAATCCACTATTATTTTTTCTTATTGCGGTAAACAAGTATTCCTGCAATTAATACAATCGCAACAATCAGAATAATTACAAATGGGAGGATTGGAGTATTATCCCCGGTCTTTACTGCATTCTTCTGATTTGCATCTGTTTTGTCTGCAGCCGGTGTCAGAGTCTGATTCGGTGCAGCATTTACAGTGAAATTAACCTGCTTGGTATCCTGTGTTCCAGTGTTTACCCAGTTGCTTCCATCAAACTGCTGCTGATTATATGTGACAGTCAAAGTATAATTTCCATTCTTGCCCATGCGGAAAGTTGCAGAATATGGTGCGCCGTCCCAGCTTCTTGCCTCAAGAACCTCCCAGTTCAGCGGCTGATATCTTACATCTCCCTTAATCGGATTTTCAATATCCATACCTGCGCCAACTGCAGTGAAAGTAATCTTGGTCTCTGTAGTATAGTTTCCATCGGAGCTGATTCCTGTGATACTGTTATTCCCTGCATCAGATACAATCGGTCCACGGCTTACAGTGACATTAACAGATACTACAAGGCTCAGGTTATCCGGATTGGTAACACCGTCTGGAAGAGCAGCAGTACCTTTCACAGAGAACTTCTGTGCTTCTGTACTGTTCTGATTATATGCACTGCCCTTTACATCCCATTTTACAGAGGCATTCATATCGCCCTTGTTTGTAGTAATCTTAACAGTAGATGGAAGCTGCAGTCCAGCTGCTGACTTCTCAACCCCGTTTGCCAGACTGATATCAGATACTTTGCCTACAGCTGTAAGCTTGGCAGCAGCTTCTGTTACTGTAAAGCTTACTGGAATATTCAGGTAATCTGTCTGATCTGTCTTAATGGAAACAGTCTGTGTATAGGTTCCTGCTGCCAATCCAACTGCCGGTGCAACAGTAAAGGATACAGACTGGTTTGCATTTGCCTCTAATTCTGAAGCAGACGGAGCACTTACTGTAAATTCGTTTCCGCTTACACTTACAGCAATACCGGTTAATTTCACATTTCCAGTATTGGATACATTGATTGTAACTGCAGCTGGTGCTTCTTTGTAACCAGCTTCTTTACTGTCGAATTTCACTTCGGAAATGTCGGTAGTAAATGAAGGAGCTGGAGTAATCTCCGGAGTCACTTCCGGGGTGACTTCTGGTGTTACTTCCGGAGTTACCTCTGGGGTGACTTCTGGGGTAACTTCTGGAGTTACCTCTGGGGTGACTTCTGGGGTAACTTCTGGAGTTACCTCTGGTGTCACTTCCGGGGTGGTTTCCGGTGTAGCTGGTTTCTCTGCTGGCTGCTGATCTGTATTCGTATCATCCTGCTTCTGCTCAGCTACTGTAAGCTTTGCAATGAAGGAAACCTTTACACCTTCCTCTGTTTCATAAGTGATCGTATCACTGTATTCTCCAACAGCTGTACCTTCTCTTGGCATAACCCATGCATCGACTGATTCTCCAGCCGCAAGAGAACCCAGATCCTTTACCATAAAATGTTCCGGACTGATTTCTTTGAAATTAAGAGTGCTGTTGCCAGTATTCTTAACAGTTACATTCTTAGTCATGGAAGAATTCGCATTTTCCTGTGTGAAACCTGCATTTACGGTTCCAAAATCAAGTACTGCAGTACCATCTTCTGCAGTATTTTCTGCAACAATTTTTGCTGTATACACAGGTTCCTGCTGGGCAGGGGATTCAGCTGATGCTCCCTGATTTGCAGCCTCAGCCTGTCCATTCTCAGGAACTTCCAGATAGCCTTCTGTTCCAATGTTAATCACACTGTCATCTGTAGTGATCTCAGACTGGGAATTGTCAGCAGAATTCTCTGTGTCCTGTCCATCTGCCGGCTGCATAACATCAGCGGAAGAATCAGTTGGTTCATCAGCACCAATGTCAGTTACTTCCTCGGTTTGTGTATCTTCTGCCACATCCTGAGCCGGCTGTGTGTTCTCATCTGTCTGGGAACCTTCCGCAGGTGTATCCTCTGCTGCGATCTCCTGAACAGGGGTTTCCTCTGTCGGTGCAGCCTCCTGCTCTCCCTCTGGAAGCTCTGTTGTCTCTTCCGGAGCTTCTTCCGGTGTAGCCACAATTTCAACTGTATTTACTTTCAGTTCTCCGGTTATGCCCATTTCGGCCTTTCCGGTAATTTTCAGCTCAATCTTATTTCCAAGATCTTCATCAACAAGCTTATAGGTCTTCTCAGTGCCTACTTCAGTAAGCTGATCTCCAACTTTTCTTGACCAGCTGAACGTTACATAATCGTCTGTAAGTCCTTCCGGTGTAACCTTTTCATAATCTGCGCTAAGCTCAGAGCCTACAGCTGCAGTTCCCTTAATCTTAAGCTGACCTCCAAGTTCTCCCTCTGGTGCTGCTGCCGCAAATACCAGAGACGGAAGCAATGAAAGCATCATAAGAAAAGTCATAATCATTGCTATAATTTTCCTAGGTCTCATATGCCATCCTCCTTTACATTCCCCTTTTAGGCTGACCTGTAACATTATTGTAACATATTTTAAACATTTCCACAAGCACTTTTATTTTATTGTAATTCTTACAGTGCATGTGACAGTGCTACTGTTCGCTCCGCGCACTGCAACCACTTCGCGCTGCACAGGAATCATGCATCCGCACGATTCCGCGCCCAGCTTCTCGGGTTTTCTGTGAACTTTGTTTACAAAAAACACCTCGCGGAACATTGCCAGTGAACCATAACGCGATAGTTGCTGGCCACTTCTTTCTCCGGAAAACATCCTATGGGATGTATCCTCTCTTCTGAACAATAACACATTATGTTCTCTTGTTTAGTGTCATTATAGCAACCTGATTTTATACTTATGTAATATGAATTTATCCGATAACTGTTCTGAATTTCCAACCGGACATACTGCCTTTTCGCCGGTTTCATCACCTTATGTGAAAGTCAGTTACTCTACAGCTGCAAACCTCTGCTTCAAAAGATCATCCCTCCACAATCAGATATTTTCCATCTGGAAGGGCAAATACTTCACTTGCTTCTTCTAATTCTTCATTACTCATGCCATCCACATCTGCACCCATTCCAGACAGATATTTTCGCACTTCGTCAATAGAATCTGCAACTACAGCCATGCAATCCTCCAGGAATTCCTCTGCTTCTTCGTAAGTTTCTGCAACCGGTTCATCAAAAAGCTGCTCCTGTTTTTCCAAAAATGTCTGAATACACTCCTCTGTATACATTTTTCCGACCTCCTGTTTTATAATAAAAGTTATAACTGTTTAGAGCCTGCTGAATAGTTATCAAAATTTTACTCTTCGCATTTTTCCTCATATAAATCAAGAATATCCTCTGGAGAATCCACAAGATAGTCCGCTCCATTTTTCAGCAGTTCTTCTTTTTCCCTGTATCCCCACAGAACACCTACCGTGTACATCCCGGCTGCTTTTCCAGTTTGCATGTCTGTTCCGGAGTCTCCCAGATACATACACTCTTCTGGCTTAATTCCAAACTGCTCCGCGATTTTAAGCGGACCATCCGGTGCTGGTTTCTTTCTTACAGAATCACTCTGTCCCATAACTGCATCAAAAATCTGAGACCCAAACATTCTTTCCACCACTTTCACGGCTGCTTCATGTGGTTTATTTGAGCACACCCCCAGCTTCACGCCTCTTTTTTTCAACTCTTTTAAGGTTTCCGGCATTCCCGGATAATGCTGTATTTTGTAAAATGGGTCTTTATCAAATTCTTTTCTATATAACGCTCTTGCTTCCTCATAGTGCAGCAATTCCGGATCTCCTGCATCGACCAGAAGTCTTTTCACCAGCATGTCAGCACCGTTTCCGCAATAATATCTGTAATTTTCTATAGGCATTGGTTTCAAACCGTATTTTCTTACAACTTCATTTCCTACAACAGCCATGGAATCCAATGTGTAGGCTAAAGTTCCGTCCAGATCAAAAATACATGCTTTTATCATTTTCTCATTCCCCTTATATTGATTTTCATTTTCTTAAGTTCATAAACCAGTCTTCCTACAGGAAGCCCAACCACATTATTGTAGTCTCCGCAGATTCCTTTTACGTAAATTCCAAATTTCCCCTGGATTCCATAGCTTCCTGCTTTATCCATAGGCTCCCCTGTTTTTATATATTCCAGAAGCTCTTCCCTGGAAACAGGATAAAATTCAACGTCGGTCCTTTCACTGAAAGTATAAGGCTTCCAGATACCCTGTTCTTTTACAAGAAGGGTTACACCGGTATAGACCTGATGGGATTTCCCCTGAAGTTTTAACAATGTATCTAATGCATCTTCTTCATCTGACGGCTTTCCAAGAATCTTTCCTTCAAATGCAACTACGGTATCCGCACCAATGATCAGACAAGGTTCACTTTCATTTTCAAGTCTGTCTGCAACCGATATTGCTTTATCCTGCGAAAGCTTTTCCACCGTTTCCGCTGGATCTGTCAGGTTGGTGTTCTCTTCCCCATTGCTTACAACCACAGAAAAAACCACACCGGTTCTTGCAAGCAGTTCCTTTCTTCGTGGGGACCCAGAAGCTAAAACAATTTTCTCCATAATCTCTCCTTTTCTGTCTTAACAGTATAACCCTCCATTTATATGGGTGCAACGATTTTTTTCTTTTCTTTTTGCGTAAAAAGTATTACAATATAGACAACTCCATTAAGCTTTGTTTAGACAGATGGAAAATACCGAAAGGAGCAGACAATATGGCTAAGATTAACAAATATTGGGGAATGGTTGCACTCGGAGCAGCAACAGCAGCAGTAGCCGGTGCCGTAGCAGCAGCTTTTGCCAAAAGACATGCTTTGGAAGAGGCAGCTGACCTTGAAGATGATTTTGAAGATGAGCAGGAAGATGACGAGCAGCCTGAAGCAAAGGATGTCCACGAAGATTTCGTAACCTGGGAAGCTACTTCCGAAGATGAAAAAGATGATGAAACCGAAGGCTCTGAGGAGCCTGATTCACAAGAAAGTTCAGAGGATACAGAAGAGGATTCTGCTGAAAATGCAGAAGAGCAGGATAATGCTATAGCCGATGCTCTTGAAAAAGCAGCGAAAGATGAAGATAAATTCGAGGAAGAACTTGCTGAAGCTGAGAAAGAGCAGGACGAAGAAGAAGCTTCTATCCACATTGATTAATTGCAGGTAAATTCATAATTATTCCACATTTTACAAATAGTGACAATCAGGCTTGCCACTTTCGTTGACAGTATTTAGATTTCACTTTGCAAGAAGAAGTTCCAACAGAATTTTCTATTGCAACCCCCCCACGGCAATTTGAATATAATTTTCCGTGGGGGTTTCTTTTACGCTTTTGGAAGTTTAAATGAACTCTTAAGAGAAACAATACGGTTAAATACCGGTGCCCCTTCTTTGGAATCATGAATGTCTGCACAATAAAAGCCATTTCTTACAAACTGGTAACTATCCAGTCCTTTGGCTTTCAGAAGCTCTGGTTCAACATAAGCAGACATCTCTATAAGAGAATTCGGGTTCAGATTCAGTTCTCCTGTCTCTTTATCATAAACACCCTTTTCCTCATCTACGATATTCTCATAAAGACGTACCGGAACCTTACCTGCATTTGACGCTTCAACCCAGTGAATGGTTCCTTTTACTTTACGTCCGTCAGGTGCATTTCCGCCCTTTGTTTCCGGATCATAAGTACAATGTACAGCAGTAACTGTTCCATCATCCAATGCCTCGAAACCTGTGCATGTAACAAAATATGCATTCATAAGACGAACTTCCGTACCAAGGAAAAGTCGTTTGTATTTCTTTGGAGGATCGATCATAAAGTCTTCTCTTTCAATATAAAGTTCCTTTCCAAATGGAACCTTTCTGCTACCAAGGGCTTCATTTTCCATATTGTTCGGAGCATCCAGATATTCCACCTGTCCTTCCGGATAATTGTCAATGATCAGTTTGATCGGATCAAGGACTGCCATATAGCGAGGAGCCTTTAATTTCAGATCCTCACGGATACAGTACTCGAGCATTGCATAGTCTACTGAACTGTCAGCTTTGGATACACCACAAAGTTCCACAAACTTCTGAATAGATTCAGGTGTGTAACCACGGCGACGTAAACCGGAAATAGATACCAGTCTTGGATCATCCCATCCGTCAACAATTCCATTCTCTACCAGCTTCTTAATATAACGCTTACCTGTTACTACATTCGTCAGATACAGCTTTGCAAACTCAATCTGCTTCGGAGGATGTGGATATTCCAGTTCTCTTACAACCCAGTCATATAATGGTCTGTGATCTTCAAATTCCAGAGTACAAATGGAATGTGTAATTCCCTCAATTGCATCCTCAATAGGATGAGCAAAATCATACATCGGGTAAATACACCAGGTATCTCCTGTTCTGTGATGGCTTACATGAGCTACACGATAGATAACCGGATCTCGCATGTTCATGTTTGGAGAAGCCATGTCAATCTTTGCTCTCAGAACTTTCTCACCATCAGCATATTTGCCTTCTTTCATCTCTTCAAAAAGCTGAAGATTCTCTTCTACAGTTCTGTTGCGATACGGACTCTCTTTGCCAGGCTCCTTTAAAGTTCCACGATATTCTCTGATCTGGTCCGCAGTTAAATCGCAGACATATGCCTTACCCTTTTTAATCAATTTTACTGCAGCTTCATACATCTGTCCGAAATAATCGGAAGCGAAGAACAGTCTGTCCTCCCAGTCAGCTCCCAGCCATTTGATATCGGCTTTAATGGACTCAACAAACTCAGATTTCTCCTTAGTCGGATTGGTATCATCAAAACGCATGTTGAATTTACCATTGTACTCTTTCGCCAGTCCGGCATTTAAAAGAATGGATTTGGCATGTCCTATATGAAGATAACCGTTTGGCTCTGGCGGAAAACGTGTATGAACGGTGTCATAAACTCCTTCTGCCAGGTCTTTATCAATGATATTCTCAATAAAATTTTTGGAAACCTTTTCGTTCTCCATGGTTCTCCCTCCTGATATCAACTCTTTTATAGCATAAATTCCAATATCTGTCAGAGCATGTTAAAAAATTTTCTTCAATATGTGTATCGGGAATAATTTCTCAAACATATTCTGTTCTTTGATGATTTATCTTATCATAAATAGGTGCATTTTAAAAGTTTTTCTTACAAAAATATTGATTTTTATCCCTATCTATGAGAATATATTAATTTATGCCACAAAAAAATCCCTGATATATAATCAGGGATTAAAAAGAGCTGATGACGGGAATCGAACCCGTGACCTCCGCCTTACCAAGGCGACGCTCTACCGACTGAGCCACATCAGCACTCTCATGTCCGGCATTTCTGCCGCTCACAGTTGATTATATTACCAGAAGGTTATCTTATTGTCAACACCTATTTTCAAATTTTTTCAAAAAATATAAAATAATTAAAATTCTTTGCTGCAGCACCTGCCGCTGCAACCTGGCAGGTACTGCTATACTGCATTTTTCATTTTTCAGGAATAACAATATTCCGCACATAATCTGTATCTGTCAGTAAGCCATCTCCGCTTTTCTTGTTTGTAAAGGAAGCGGTCCCATTCTGATTTCCGGACAGATCAAACTGAACAGTATTTCCCTGTACAGTTCCATTTACTACCTGGTCAATTTTCTCCAGTTTATACCGCATAACTTTACTCTCTTGAACCTGGTATTTCCCTGCCGGAAGTGCGAATACAGCCCTTTTGCTTACATCTGCCCGGGTGTCTGTGTTTTCTTTTGTAAATTCCACAGTTTTAGAGTAAATACGTTCTTCTCCATCCAGATCTGTTCCTTTCACCGTGAATGTAAAGGCCGGATTTCCCTGTCCCCAGACAATTTCATCTCCATGAAGAATTTTGTTTATTGTAAGAGTCACCATCTTCACATCTGTCATCTGGAACTTCTGAACTCCAGATGTACTTTTTACCGTACAAATCACCGGTTTTCCTTTTTTGTAACCGGAAGGAGCTGTTATTTCTGTAAGTACATATTCTCCGGCTGGCAGTTTATTAATCCTATGAGCAGTTTTCCCGGACGTCCAGGTGTCGATCACTTTTCCGCTTTTATCCGTCAACTGCATAACAGCTCCTGCAACAGCTTCACCTGTCACCTTATCCGTCTTTAAAAATTCCGCTTTTATATAACGATTTTCAATTACCATTGTATAACCTTGCTCATTCTTTACCAATCCATTTGCATCCACAGTAAATTTATGAACTGTGTTATCTAAAACATATCCGGCAGGTACTGCTGTCTCCTGTATACAATATGTTGCAGGTGACAGCCCTTCCAATTTTATTAATCCGTTTTTGTTTGTTGTGTATGTTGTTCCCGCCGAATCTGCATTTGCACTGCTTTCCCATAAACGGAATTTTACGCCTTCAATAGGAGGACGATTTCCTCCTGCTTCTTCCGTTTCTGTTACTTTTTTGATGTACAGATGCATTTTCTGATTTCTGACAAGGATCGCTTTTTCAGGCTCTGTTTTGCTTAAATTCGCCTCAAATACCTGCCGGCTGATTGCATATCCCGCTGGTGGTCTTACCTCACTTACCTTATATTTCCCAAGATAAATGTCTTTTGAAATGGCTGTTCCATTTCCACCCGTTACTATAGTATCTGCTACAGTCCCAGCTCTCAGCAAAATATTTCCAGAAGCAGAACGGATGTCCTCCAAAGCTGTGATCTGAAATTTTCCATTCTGCAGTGCCTTTCCTGTCTCATCCACTTTTCTTATAGTAATATGACCTTTTGGAACTTTTTCCTTTACAATCACCCTGGTCTTTTCTGTATTTTTTGATGTGGAAGAAGGTTCTCCTCCGATCCAGTTAAAAGTACTTGTAGCAATATTGTATATATGGGCTTCCAGTACATCCGGATTTTGATTTGCTACATAGTACTGCTGTAAGTTACTGTTACTCTTCAATCCAACAGTAAGTAAAAGACGCACGGATTTTCCATAACAGCGCTCTGGCAATTCTGCCACAGAAGACAAGGTAATCGAATTTCCAGCAACATTCAGACTCCAATCTCCGCGTACACTGTCAGAAGCGCCAAATGAAGCTTCTACTGTCTGATCAAGATATATCTGAACCCCTTTCAGTTCAAAACAGTCTGCCAAAGTATCCTGGATTTTAAATTTGGAAATTTTCCATTCTCTTTTATTGGAAGGAATTTCCTGAACAATTTCAAACACACTTTCAAAATCTCTGCCATTATACTCTGCAGTAACTATTCTCTGATTTTCCCTTAGAATCCATTTTTGAGGATTCTTTGGTTCGGTTCTGTTTACGCTTGCCCTATCTGCAACATTGTTCGAGGTAATTGTTACAGCCTGCGAGTCTCCTTTATGCTGTGTCGTAACAGTAAAATGATTGCTGGTCACATAAGAAGCTACAGTTCCGTTATAAGTACAGGAAATCTCTCCTGGTACCATTCTGGCGTTAAAAATCACATCATAGGATTTCCCATAAAATCCTCTGTCACCAAGAGCAGCTTCTGTTGCCTTTAAGGTAATGTTCTTTCCATTTACAGATATCTGGAACCGTCCATCCACTCTGTTCTGCCCGTTTTCATAAACCTCCGCTGTTGCAGCTGTCAATTCTGCTCCCGCCGGCAATGTATCTGCAATTTCCATTCTGGTCATATACCCGCCAAATTCATTATCCGGCACATTTATATTCAGTTTATATTTATACTCACTGTCCGGACCTGGAAGAAGAAGGTCTTCTCTCCATACCCCATCCTGCAAATTGGCAGTATACTTCTTTACAGAGGCATTCACTACTTTGTTTTTATATCTTGTACAATCTGTAGTCACTTCATCTGACCAGGAAGTTTCTGCGAGCCCATTTATATGCTGACAGGTAATCGAAGCCTTATTTTTTACCTCATAACGGTAACTGTCACCACTGTAAACCGGTGTTATTTCAGTAGGATCCATTCTCACTTTTATCTGAAACTCATATGTTTTTCCATAAAAGTCCGCCTGTGACAATGCTGCCTGTGTAGCCTGAAAATTTATCACATCCCCATCTGTAGAAATACTAAACCATGAGGTTACATCATTCTCTGAAGGCAGCATCTTTACAGCTGCGTAACCAGCGAAATCGACTCCTGCCGGCAGGGTATCACTGACTTCGCAAGAGCTGTAATAATACGCTGAATGCTCTTCCGGGATATCTGTCTGCAAGGTATAATAAAATTCCGAGGTACTGTCAGACAAGATGTTTGACGTTCCCTGGGAAGCCAGTGTATTTCCAGTCTTTTTTACAAGGCCAGGATACTCTACCGGACCATAGCCTTTCGCATCCCAGTTAAGTCCGGCAGACGTTTTACAGGTTCCAGTCTGTACATCAGCAAATACACTTTTGATCCTGCTTGCTGTTTCAATAGAATAAGCTCCGCAACCAGGCCGCAGAATTGCCAGATAGAAGCCGGATGAATTGTCCAGCTCATAGACAACTGTATTTTGCGGAATCTCTCCGTCAACGGCAGGTGCCGGTGCGGTAAGAACTTCAAAGTTTTTGGAAAATAAAGTTTTCTTCACTACATTTACTACAGAATCAGTTGTCGCATACCGGTGTCCTATAGAACCATTCTGAAGATTGATTCCAAATCTCTGGTACAAATCAATATCCAGCCATCGAAAACGATAGTTGCCTGCAACCGGAATATCTGTACCGCTTTTTACAATATCAATTTTGATTTCCTGTGCAGAGAGCTCATCCTTAAAGCTGATCCACAATTCATTTGAATTGCTGACACCAAACATAGGATAAATTCCCGTTATTTTATTTCCCTTGTAATCGTAGGTATAATCCTGATAATTATTACAGGTAAGAAGAAGGTCTACCTTCGTATTTGCTTCTTTATTGTATCCTACATGTGTAACACGAAAACCAAATTTTCCTTTTGCATTGTTATTAAGTGGAACAAAATACGGTCCCTCTACCATTGCTCCCTGCTTCATTCCTGAAATAACGTCATTTCCTGCATTGTTCCATGAATAAACCTGGGTATCCGCATTCCAGCCAAGTCTTGTATATTTGCTGCTGAAAAGCGTACTTCCATTTGCAACAGCGGTAAAACCGCCCTTTCCTTCTCTTACAGGAGTTCCTTCCTGTGCATAATTTTCCGGAGCAACATATGCATCAATCAAGTCATCTGTGCTGCCATCTTCAAGCACTTCCAGACCATCTTGAAAAAACATGGAATCCTCTCCTGAAGTTTCCATTTCCTCCAAAGAAGACAAAAATTCTCCATCCTCATTTGCAATCAGTCCACTCTGAAAAAATTTCTCCTCTTCTGAAACATTCCTGTCGGCTTCTGTACTGTCTGTTTCTGTACTATCTGTTTCTGCCCCATCCATTTCATCATGAGCAGGATTTTCTTCACATTCAGCTTCTTCAGGCGCTGTATTGTCTTGCATTACTTCCTGCGCTTCCGTTTCAGTTGACACCTTCTCATCTTCCTGTGCCCTTACTGCCCAGCCAGGATAGGAGAACGCTACAGGCACAGCCAGAGCCGCGGCCAATATAGTTTTTTTCAGATTTCTTTTTCTCATCCCCTCGCCTCCTTCTGGTCAATATCAGCCTGTTTCAAATATTCCTGATAGATTTCTTTCATGGTTTTGCTTCCATCCTGTTCCTGAATAACGCTGGCAATCACAGGTACATCATAGCTTACACTTGCATCCAATTCCCCCTCTAAATAGGAAACAGCAGCAAGTTTTCGAAATAGCGGTGTAGTGGATTCTCCTGGGTTCAAAACACTTTTATAGCCGTAAATATATTTTTTGTTTCCTGAGGTTTTCTCCTGATAAAGAAGAGTCCACTTCGTCTCGTCTGCCTGAAATGTAAACAATTCTCTGTTTTCTCTTATTGTTTTTCTGCCTGTACTGCCATCCAGAACAGCTATACTTCTCATAGGAACATTTACCTCCAGAAAAACATTTGCACTGTTTTCCCCTATATTTTTTACAACCGGATCTTTTTCCAGGATCTGACCTGGATAAACCTTTGACGCTTTTTGCGTATCCCAGTGGGCTTCTGTAAGCTGCGCCTTTACAGATCCTGCCGTAAAAACATTCTTTACTTCGCCGGCGGATTTGCTTAAATACGCAGCTGTTCCCCCGGCAAAAGACATAGTTCCGACAAGCAGCCCCATAACTGCCAAAAAGCTTCTTTTTTTCCTCAACTTATCTCACTCTCCTTTTTGTCTGCCCTTCAAAAATTTCTGTTGCCAGATAAATTGCAAACAGGAAAAAGACTGCCGCAATTTTACCCGTTCTGCTTCCTGTAAAGTTCAGCACATATCCGGCAAAAGGGATGCAAAATACAACCGTGCCCTGCAGATTTTCCCACTTTACCGGTTTTGTATCCTGATATTGATTGGAATCCCCTTTTGTTACAAAAAAATGCTTTTCCTTATTGTTTTCAGCTACCCGGTGTGTAATCATTGTTCTCCCTTGTTCTGTGGTAAATGTAATGATCTCCCCTTTTTCTACTTTTTCCGGCTCCTTTTCCTTCACATATATGGCACTTCCAACTGGCAAATCAGGGCTCATGCTTCCAGACATTACGCTGTAACATTTCATGCCATATATCTGGGGAAACGAAAGTCCGACTAACAAAATGACAAAAATCACCCATATGATTTTCAACAGACCTTTTCCCCAGATTTTTAATCTCATCTGTCTTTTTCCTTTCTGTACAGTTTTCTTGCAGTTACTGCAAGAACCACCGCAGCTGCAAATAGCGCAAACCATCTTGCCAGCAGATTTGTGTTATCTCCGGTTTTAGGGCTTGCAGACGCAGTTGCATACACTTTTTCTCCTGCTGCTCCATTTAAGCTTTCCTCTCCACCGTTGTATCCACTTCCACCACTGTTTCTGTTTTCGCCATACTTTCCATTTCCGCTTTTATTTCCACTTCCGCCGTTATTTCCGTCATCTCCATTGTTCTCATCGTCATTGTGCCCCCGGTCACCATTTCCATTTTGACCGGAAGATGAATCCGAAGAGGCCTGACTCGCAGAAAATACCCATTTCACTTTTCCCAACAGTTCCTGATATTCATTATCCATCTCTTCACTTAAAGACAATTTTACAATCAGATTTTTTCCTGCTCCTGGTTTAAACTCACCAAGGGAAATGTCTTTTTTCATGCTCCAGCCTTTTTTCGTCAGATTTCCATCTACAGTTCCATGATAAAGAACTTTATTGTTCTCCAGAATTTCAATCTTTGCATAACTGGTAAGAAGCTTCCGTATCAGCTCCAGATTCTTTTTGCTGTGTTTGTTCTGTTTGGCAGCTTCCGCCCGAAGGCTCATCTTAATGTTTAAATCCGAATTATTAGCAAGCCTTATTGTCTGGCTTCTTGTACATCCAGGCTGCAGGTTCTTAAAATTTGCAAACAGATCTGTTTTCTCGCCGCCAATGATCAGCTTATGATTTTTGTCAAAAATCACACTGGTAACAACTTCGCAAGTACATGGCTGATAGGTAATTCCAAGATCCTTCTCATTTTTTCCCCATATTGCTTTCATTTCGCCGCTCTCTGCCTGTATACTCTCCAGATTTACAATAATTCTTGCCTCTTTGTTCTTATAACGGTTGTCTGCTTTTTCAGAGAGATAGTAGCTGTCCATCAGAGGCTTTTTCGTGGTTTTTCCTGCCGGCAATACATCCTTATAGTACCAGTAGCCGTCCTCACACAGCTTCCAGAGATCGGTGTTGTAATGAATTTCGATCATCTCAGGATCCAGTTCCCGATTTTCCAGAAACTGACCGGTTTCACTGATACTCCCAAACACTCTTCCAATTTTTATCCGGACAAAGGAATCCACAGTTCCTTCATTTTTTATATTTACCTCTTTCACCACTTTCTGTCCCGGATCTACATGATCTGGCCTTACATAATTTTCCTGTATGGAATTTTTGTAAGAGGACATGGACAGCAGATTTACTGCATATTCAGATACATTCCAGGCAGCCAGCGCAGTACCGCATGCAAGCAGCAGTACTGCCACCACAGTTATGCAGATACTTGTGCACTTATGCTTCTTCATGGTATCTCTTCCTTTCTGATCAGTTCTCACTGCCGCGGTTTATTTCCTGCAAGGTTCCTCCTTTAATTTCTTCATCCAACATGCGGTAAGCTTCTGACTGGGTAGCAAATCCTTTGCTCTGAATTGCCTGTGCTGTTACTTTCAGCTGATAATTTCCAACTTTCTGCATCTGTGTCTGATTCCAGTCTGTAGGAATCGCAATATTGGTAAACAGGGTAGACTCTTCTCCAATATTTAAAATTCCATCCCCTTTTGCTCCCATATAATTGAAAATAAGTTTTGATGCAGTGGAGCGTGCCGTGTCCTTTGTCCACAATGGATTTACCATTGGATAGGCTGCCAGCTGTGCAAGGTTATAGCCGGGAATCCGATCCTGGATCAGTCCGGTAGCCTTACCTTCTTTTTTGTCATATCCACCGGTAAAAGTCTTATCAAAATAAATGGTTTTATAAATCAGATTCAACGCCTGATCGTCTGTGATCGGTGTCCCCTGACTATTCAGAATGTCCACACTCATTCTCACATAACAGGGCTCGTCCCCGTTTTTGTCGGAGGTAATGTTCTTTACAGTTGGATTTTTGTATACCGTGTATCCCGGATACATATTCTTTCCATCGTTTTCATTTGGATCCCAGTCCGGTTCTTTCAGACCAATATCAAGGTCCCCTGTGGTAAAAACATTGGTCTGCACAGAATTTTCCGTGAAATAAGCCATTGTGTTTCCAATTCCAAATAACATGGCACATGAAAGTGCTCCCGCAAATAATGCATTTCTTTTTCCTCTGCTCATTTTCATATTATCTCTTCCTTTCTCTCATTAAAAATGAAACAATCCTGCTTCATACGCACTTTTTGGATTGTTAAGACCAAAATATTCTTCTCCTGTCATCTGCTGAAGAATCTGTCCGGAAATCTTAATTTCCACCCCGCCCATTTCCTGGATCCAGGTCTGCCTGCGGTTATTTACCTTTTTATCCACCCAGACCTTTGTAAATAGAGGAACAGTTGTTTCTCCTGTACCATTCAGGTTCCTTTTCAAAACTTTCGAGTAGTAAAAATACTGTACAGGGTCTGTCTTTTTCTGATCAGCAAATCGCACCCATTCTCCTTTAGCAGCATCGTCACTGTTATAATCAATGGTATAAACCTGGACTACTTTTTCCATATCCTGAACGCTTAAGACTTTTCCTCTTTTGCTCTTATCCGGGCAATTCTGACTGTAAACGAACTCACATTTCAATGCTGCAAGCTCATTCATATTCAGTTCTGATGTATTGGTTATCTGAGGATCTTTTGCAACAGAAGAACCCGGAACAGTAAGTAATCCTTTCTGTGGATTCCATAACGGCTCTGTAAGAACTGCATCCAGGCCTTTTTCCCCGGCAAATGTCAGCTTGTTTGCAACTTGTCCTGTATCCCCAAGATAAGCAAGTGTGCCGCCAGTTCCCACAGCCAGACATAACCCGGTTCCAAAGATCAGCGCTGCCTTTTTCATTTTTTTCATGTGCACCTCCTTACAGTCTTGAAAAGGCTTCTTCCGGAGAAGAAAATCCTTCGCTCTGAACCGACTCTTCATACACAAGAATATCAAATGGAACTAAATCTTCTTTTTTTACTGTGTTTTTTATAACAATATTATCAAAAACCGTATCTGTTCGCAGTCCTGGCTGAAGCTGTTTCTGATAATAATAGTATCCGTCTTCTCCTGTTTTCCAACTATCTTTTATCTTAAGAGGCTCACACTGCGCCTGTGCATCCAGATTGCTGAATACTACCCTGACCCGGACATATACCGGAATCACAGAATCATTTACAATACATGGCTTTTTCTTTATGACCGATCCTGGTCCAGGATCGGTCGGAGGATCAAACTCTTCTTCAATGTGTGTCTTATTCTCCACTATCTTTATCCTGTTAACAGTTTCCTGGCGGTCAATTAAATAGGCATACACCATAGAACCTGCTGCTCCCGCCAAAAGGCAGAACGCTAGTACAAACAGCATCCATTTCTTTCTCATGGATCAATCACGGCAGGAACCGTTCCTGCTTACTCCTTTCCTCCTGGAATTTCTGTTATTTTGCAGACCTGCTGCAAAACAGCTACTGCTCAAAAAGACCAGTAACCATAAAATCAGCACATGGGTACCACCTCCTTTACAAAGAACCAGAACGGTCATATCTGTCATTAGGGATTTTTTCGAAAATTAAATAGTAAAAAGAATAAAAGATTTGATTTATAAATATATCTGAGATCAGTGAAATAAATAGAAACTATAATTATTAATATTTTAACAATTTCTAAGGTACAATAATTAATTAAATGGATTTTAATAACTGAATTAACAAATTTGAATTAAAGATTAAATTGACGCGTCTTCTGTGACGCATTGATTAATTGATATGATAACATGTTTTTTGAAAAAGTCAATACAGGAAATAGAATTTTTCTATTTCCTGTACCAGCTCCTGGACTAGAAAAGGCTCTAGCTTATTACCTCGCGGATTTTGGAGCGGATTCTCTGCAGAGCATTATCAACAGATTTTGGAGATTTATTCAGGATTCCTCCAATTTCCACATATCCTTTTCCCTTCAGATACAAATCCAGCACTTTATTTTCCATAGGACTTAAATAATCTGAAATTCTTTTCCGAAGATCTTCTGTAGTCTCCTGATCAATAATGATGGATTCCGGATTCTCCACGCTCAGTTCCCAGATTGGACTGCTTTCATCCTCCTGATTCAACGATACATAGGAATTCAGAGGCTGGTGCTTCTGGCGGTTAGAATTCTGAATGGCACTGTATATCTGCCTGTCAATGCATACCCTGGCAAAAGTAACAAAAGATGCCTCCTTATCTGTCTGAAAATCCCGGACTGCTTTAAACAAACCGATCATTCCTTCCTGAATCAGGTCATCTGTATCTCCTCCGATGAGGAACATGGCCCGGGCTTTCTGACGCACCAGCCCTTTATATTTCTCCATCAGATAATCTTCTATGGCTGTCTCTCCAGCCCGCAGACGGGCAATCAGTTCTTCATCACTTACACCATCGAACTTTCCCATATTTCCTCCGGATTTTATTTCATTCTCTGGCGAACCACCTCATAGGCAAGGATTCCTGCTGCAACAGACGCATTCAGAGAATCAATATCTCCCTTCATAGGAATAGCTGCCACAAAGTCACATTTCTCCTTTACAAGGCGGCTCACGCCCTCTCCCTCATTTCCGATTACCACACCCATAGGACCGGTAAGATTCAGATTGTACATCAGTTCTCCGCCCATATCTGCGCATACGAACCACATACCCTCTTTTTTCAGCTCTTCGATGGTCTGTCCAAGATTAGATACCTTGGCAACTGGTGTGTAGTTCAAAGCCCCTGCAGACGTTTTTGCAACTGTGGATGTAAGCCCTGCAGCATGTCTTTTCGGAATGATAACACCATGTGCGCCTGCAAGGTTGGCAGTACGGATAATAGCTCCCAGATTATGGGGATCTTCGATATCATCAAGAAGGAAAATGAAAGGTGCTTCTCCTTTTTCCTTTGCTTTATTTAAAATATCCTCAACTGTGGAATATTCATATGCAGCCACCTGCGCGATCACGCCCTGATGTGCGCCTGTCTCGCTTAACTGATCAAGACGCTCTTTCTGTACAAAATTAATGATCGTATCTTTTTTTCTTGCCTCACGGATAATGGTGCGTACTGGTCCATCCTGGCATCTGTCCAGAACAAAAAGCTTGTCCACGCATTTTCCTGAGCGAAATGCCTCTAATACCGCATTTCTTCCTTCAATCTGCTCGCTCATTTGCAGCCTCCTGTCTCTTATTGCCTTTGTAAAATCATTGCTGTTATTCTTTATAAATTCTCTTCCGGAATTCCTTTTCTCACCAGTTCCACAATTCTGGAATAATCTTCCTTTAGGTACAGATATCCCATCAGTGCCTCAAAGCCTGTAGCTCTGCGGTAATCTGCCATTGTAGCATGCTTGGCCATTGTAGGGGAATGCGCATTTCTGCCTCTTTTATAGACAGCCAACTCTTCTTCTGTAAGATCTGGTTCCAGAAGCTCCATCATTTTTGACTGCGCTCCTGCCTTTACCAGACTGCTGGCCTTTTTATGAAGCTGATTCACCGGACAGTTGCCTTTTTTTACAAGGACCGTCCGGATCACCAGTTCATAAACACCATCTCCAATATAAGCCAGTGTCAGCGGGGAATAGGTTCGCAGATCCCTGTCTTTCAGATCAAACAGTTCTTTTAATTCACTTAAGCCCGTTTCCATTTTACTCCTTCACGTGTATCCTTAAGAATGATTCCCTTTGCAAGGAGTTCATCACGAATCTCATCTGCTCTTGCAAAATTCTTTGCCTTTCTTGCCTCCTGGCGCTCTGCAATCAGATCTTCGATTTCTTTATCCAGAATTTCTTCTTTCTTCACAGCAGCAAGTCCAAGCACATCACAAAGCTTCACAAGAATTTCAAGAATTCCCTCTGCAAAAGCAGCGCTGCTTTCTTCTGTTACATTTGTATTGGCAAATTTGACCAGTTCAAATACAGCTGCAAGCGCATCAGCTGTGTTGAAATCGTCTTCCATTGCTTCTTCAAATTTCTTTACATATCCTTCTGCCTCTACAAGAAGTTTCTTCTCAGCCTCAGTAAGTTCAGCAGCAGATGCCTTCTCCTTACGGTCTTTCAGGCGTCCTGCTGCCTCTGTAATTCTCTCAAGGGCATTCTTGGAAGACTCCATAAGATCAGCACTAAAGTTCAGCGGACTTCTGTAGTGTGCATTCAGCATGAAGAAACGAAGCACCTGCAGATCATACTGCTCGCTGATTTCACGCACAGTACGGAAGTTTCCAAGGGACTTGGACATTTTACGGTTATCAATATTCAGGAATGCATTGTGCATCCAGTATCTTGCAAAAATTTTATCATTGCAGCACTCGCTCTGTGCGATTTCATTCTCGTGGTGCGGGAAAATAAGGTCCTCACCACCGGCATGGATATCGATCTCATCTCCAAGATATTTCTTAGACATAACAGAGCACTCAATGTGCCAGCCCGGACGGCCGTCGCACCACGGAGAAGTCCAGTATGGTTCCCCTTCTTTTTTCGGTTTCCAGAGTACGAAATCCAGCGGATCTTCTTTCTGGTCCTCTCCTGATACCTGAAGCGCACGGAATCCAGACTGCAGGTCATCCAGGTTTTTGTGGGAAAGCTTTCCATATTCTTTAAATTTCTTTACACGGAAATATACAGTTCCGTCTGCCACTGCATAAGCATATCCTTTATCCATAAGAGTTTGGATCATGCTGATCATGCCGTCAATTTCCTGAGTTGCCTGAGGATGTGTAGTAGCAGGCTTCACGTTCATTCCTGCCATATCCTTTTTGCACTCTTCAATATATCTCTGGGAAATTTCTTCTGCGGAAACTCCCTCTTCGATTGCTTTCTTGATAATTTTGTCATCTACATCTGTAAAGTTGGATACATAGTTTACTTCGTATCCTTTATATTCCAGATAACGGCGGACTGTATCAAAAATGATCATTGGACGTGCATTACCAATATGGATCAGGTTGTATACAGTAGGTCCGCAGACATACATTTTTACCTTTCCCTCTTCAAGGGGTACAAATTCCTCTTTCTGACGGGTCAGCGTATTAAAAATCTTCATTTTATTTCTCCCTCCGGTCAATTTCTCTAAATGTTATTTCGCAGCTACCAATTCCAGACTTCTGCAGCATTTTGTACTTGTGCGCACAACAACATTATTTCTTGTATAAAAGGCAGACTGCCTGGGAAGCAATTCCCTCTTCTCTTCCGGTAAAACCCAGCTTCTCCTCTGTGGTAGCCTTGATATTCAGACAGTCAGGCTCCATATGCAGCGCTTTCGCAATGTTTTCCTTCATCTGTGGAATATGAGGTGCCATCTTCGGCTTCTGGGCAATGATCACAGCGTCAATATTTCCTACACCATATCCTTTTTTTTCCAGAAGAGAGGCTACATGTTCCAACAGCTTTACGCTGGAAATCCCCTCGTATGCCGGATCTGTATCTGGAAAATGCTGTCCAATATCTCCAAGAGCTGCAGCTCCCAAAAGAGCATCCATAATCGCATGAATCAGTACATCTGCATCTGAATGTCCCAGCAGGCCTTTCTCCCACGGTATCTTCACACCGCCAAGGATCAGATTCCGGTTCTCTGTCAGTCTGTGTACATCATATCCCATTCCCACTTTCATAAGATTATCCACATTTCGTCCCTGCCTTTCTTCTTGAAAGGGATTTTCCTGCATAGCAAAAAATCCCCATGCTATCGTTCGCTATTATACATGATTTCCAACTAAAAAGCAATCCGTCAACAGTTTAATATGCCAGGGATTTCTGTCTGACATTCCAGACTGCGTTGCAACAGAATTCTGCACAATTTTTATTTATGACAAAGGCCTCCCGGGTGAACCCCAGAAGGCCTGACAATATATATTCTAAATATTTGCATATCTTTAAATACAAAAACATTTGACACATTTTCCTGTGGACAGTACTATTAAACTTCTGCGATTACCTCAACTTCGCAAAGAACATTCTTCGGAAGAGTTTTCACAGCGACACAGGAACGTGCTGGTTTGTTTACAAAGTATTTCGCATACACTTCATTAAACTTGGCAAAATCTCCCATATCAGCAAGGAAGCATGTTGTCTTAACTGCCTTCTCAAAGCTACTTCCTGCTTCTTTCAGTACTTCGCCAAGATTCTTCATAACCTGCTCTGCCTGAGTCTCAATGGTATTTCCGTTGATCTCGCCTGTTGCAGGATTTACCGGAATCTGTCCAGATGTGAATAATACTCCATTTAAGATCATTGCCTGGGAGTATGGTCCGATTGCTGCTGGTGCCTTCTCTGTATAAACTACTTTCATGGTGTAAATCTCCTTTCAATTTTTCTTTTATTGTCTTCATGCTATCGCAAAATTTTATTAGTGTCAAGCAATTTTTTTGTACGAATCTGGAAAGTAATTTTTTTGTACAAGTCTGGAACGGATTCTGCCTTGCAGGATTTTCCTATTACATAAATAATGTTTGCTGCACAGTCTTAGGGCGTGTTTAAAAAATCATTCCCGCAATCTGCACGCCCCACTTTGTGGGAGATTTCACCCGAATTCGGTTGCAGTAGCCCGCTACGGCACCCTCATCCGGGCGAAATCTCCCACAAATTGTGACGCACATCTTGCAGAAAGCCTTTTTCAAACATGCTCTAATTCAAATAATAATAAACCATCGCAGAAATCCTTTGAATATTGGAAACAGCATCTGCTTCCTTTCCTGCATTCTCAGACATTACGCATAGAATATAATCCGTTCTGGCTCCATAGACAATTCCAATATCGTGCTGGCTTTTATCATTTTCACCAGTTTTATTCGCTACCTGAACAGATTCCTTGAGCCCGCCAGGAATCTTTGTTCTGGTATCCTGATTCAGAAGCAAAGACAGCATCTGGTCAGAATCCTCCGGACTTACACATTCTCTTCGGTAAATCTTCTCTAACAAAGTGCCACAATCCTCCACAGAGGTCATATTACTGCTGCCAAGCCCTTCCGGATCTGTATTCGAAGGCGCAAGCGTATGAAGCACAGCTGTCTCTTTATAACCCTGTTCCCTAAGATACCTGTTAATTACACGTGCACCTGCATTGAATTGATTGGAAGCAGTCTGAAGCCTTACCATTTCATTAAAAGACTCATTGTCACTGTAGGTTACCATATTCTCCATAAGCCGAAACAGCTTGTCTGTCACAGTCTGACTAGCTGAATCTGCTTTCAGAAGTATCCCCTCAGCTATCCTGATTTTTTCCATATTTTCATAACTTGCAGCCATTGTAAATGCTTTTATCAGACTTGCAGAAGATATGGCTTTATCATTGATGGAGAACTTCTCTCCGCTCTTCAGATCTTTCACATAGACGCTCCAGTCCCCTTCCAAATTTTCCGTAAATTCCTTCACAGCTTTCTTCAGATTTTTGATCCCCGGATCCGTCAATTCCTTGATACTGCCATCTTTTTGGATTGTCAAGCCCTCTGGTGTAGTACCAGCTTCTTCCACTAATACGCCGCTTGATTCATCAAAATAATAATACCCGGAAAATCTCTTTTCTCCCACATTCATTTCCTGGATATAATAAATGCCACCTTCCTGACACACTCTTCCATTTCTGTCAACGTAATACCCGCCATCTAGTTTTATCTGTCCAATCTCTTCTTTTAGAATACAAACTCTTCCGGTACCGGAAAGCCTTCCAAGGTTATTTACCACATAAATCCCCGAAGTCCATCCTGCTTCCACAGTTCCATCTTCTGCTTTCGGGAGTGCTTCCTGTGAAATGGCTGTAAGATGTGCTTCAGAAGCTTTAAATTTTCCTGTCTCGTCGTGATAATAATATCCATTAAACACTGTTCCATCTACAACAAAATGGTCGAAATAATGTATAGCCTGAACGCAGTCTCCTGAACCATCTTCATTCAGACAGTAAAAGCCGTCACTTTTCAACATATATTTGCCATCACTGTTGGGAATAGGAAGTATCTTAGCTTCCTCTGTAACAGATGACAGGCTGCCGCCACTTTCTGATTCCGCCAATACAGTCAGAACTTCAGGCTTCCATAACAGGAGCCCGCTGTTGCTGCACCAAAATGCTGCCCCCAAAAGGACTGCCATTCCAGCTGCTTTATACAGCCATCTGGTTTTTTTGCCTTTTTTCATGTTATTCTCCTTTTAATAAGGGCAGTATAACCTGTTTCTGCTTTGTATGCAACCTCTTTGTTTTCCATAACATTTTTACAGGCTCTGGAATGTGTTTGAAAAGACTTTCTGCAGGATGTACGTCACAATTTGTGAGAGATTTTGTCCGGAATACTCTCCCAAAATTTTTGCAGCTGTGCTTCCACATTTGACAATGTACACGTTTTCCTGTCATTCCACTCCACCGGAAAAAGATTGCTGTATTCTCTCTGCCGGAACCGTTCATCCAAAAGGAGAATAACACCATGATCCTCCCTTGTGCGGATTACTCTTCCAGCAGCCTGCAGAACCTTATTCATGCCAGGATACCTATAGGCGTAATCAAATCCATTTTCCCCATTTTCTGTGTAAAAAGAACGAAGAATTTCCCTCTCATTTCCCAACTGGGGCAATCCGGTTCCCACTAAAATGGCTCCAATCAGTTTTTCTCCCAGCAGATCAATTCCCTCTGAAAAAATACCACCCATAATGCAAAAAGCTACCAGTGATTCCTGATTCTGTTCAAATTCCTGAAGAAACTCTTCTCTTTCCTGTTCCTTCATAGAGCTGTTCTGACAGATACACTTCACCCAGTTTACAGAAAATTCTTCTTCGTAGACTGCATAAACCTCTTCCAACATTTTGTAAGAAGGAAAAAATACCATATAATTTCCCTTGCGCTGCCATACAGTCTTTGCTATATATTCCGCAATTTTATGATATTCCTCATATCCCCTGCGACTATATAAGGAACTTACATCGCCGGCATTTAAAATACAGCGGTTCTTCTGTGAAAACGGTGATTCCACGTAGATTCCATAATCGTCCTGCCTGTTGCTGAGCAATTTCCTGTAGTAGTTCATGGGCAGCAATGTGGCAGAAAAGAATACGGCACTGCGGCCTTTCTTCAGATATTCCCCCAGGTTCACTGCCGGATTTACACAGAACAGTTTCAGGCGAAACAGACCATCTTCTCCATTCTCAGCATAAACTACATAGTTCTCATCTATCAGTTCTGCAATATTCAGGAAATTACGAATATCAAAATAAAACTTCCTTACTTCATCTTCCAGTTCCACATCCTTATGTGCTTCCAGAAAAGCATCAAATTCTCCCTGAACCTTTAAAATCGTCATAGTTATGGAACCCGTGCCTGGGAGAACGAGGTAATTTCCACAGTCCACCTGTAGTTCTTTCAGCTGTTTATCCAGCTTTCCAAGGGAGCGGTAAAGCCGGGGTGCTCTTTCTTTCATAACTTTTCGAACCCGAACAGCATCTTCCCTGCAAATAGAAGCGCTGTACATCTCTCTTCCCCGTTCTGCCAGATTATGAGCTTCATCAATGAGAAAGACATAATCTCCACCTGCACCTTCCCCGAAAAAACGTTTTAAATGAACCGTAGGGTCAAACACATAATTATAATCACAAATTACAGCATCCACCCATAAAGACAGATCCAAACACATTTCAAAAGGACATACCTGCCATTTCTCTGCCTGCTCCCGTATAGTCTCCCTGTCATATCTGCTCTTCGTCGTCCACAGCTCATAGACAGCGTCATTGACCCTGTCGAAATGTCCCCTGGCGTAAGGACAATGTACCGGATCACATTTGGTTTCGTCCATAAAACACAGCTTCTCCTTGGCTGTAATGGTCACCACTTTGTATTTCATTCCCTTTTCCCGCAGCACCTCAAAAGCTTCCTGAGCCACTGTTCTTGTAATAGTCTTGGCTGTAAGATAAAAGATCGTCTCCCCTTTCCCTTCGCCAACAGCGCGAACTGCCGGAAAAATGGTAGACATGGTTTTTCCTACGCCGGTAGGTGCCTGAATAAAAATCTGACGACTGGCTCCAATTGCATGGTAAACACTGCTCACCATCTTTCTCTGACCTTCTCTGTAGAAAAATGGAAATTCCAGGCTCTGAAGAGAATGATTTCTCTCTTCCTTCCATTTTTTCTGATAACTGAGCCATTTATGATATTCATCCAGAAGTTTCTGGTACCATTCTTTCAGTTCCTCTATGGAGATCACCTCCCGGAACCTTTTCACCACTTCTGTCTCCAGATTGGCATATGTCATCTGGATTCCAATCTTCGACAAGCCTTCCTGAACACCGTAAATATAGCCATAACACATAGCCTGAGCCTTATGAACCTTCACAGGCTCTTCCATCTGTTCCACATTTCCATATATTCCTTTAATCTCATCGATCCAGACAACTTCATCTTCTGTAAAAATTCCATCTGCACGACCTTCTAACCGAATGTCCAGATCCTCATAGCTGCAATTCATCCGCAAAGCAACCTCTGCTCTGTAGTCTCCGCCCATTTGTTTCTGAAGCTTCCGATGCAGTCTGCTGCCCTTTAACATAGCATCTTTGTCTATAGTACCTCTTCGGTTATCAAGATCACCGCTTTGCAATATAAACTCCACAAGATTTCTTACTGATATTCGTGTTACCGGATTGTCCATTTCCAATTTACCGCCTTTTACTGGTCTGCTGCCTTCCAAACAAAGATACCTTATCTGTAAGCATTATAACACGAATTTTACTTATCGGCCTATCCTTTCACAGAAAACTCCGGCATATTACTCCGAAAATGCAAAGCAAGCATCTGCTTCTGAAGTTTCTCATTCCTCCTTGCTTCAATGGATATGCTATCACAAAATGTCTGCCACAGTTCCTCGTACTCTCCCATATCCCCTACGGCGCTCCCTGGCACCTGTATACGCACTTCTTTTCTCATGACGCACTCCTTCCCTTTCTCATGGCACAACGCCTTCTGCCTCTTCTCATCATAGATTACCCAGTTCTCATTGGGAAAGCGATTGGAAAAATGAAGAGCCATAAGAGACAGGATATCATTCCCCGGCTGGATCTTTGCCAACAGAAACCTTCCGCCAATCTCCCTGAAACGGACAAACCCAAAATAATGGTGATATTCCCGCTTCACGCAGAGTGCCAGTTTCGCAACCCTGGATACATATGGATCTGCCAGTGCCTCCATTACACGTTTTTCGCATCTGCCTCCCCCAAAAGCCCGGTGCAGCACATAATAAATGGCAGTTCCCCTGTCTTCATCTGCTGAAGCTGCCGCCAGACAGATCTGTTCGTAAACCTCGCTTCCCAGTCTCATAAGAATCGTCCTCATAACCTTACCAACCTTACTCTGATCTGTAGCAATCTCCCGATAAGAAGTGAACAATTCCATGCTTACAGGAAAACTGGTCTGAATGCTCACTTTACAGCCGCCTGCACACTCTTTCCATCCATCATAGACAGCAGAAAAAATTCCCTCCATAGAGTCCTCACATACCAGGATTCTTTTCTCTTGATTCATATAGCTCCCACCTTTCTGTCCACATGATTCTTTGTATTTTCTGTATACAGTCTTCTGCTCCCCATCTCATCTCCAAAGAGGGATAATTGCTGAAATGCAGCTTCATTCCCATGCTTCCGACAGTTCTCTTCATCCAGAAGATTACGGGTAATATAAGATTCCTCCAACCTGGTATTGTACATCATGCGGCCATTACAGGTGATAAAATATAAGGCACGCTTCAGAACCACACCAATCCTCTTCAAATCTGCAAATTCCAGGGAATGGGTTCTCCTGGCTCCAATGATTCTTCTGGCAGAGGTATAACCGATTCCCGGTACACGAAGAAGTTCATAATAATCTGCCTGGTTGATCTCTACCGGAAAAAACTCCAGATGTGACACTGCCCAGTCTGCCTTGGGATCCAGAAGAAGGTTAAAATCCGGATGCTTCTCTGAAAGCAGTTCTGAAGCCCGAAAACCATAAAACCGCATAAGCCAGTCTGCCTGATAAAGCCGGTGTTCCCGCAAAAGAGGCGGACCTGATAAGGACATGGGCAGATCCTTATCTTCATTTACGGCGACAAAAGCCGAATAAAAAACTCTTTTTAATGCAAAGTTCTTATACAAAGATTCTGCTACTGACACGATCTGATAATCGCTCTCCCCCATAGCTCCAATAATCATCTGGGTACTTTGACCGGCTGGTACAAACTTAGGGGCATGACGGTACAGAACCAATTCCTCCTTATTCTGATCTCGCTGCTGCTGAATCTGCTTCATAGGGCGCAGAATGGTTTGCCTGCTCTTATGCGGTGCCAGTTTCCTAAGCCCGTCTGCAGTAGGAAGTTCCAGGTTCACGCTCATGCGATCTGCCAGATACCCCGCCCTGGCGATCAGTTCAGGAGCAGCACCTGGAATGGCTTTCAAATGAATATATCCCTGAAAATGATATTTATTACGAAGAAGATTTACTGTACAAAGCAGTTCTTCCATAGTCCTGTCTGGACTTTCCTTTACTCCGGAACTTAAAAACAGTCCTTCAATATAGTTCCTCCTGTAAAATTCCATAGTCAGACGACACACTTCTTCTGGGGTAAAACTGGTACGCACCACATCATTGGAGGCTCTGTTTATACAGTATTTACAGTCAAATACACATTCATTTGTATAAAGGATCTTCAAAAGACTGATACATCTGCCATCCTGAGCAAAACTATGACAGATTCCGGCAGCAATGCTGTTTCCCATGCCCTTTCCATCTCCCTTTCGATCCACACCACTGGATGTGCAAGCCACATCATATTTCGCGGCATCCGATAAAATCTCCAGTTTCCGCTTCAATGTCATTGATTCCTGAATAATCATCCCGTAACAAAGCTCCTTTTATGTAATCTGTGTTTCGCATTCTTTATTATTCTTAATTTCAGAACGTTTGTTCTTGTTTTATTTTAGAACGCACGTTCTGTTTTGTCAATATCATAAAACGGCACGAAATTTTTTCTATACAAAAAGAGCCATAAATCAAAGATTAATTCTAACACTACCTTTGATTTACGGCTCTTATCTCATTCTTTTACTATTAAAGCTCCCGGACGACAGCCAGAAATGGTACATGCTTACATCAGCGAATTCATGAATACCAGACGTTCTGAACGTATGAGCAGATTTTCATATATGTGAATGCTGCCGACAGGTGACCTATCCACTCAATTTCAAATCTGTGTCAGCACAAAAATATCATAAATTGCTTTCACTGCATTTTCAAAATCACGGTTCTCCACGCCAATGATAATATTCAGCTCACTGGATCCCTGGTCAATCATCTTGACGTTTACATTTGCATGTGCGAGGGCAGAGAAAATTCTTCCGGCTGTACCGCGGGTGGATTTCATTCCACGTCCTACAACTGCGATCAGGGCAAGGTCAGATTCCATTTCCACAAAATCCGGCTGAACCAGGCGATGGATTCCCGCAATTACCTGCTGCTCCTTTTCTTCAAACTCATCCTGGTGAACATATACTGTCATGGTATCAATACCGGATGGAACATGCTCAAAACTGATTCCCTGGTCTTCAAATACCTGAAGCACTCTTCTGCCAAATCCGATTTCACTGTTCATCATGGACTTCTCAATGTTGATAGAACAGAAACCTTTCTTTCCTGCAATACCGGTTATGGTATATTTCGGCTTGCGGCAGGTACTCTCCACAATAAAAGTTCCCTTATCCTCCGGACGGTTGGTGTTGCGGATATTAATCGGAATTCCCTCTTTTCTTACAGGGAAAATAGCATCTTCATGAAGAACAGTAGCTCCCATGTAGGAAAGCTCACGAAGTTCACGGTATGTAATGGTCTCAATCACAGCCGGATTCTTTACAATTCTCGGGTCTGTTACAAGGAAACCGGATACATCAGTCCAGTTTTCATACATATCAGCCTTAATTGCCTTGGCAACCAGAGAACCTGTCACATCAGAACCACCTCTGGAAAAAGTGGTCACAGTTCCATCGTCCTTTGCACCATAGAAGCCCGGCACAACTGCATTCTCACATTTGGAAAGACGCTTGTTCAGAAGTTTGTCTGTCTTCTCTGAATCCAGATTTCCGTTTTTATCAAAACGGATTACTTCTGCTGCATCCACAAATTCATAACCAAGATAAGCAGCCATCACTTTGCCGTTCAGATATTCTCCACGGGAAGCGGCGTAATCCCTGCCAATCTGTGCTTTAAAATTCTCTTTGATCAACTGGAAATCCTCTTCCATGGAAAGAGCAAGGCCAAGCCCTTTAATAATCTCATAATAACGAGATTTGATTTCTTCTAAAACCTTTTCAAAATCACCGCCATTTGCAGCTGCGTCATAACAGCTGTAAAGAAGATCTGTTACCTTCGTGTCCCCGTCAAATCTCTTACCTGGTGCAGAAGGAACAACAAAACGTCTGCTCTCTTCACTTCTGATAATATCTCCGACTTTTTCAAACTGCTCCGCATTTGCAAGGGAGCTTCCGCCAAACTTTACAACTTTTCTCATAATCCTTATGCTCCTCAAAAACTTTTTCTCCATTTTATGAAAAAATTCGACTTTTTGCAAGGGTTTTTTCGATTTAATTCGTGAAAGTGTTAAATACCTCCAATACCCGCAGCTGTTCTCCATCTACTTTAAAATGAATATCCCAGGATCCAAAAGACATTCCGTATTTTCTTTCAGGGTCCTTCTGATACCCAGGTCTTGGATCGTTTGCAAGGACAGCAAGAAGCGCTTCTCTTTTTTCCACTGGAATCTTCTTCAAAAGCTCTTCCGGAAACTCTACTTTCAGCTTATGATCCTGAATCTGGTCGGTAAATCCGCCTGCTGCTTCCGGATGGCTGTCCACGTAAGCCAGATAGGGCTTTATATCATAAATAGGTGTTCCGTCCATAAGATCCGCTCCTGATACATGAAGCACCGGTCCATACTTTTCAGAAAACTCTACGCTCTCCAGCCTTACACTGGAAAGTCCTATGGGATTTGGACGAAAAGGAGACCTTGTAGCAAAAACGCCCATTCTGACGTTTCCCCCAAGTCTTGGAGGACGCACTGTAGGAGACCACTCCTTGCGGACAGCCTGTGAAAATTCCCAGATCAGCCAGATATGGGTATACTCTTCCAGCCCTCGAAATGCCTCATGGTTCCGATATTCCGGTTCAAAAATAATATCCGCCTTTAGTTCCTGTATTCTGCCGCTCTGATGGGGAATTCCAAATTTCGTTGGAAAATCACTTCTGATATGAGCAATTACTTTCATTTCCATTGTTTATTATACCTTTATCAATCTTTATGTGTGCTCCTATAAACCCGCAGATATCATCTATAAACAGCGAACCTCTATTCCTCATGTCCGCCGCTTTTTTCTTCCTCCTTGATTTCCCAGTGAAGCAGGAACGTAAGAGCTGCACGAAGAGCAATAATTCCGGCTACAATTCCGATTTCCTTCCACTCACGTACCACTACAGTACGTAGAATCTCACTTCCCATTTTAAATTCCAGTCCCATGGCAAGTCCCCTCGCCAGATAGACACCAGTATCTCCGGCATGTTTCAGCCACTTGATAAATCCGGTAATTCCACTCCAGATAATAATGGCAACTCCAATAAACTCAAAAATTACAATGGCGAAACCAGCAATATTCTCCAGAACCCACTCCATAATTCCAGTTATGGTCGTCATCATAGGTACCTCCTTTTTCCTGCTGACAGGATACCTTTTCTTACAGAATATATTTTCATTGCTACACAGCCTGTAAACAGCAACAGTTTCTTATTTTTGCTCCAGCCAGGTCACCACTTCTGTGTGATCTGTAAAACAAAACATTTCCACAGGCTGGATTTCTTTAACTATATAATTTTTTCTCGTAAGGAAATTAAGGTCTCTTGCAAGTGTTTCCGGGTTACAGGAAATGTAAACAATTTTCTTCGGAGAGAGTTTTATTACGGAATTCAGGAATTTCTCGCTGCTGCCTGAGCGGGGAGGATCCATAAATACCACATCTGCCTTTTCACCAGCTTCTGCCATTGCCTCCATAAATTCACCGGCATCACCCTGGCGGAAAGATATGTTTACCACCTTATTCTCTCTTGCATTGATCCTTGCATCCCTGACTGCATCTTTATTCAGTTCCACTCCGACCACTTCTCTTGCCTTACCAGAAGCTACCAGACCAATGGTGCCAATTCCACAATATGCATCAATGACTTTTTCTTTCCCTGTCAGCCCTGCAAATTCCACAGCTTTTCCATAAAGAATTTCGGTCTGCACTGAATTTACCTGATAGAAGGATTTTGGTGAAATACGGAAGGATTTTCCACAAAGGGTATCACGGATAAATCCCTTACCATAAAGTACGATTTCCCGCTCGCCAAGAACCATGCTTGTATTTTTGTCATTAATATTTAATACCACAGTACTGATCTCTGGATGAACTTTTCTTAATGCCTTCACAAAGTTATTCTTGGATGGAAAAATAGGAGAGGCGACCACCAGTACTACCATTACCTCACCTGTAGAAAAGCCACGACGCACCAGTACATGGCGCAGAAGTCCATATCCGGTATCCTCATCATATGTTTTGATCTTAAAAGACTTCAGCATTCCCCGAATGGTACGGATGATTTCCTGACTCTTCTTATCCTCAATCAGACACTGTTCAATAGAAACCACTCTGTGGGTACCAGCCTCATAAATTCCAGAAATAATATTTCCCTTCCGGTCACGGTCAAATACAGCATGAACTTTATTCCGGTAAAAATAAGGATCTTTCATTCCAATTACCGGCTTCACATTCCCAAACTTCTTCAAAAGCCCCTGTACCTGATTTTGTTTCTTTTTAAGCTGTGCGGAATAAGGCACACCCTGATACTGGCACCCACCGCACTTTTTTGCGTATGGACAGACTGTCTGTGTTTTTTTCTCTTCCATAAATTCTCCCTTATCTTTATTTTGCTTTTCGTTCTTCATAATATCTAACTAGAGCGTGCTCTAGCTTCAGCGCCGCCAACGCACTAAAAGTGCCTACAAGGGCTCCAGCCAGCACATCTGTAGGATAGTGTACTCCCACGTACAATCGGGACAAAGCGATCAGTACTGCCAGGACCATGGCTGCTTTTCCCCATTTTCCAGGAAAGGCTTTATAATATACGCCTGCACAGGCAAAAGATGCGCAGGTATGACCTGATGGAAAAGAATAGTCCTTCAGCCTGGCAACCAGAGGCACAAGTCCCTCCACAGAATCATAAGGTCTTATACGCGCTACCAGATCCTTAAGGCATAAATTCGTAACCACTGCCCCTATAGCTAGTGCCAGAAGTGCGGTTACACCTGCCTTTCTTGTCTTCTTTGGAAAAAGAAAGAGCAGCCCCAAAACAATCCAGAACCAGCCTCCGTCTCCTAGAAAGGTAATTCCCTTCCACAGCCAGGTAAACAGATCACTTCTTAAATACTGCTGTATAAAAAGCAGAATCTGTGCATCAATATTATGTATCCATTCAAGCAATTCCACTTATCCTCCACCCGCTTTCAATTCTGATTGCTGTCTATATATTTCTATAATTTATTTTTATAATGGTTCAGCAGACAGTGTGTAACTGCAAAGGAACTCAACAGCTGCTTTTATTTCGTTATTATAGCGTAAAAGACGGTTCGTGTGGTGCGAACCGTCTTAATTCTTTTTAATTCTTATTCACCTGCGTGATACAGGATCTGCTGAAGATATTGCCGATTCTGCTCAAGATCAGGAACCAGAACCTGCATGCCGTCAATCGTCTGAGGTGTGTAGGCTCCATCCTCCGGAATCCGGTATGATGCAATTTCATCTGTACCGATGTTCATCACATCCATGGCATATCCGGTTATATCCCACAAAGAAAGATCCGTAGTAACCATTGGAAGAACATCCTTAACCAGACCTGCAATATCAAAAACTCCCAGATCTTTTATCTTGGCAAAAGCAGCCATAAGTACTTCCTGCTGCCGCTCTGTTCTCCGATAATCGGAATTTCCAATAGAACGGTTGCGTGCATGGATAAGTGCCTGTTCTCCATCCAGATGGTTCATTCCTTCCTGAAGATTCCAGTCGCTTCGAAGAGGCTGAGGGTAAAGAACATTCTGATCTCGTCCGCAGATATAATCTGCTTCCGCCTGAGTCAACTCCAGATCTATTCCTCCAACCTTGTCAACCAGAACCTGGAAAACTTCAAAATCCACTTCCACATTTCCATCTATCTTTACTCCGAAATTTTCTTCCAGAGTCTGGTCCAAAAGATCCATTCCTCCATATGCGTAAGCCGCATTAATACGAGTAGTCGAATATCCAGGAATGGCAACATAAAGATCTCTCATAAAAGAGGTCAGGCTTACAGTACCCTGATCCTTGTCCAATGTAGCAAGAATCATGGAATCGGAACGCTGACGGGACTCTCCCTCTCTTTTGTCCTGTCCGATCAGCAAAATACTCTTGATATTGCTGGTGGCCGCTTCAGCATCCGTATTCTCTGCCTTTACTGTATATGCAAACGCCGTACTCACAGCCGGGCTTTCCAGAAACAGCACCGCGCCAAGGCAGATAAGGGTCTTCTTCCATATGGTAGATCTCATATATTTGCTCCTATGTACATGTGCATGGTCAAAAAGGAATCTTTCTGCCGGTTCTTTCATAACCAGCAGTCGCTATTGATTACTGTTCACTCCGTTCACAGTAATCATTATTTTACTACAATTGTCAGAACAGCTCCGTTTGAAGCATTGCCATTGGAGTCAACAACATAATAAGTCAGTTCATAAGTACCCGGAGTATTCACATCAACGGTTCCAGTGATCTGAATCTTACGATAAAGATCACTTGTTGAATCTTTATCGTCTTGAATGTCTTTTACATAACTCAGTCTGTCAATCTGTGTTCCCTTGGCAATTTCAACGTAGTAAGTATTCAGATAAAAACGCGGATCCTGAGGGTTCAGCTGGTCAATCTTTTCTTCTTCCCTTTCCTGCGCTTTTTCTTCTTCTGTCATTTCTGGTTCTTCTTCATCTTCTGAATCAGTCTCATTTTCATCCTGCAGGGCTTCATCCGTTTCTGCATCTGTATCTGTATTGTCAGAAGAAGTTTTGGTTTCTGAAGTAAATCCCATAAGATTTCCCTCGGAAGTCATATGATAAGTTACCTTTGTTACATTGTTACTGTTATCCTTTGCAACATAAACAACTGTGACTTCATCCCCTTTTTCATTTGGATAAACATTCTCAACTGTCAGGCTGGCTGAAACATCTCCATCTCTCTTGTCAACAGCTTTTACTCCTTCCAGAAGATCTTCCGTTGTCATATCCGAAGTGTAGCTGTTTTTCTTGCTCTCTGCAATGGTAATTTCCGGTCCCTTGCGATCCTGCCTCATATACAGCCATCCCAGGATTCCGGTCGCTCCTATTGCCACTGCCGCCATTAAAACAATCAACCATTTACGCATATCTGCAGCTCCTTATACTCAATTTCATCAGCGACGTTTTCTTGATTTCTGTTTCTTGGATCTGCTTTCTTTCTCTGAATATGGAATGCTTCCCAGAACAGAAAGTCCAAGATAACGCTCTACATCTTCCTCAACCTTGATCGTATCATTTGTAAGATAAATGATGATCACAATCGCCATTGCAATGATAACACCTAAAAGTCCACCGATCACACCATTCTTCGCAAGGCTTGGGCTGGCTTTTTCACTTGGGATGTTTGCGCTGTCAACTACGTTAACCGCCTCAATATCCATAACTGACTGAATGTGCTCTGCTGCCATATCACGGATAGCATTGGCCATCTCGCTTGCTGTATATGGATCTTCATCAGATACTATGATCGTTACAATACGGCTGTCTGTAGAAGTATCTACGGTCAGTTTGCCAAGCAGCTGCTGATAGGTAATATTAAGATTCAGCTGTGCAATTACACCTTCAAGAACTGTACGGCTCTTAATAAGTTCCGCATAGTCCTTAGTCAGCTGTGTACTGGTCTGCATATCAGCACTGGTCAGTGTATTGCTGTCCTGTTTATTCAGCACCATGATCTTCGTGGTAGATTCATACTGTGGAGTGATAAAAAGCATTGTTCCGATAATGGAAATCACACCCAGAATGATACCGGAAAGAATAATCACTCCCAGCCTGCTAAGAATCAGGTGAAAAATCTCACCTAAATCGATTTCAATTTCATCGTTATTATTTGTAACCTGATTTTCCATTCTTCTTCTCCGTTACCCTGTAATTTTCTTTACTTTTTCTAAACAGATACATCGTTTCCAACGATATCCCATATATAAAAGTCAAAATCTCTCGTTATTTATAATGCACTCCGGATTGCTGATAAAAATCATATCCGCGTAATCCGTACCCATCATTTTTTCAATTTTGTCGTAACATTTGCCAATGTGAGGCGTTCGTCTGGCCAGATCATGACCGTCAGACCCCACAAAATCCAACATTTCTTCTTTAATTACTTTCTTGCAGAAACGCTTGATCATAAAGCCATCCTCACCAATAATACTGTCCGCATTCATCTGAATATAGGCACCCATATCCCTGAGTTCATCAATAAAATCCAGACCGTTTTTTACTACCGAATGATAGCGTTCTACATGTGCGATAATAGGATAATACCCTTTCCGGATCAATGCCTGCACCCGTTCCCTGATATAGGACTTTTCGTCTGAAGTCCGAAACTCCGTTAACACATAACGGGAACCTGACATGGTAAGTCTTTCCCCTTTTTTCAGACAGTCTGTCATATCCATACTGGAATGAAGCTCGCAGCCCAGATACATCTGAATACCGTCTTCTCCAATCTCAGCGGCAGCCTTCCTCACACGAAGGAACTGCTTCTTAACCTGTTCCAGAGACGGCTCAAACATATCATATCGAAAATGCGGAGTGGCAATAATGTTGCGGACACCATCATCATATTCCTTCTGGAGCATGCGTACAGATGTCTTGAGATCCTTCGCTCCATCATCAACTCCCGGAACAATATGACAGTGAATATCATAAATACCTTTCATTCGCTTCGCCCATTTCCAATCTTTTCATATAACAATCTCGAATAATGACGGATCAATATTTTCCGTATTCTCCGTACTTGCCATATTTGCCATATTTACCATACTTACCGTATTTACCATATTCCTTAGTATCTACCTTGTTCAAAATCGCACCGATGATCGGACAGTTGGTCTTCTCCAGCTGCCCCTTGATCTCCTGTACAAAATGGTAGCTGATACTGCCGGATTCGATTACAATGACAGTTCCATCGCAGGAATCCGCCACAACTGCACAGTCGATTACTCGTCCAAGAGGCGGTGTATCTATGATAATGTAATCATATACATCTCTTACAACACGGATCATGTCTTTAAACTGTCTGCTTCCTAAAAGCTCTGCCGGGTTCGGCGGTACAACACCGGAAAAAATAATGTGAAACTTGGGAAGATTGGTTGCGCAGATAACGTCCTGCAGTTTCGCCTGCTTGGACAGGTAGTGGGTCAGTCCCTTCACTTCTTCCTCAACCTGTACACGTCCCATAAGTACGGATTTACGAAGGTCTGCATCAATCAAAAGTACAGATTTACCACTCTCTGCAAGGGAAGCTGCAAGATGGAAAGTTACATTACTCTTTCCTTCATTCGGGGTACAGCTTGTAAATGCAATCACCTTTTTGTCGGCACCGCAAAATTGAATGTTTGTACGAAGTGCCTTATAAGCCTCATCCATGGATGAATCAGCTTTCCAGTCGCTAATTTTTACTTTTACCATAATTTTGTTTTCACCTTATCTATTTGTTATCCTGTAAATCTGCCATATTTTCCTTCTGATTTCCCATAATTCACGTCATGGCAGTATCTGCCTAAACATTATACACTAGAAGTACCGCATTGGCTAGTACATTTTCGAACTAAATATGCACAATTTTTCACAAAATTTTCATATTATTCTTGATTCCCTTCCTGAATCCCTTCTATACCCTGAACGGATGATCCCTCTTCCAAAAGATAAACTTCTACATCAAATACACCGCTGTTCAATGCTTCCGCATGGCTTCCCATATAAATATCAATGCGGTTGTTCTTAATGGCGCCGCCGCAATCTTCGGCCACATAGACCTGTCCATTGATGACTACTTTAGAGCCATAAGGAATTACAGTTGGATCTACTGCAATAGTGCGGTTCGTGGTAGCTGTCACACCTGTGGATGTGATTCCGTTTGCCCACGGACCGCAGCAAATGCTGCACTGGCAGTAATGGGTAATATGGAAAACACCAAGTGGACGAAGGCTGCTGTCTGCGGAAACCATAATCGGCTGTCCTTCAAGAACACCTGCATTTCCCCCTGTCTGGGTAACACCTTCTACTGCTTCTGCAAATACGCCCTCTCCTGTACTTTTATGTATAATTCCTGCTTCTACAGTTCCATCTGAGGTTGCATCTGAAGCTACCTGATTCTTATCTTCATACCCCTCCAAAACAGAGGTTGGGATATATCCCACCTGTTCTTCTCCATTATCATCCTCAAATAGAATCCTGCTCCAGATATCATCAATAGTACCTGTACGGCTGATTTCATCTTCTTCCAGCACTTCACCGATCACAGAACCCTCTTTTCTGCCAGGATAATCTAATACATCTGTATCTGCCGCTACTGTGACAGTATCCTGGACTTCCGTAATCTCGTCCTCGATTTTCCCGGAATCCTTTTTTTCGATAGCTTCTTCTGAAACTGTTTCTTCTTTATTATCAGTATTTTCCTGTGCTGTACCTGAAATGGCCGGACCGGCTATTTCCGCTCCAAGCGCAGAAACAGGCATACATGCGGAAACACATACTGCCATAACCAGAAATCTTTTTTTCATAAATTTATATCTCCTGATCTGTTCAATTTTCCCCTCTACTCTTTGTTTATCATAGCACAGCTATTTTCTTATTTCAAATCCCATCAGGCTTTTTAGAAATTTTTCACATTTATTATTGTAGCTTTTTTATTTTTTCATTAAAAAAAACATTATTTCATTTTTTTCAAAAAAACATTTGACAAAATAGATTTTATACTGTATTATATGTTTTGTCGCTGAGGAAAACAGTTGACAGCAATAAATGCGATAGTGGCGTAGTTGGTAACGCGCGACCTTGCCAAGGTCGAGACCGCGGGTTCGAGCCCCGTCTATCGCTCTGAAGCTCCGATTTAGTCGGAGCTTTTTTGTGTCTGAATCCGCCTTACAAAGCGGTCACTGTCTTTTGTATACTTCATAAGAAAATCCCGCTTATTCTTTCGGAAATAATTTATAACGGACATCTTATTTTAAACAAAAAAGCCTTGTACAATTTGCTTTTCTATCTGAAGATTCTCTATTGACTCATCTTTCAATAAGAATTTTCAGTTCTTTGCACTTTGTACAAGACCTTTTATTACTTCATTTTATTATTCTGTCCAGAATCCAATATTTTTTCTTAAAACATGTAAAAAAAACTTTCCGCAAGATGTGCGTCTCAATTGCAGGAATGATTTTTCAACTACGATTTAGTGATGGAATAATCTAATTCCGGTAAATGCCATTGCTATATTATATTTATTGCAGGTATCGATTACGTCTGCATCTCTCACAGAACCGCCTGGCTGTGCAATATATTTCACGCCACTTTTGTAAGCTCGCTCAATATTGTCGCTGAATGGAAAGAACGCATCAGATCCTAATGTTACATCTGTCATCTGATCCAGCCATGCTCTCTTCTCTTCCTTTGTGAAAACTGCAGGTTTCTCTGTGAATGTCTTTTCCCAGTTTCCATCCGCCAGAACATCCATATACTCATCACCAATGTAAACGTCGATAGCATTGTCGCGCTCAGCTCTTGAAATGCTTTCCTTAAATGGAAGATTCAATACTTTCGGGCTTTGACGAAGGAACCAGTTGTCTGCTTTCTGTCCTGCAAGACGTGTACAGTGAACTCTTGACTGCTGTCCTGCACCAACGCCGATTGCCTGTCCGTCTTTTACATAGCATACGGAATTGGACTGGGTATATTTCAGAATAATCAGGGAAACTTTCATATCACGCTTTGCTTCCTCAGATAATTCTTTATTCTCAGTTACGATGTTGGAAATCAGCTCATCATCAATTGCAAGCTCCTGTCTTCCCTGCTCAAAAGTAACGCCGAACACCTGCTTATGCTCTAATGGAGCCGGTACATATTCCGAATCGATCTGAATTACATTGTAGTTGCCTTTTTTCTTCTGTTTCAGAACCTCAAGTGCCTCCTCTGTATAACCAGGAGCGATTACACCGTCGGAAACTTCTCTCTTGATCAGAAGTGCTGTATCTTTGTCACATACATCAGAAAGGGAAATAAAATCACCGAAGGAAGACATTCTGTCTGCGCCTCTTGCACGGGCATATGCACATGCAAGCGGTGAAAAATTCTGCCAGTCCATATCCTCTACCCAGTAGATTTTTGCAAGCGTCTCTGTAAGCGGAAGACCAATGGAAGCACCTGCCGGGGAAACATGTTTAAAAGAAGTAGCTGCAGGAAGTCCGGTTGCCTTTTTCAGATCACGCACCAGCTGCCAGCCGTTAAAGGCATCCAGAAAGTTAATATATCCAGGTTTTCCGGAAAGTACTTTAATTGGCAGTTCACTTCCATCTTCCATGTATATTTTAGATGGTTTCTGATTTGGGTTACAGCCGTATTTTAATTCTAACTCTTTCATGGTTATCTCCTCCATTTTATCTTTTAAGGTAACGATTCAGTAGGTACTATTCCGTAAGGCATTCCGTTTTGCGAATATAATTTACCAAAAACGGAATGCTTTATTTTCAGTGATTCTTGTTGATAATTTTTGATTCATATTTACCAGTCTCGATATCAATGTATCTCACAAAAAGTGAAACCTTATTGTCTTCATTCAGGCTCTCCCACAACATATCTGCAAACGCATCCATGTTATCCGGAATCTGAACAAGCTTCGGCTCGCCCTCAAAGCTTGGCAGCGGGTTTCCATCACATTTATAAGTATGGATAAAATGTCCCTCACCGGCCTTTGCATTCTGATATGCAAAAGTGTAACGGTTGCAGGAAGAAGGATCTCCATTATTGCTTTTCAAAATGGACATTGCATAACTGTAAGTGCCGTTCTCTACATGCATAATTCCGGAAATACGTGGTGTATAGTTTGGTGCATCTGGCTCAAACTCTCTGGAACGTAAAGACTGCTCAAAAGTGAGCTGATGATCCATTCCTTCGTAAATAGTGTCTGTCTGGTCACCGTTTGTCACAATTGTTTTATTTCCAAGTACGCGGACAGGTGCATAAATGATCAGGCTTGGATCTACCAGTTTGGAAGGGTCAAATGCCTGTGTGCGGATTCCCTCTCCATCCTCCACAAATACACGATTGCGGCTGTTCTCACTTCTTCCCATAATAAAGTAAGCGGTAACTGCCTTCGTTCCATCAGCGCTGCGGCCAATGATGATTCCTCGTCCCGGGTAAGAATTTTCCTTCAGTTCTTTGTCCAATGCTATCATTTCCATGCAGATGTTCTCCTTTCGAAATTTACATGAGTATATTACCGCAGCCGCCAGATTTTCAAACACGCTCTGGCATAAGCTTATACTGGCTGCGTGTATAAAAAAACGCCTGGGAAGCCCCTCTTCCAGGCTGCCCAGGCGGTCGACACAATGATATCACCGCACTCCCTGTGGGTATTCCCACGATCCGCCAGTCATGCAGTTCTTTTTTATACTACAATATTTTTTTCGTTATTTCAAGATGGGAAATCTTTTTCTTTTATGTACAATTTTTTTGTGGTTACTAATCACTCCGTGACCAGTAACACGCTTCGCGATGCACAGAAATCATGCATTCGCATGATTTCGCGCTGAGATTCTCGGGTTTTCTGTGAACTTTGTTCACAAAAAACACCTCGCGGAACGTTACAAGTGAACAGTAACTTTTTGTAGTTACTGGTCGCAATGCCTGCATAAGCAAATTTATGGATATAGTCCGTACTTTCTTCTCAGGAAATCCCCATCAAGCCCTGATCTATTGTGATCTGTGCACTGATATCCGCCTTCATCTGCTCCCAGGCATCCGGATGATCCACATAATACTTGGGACATTCCTTTCCTGTCACATCATAATGCCGGATCACCTGCTCTGAGGTCAGCCCAAATCGGGCGCACAGCCATGCAGCCAGCTTTACCACAGAATCATAAGTTTCCTGTTCAAAAACGCCTGTATCATCTTTATGACAGCACTCAATAGAAATACTGTCCACATTCCTTGAGTTAGTCGCGTAAGACATCTCTGAGGTAGGAATACACTGGATCACTTCACCCTCCAGTCCTACTACAAAATGGCTGCTTACTTTCGCCTCATGAGAAATGGAAAGATTCTCAAAATAATCCCTGTTATTCTGCGCTGTAGCACCAGGATTGGCTGTATAATGGATTGCTATGTAATCAGCTCCATTCAGGGGCAGCTGAGGCCTGGAATACTCATTTGGTGTCAATAATTGTACATCTATGTAGGGAGCACCCTGGGACATCCATTCTTCCGGTCCATAATTCGTATGATCATTCATTTCCTGGGATGTCTCTGCACTTTTCTCCTGCTTCTGTCCATTCCTTACCATCAGAATAACCACTCCTGTCACAACCAGAAGCAAAAAAAGCACCAGAAATGCCAGACGCTGATTTCTCTGACGGATCCTGCCGCCCTTATCTTTTTTTTCTCTTTTGTTAAAAGAAGGCCGCCTTGAAAAAGACGGCCTTGCAGATTTTCTTTTCATTATTTGTCATCCACACTGTAGTTCGGTGCTTCTTTTGTAATGTGAATGTCATGTGGGTGAGACTCTTTCAGGGAAGCAGCAGAAATCTTCACGAATTTACCATTCTGTTTCAGTGCTTCAATATTCTCAGCTCCACAGTATCCCATACCGGAGCGAAGTCCTCCGATCAGCTGGAATACAGTGTCCTCAAGGTGTCCCTTGTATGCAACACGTCCTTCCACACCTTCCGGAACAAGCTTCTTGGCATTCTCCTGGAAGTAACGGTCCTTGCTGCCATTCTCCATAGCTGCAATGGATCCCATTCCACGGTATACTTTATATTTTCTTCCCTGATATAACTCGAAAGTTCCCGGGCTCTCATCGCATCCGGCGAACATGCTTCCCATCATACAAACGTTTGCACCAGCTGCGATTGCCTTGGTAACATCGCCTGAATACTTGATACCACCGTCTGCAATAATCGGAATACCATATCTCTTGGCAACCTCATAGCAATCCATGACTGCTGTGATCTGCGGTACACCAATACCTGCAACTACACGGGTGGTACAGATAGAGCCAGGTCCGATTCCGACCTTAACTGCATCTACACCAGCATCAATCAGAGCCTTGGTAGCGGCTCCTGTGGCAACGTTTCCTGCGATAACCTGAAGCTCCGGATATGCAGCCTTGATTTCTCGTACAGCACGGAGGATATTCTCAGAATGACCATGAGCAGAATCAACAACGATGACATCAACATTTGCCTTCACAAGTGCATCTACACGGGCAAGCACGTTGGCGGTAATACCAACAGCAGCTCCACAGAGAAGACGTCCCTGTTCATCTTTGGCAGCCAAAGGATATTTAATCTGTTTCTCAATATCCTTGATGGTGATAAGTCCTTTTAAGTTAAAATCATCATCTACAATGGGTAATTTCTCTTTACGGGATTTCGCAAGGATCTCTTTCGCCTCTTCCAGTGTAATACCTTCTTTGGCTGTGATCAGTCCCTCAGATGTCATGGACTCTTTGATCTTCTTGCTGAAATCTGTCTCAAACTTCAGATCACGGTTGGTAATAATACCTACCAGCTTCTTGCCTTCTGTGATCGGGACACCGGAAATACGGAATTTCGCCATTAAGTCATTGGCATCCTTCAATGTATGTTCCGGAGATAAGAAAAACGGATCTGTGATAACACCATTCTCAGAACGCTTAACCTTGTCCACCTCTTCTGCCTGCGCCTCGATAGACATGTTCTTGTGAATGATACCGATACCTCCCTGACGTGCCATGGCAATCGCCATATTGTACTCAGTAACGGTGTCCATTCCTGCACTCATCATGGGAATGTTCAGTTTAATCTTCTTTGTAAGGTAAGTTGAAACGTCAACTTGATTCGGGATTACTTTGGAGTACGCCGGAACTAAAAGGACGTCGTCGAAAGTAATGCCTTCACCAATGATAGTACCCATTGCTTTTCCTCCCTTGTCTTATTGTGTCTTTGGTTTGTAGATTAGTGTAGCAAAAAACTAAAAGTGTGTCAATCTAGTAAATTAATCTAAAAATACTTTGCTCGGAGCAGTGTTTCTCATGGTTTTTGCCAATATTTCATCTGGCTCGATAATTACTTTGCAGGTTTCTGCGCCATCGCGGCAGACAATTGCAAAACGCTTATGTTCCGGATTTCCGGAGGAAAAATCCTGTACCTTCAGCTTCTGGTTGCTGTTGTAATAGTCCATTCTGTGTGAATTAAGGGGTGCCATAATATCACATTCTGTAATATTCAGGCTTTTTACTCTTTTTCGCTTGGACTTTGCCATGATCTTGTCAATGTCAAGTTCTCCGTTTACAAACAAGTACTCAAATTCCAGATCAGTTCCTGGAAAAATAAAAAGATAGGCACAGACTCCCAGTACAATTGCCGCGATCAGAAGCGGGGGCATAATAAACAGTCCTGCGAGTACCAGAAGCACGATCAGTGCAATGATACTGCCTTTTACCAGCCTGTCCTTTGCGGTCCGCTCTTTTTTTACAAGCAGCTCGGAATACAAATCGCTCATATTACAATTCTCCTTTGTTTTTTTTGCCAGCCGGCATGTTGTTCTAAGTATAACACACAAAAGTTTTCCTGTGAACATTGTTCCTGATAAAACACGGAATATTGCCAATACACAGTAACAGTAAAAAATGACTTTTATTGAATGCAAAAGGGCCAGCGTCTTTGACACCGACCCTTATGAGTTCTGAATTATACCTTCAAAAATCCTTTCATGGATTTTCCGTTCTGTTTTCCGCTGCCGGAAATTACATCATTCCCATACCCTGACCGCCAGCTGGCATTGCCGGAGTATCTTCTTTGATATTTGCAACAACAGACTCAGTTGTAAGCAGAGTAGAAGCAACACTTGTTGCGTTCTGAAGAGCACTTCTTGTAACCTTTGCAGGATCAAGGATTCCCTCGTCTACCATGTTTACATATTTCTCGTTCAGAGCATCAAAACCAACACCTGGCTCAGACTCTCTTACTTTGTTGATGATAACTGCACCTTCAAGACCTGCATTAGCAGCAATACGGAACAGCGGAGCTTCCAGTGCTTTCAGGATGATGTTTGCACCAGTCTTCTCATCTCCCTCAAGATCTGCCGCAAGTTTTGCAACCTCTTTGGAAGCGTGGATATATGCAGAACCGCCTCCTGCAATGATTCCTTCTTCAACAGCTGCTCTGGTAGCTGCAAGAGCATCTTCCATACGAAGTTTTGCTTCTTTCATCTCAGTCTCAGTAGCTGCACCAACACGAACCACTGCTACACCGCCTGCAAGTTTTGCAAGTCTTTCCTGAAGCTTCTCTCTGTCGAAATCAGATTTTGTCTCCTCAATCTGAGCACGGATCTGGGCAACACGATTGGCAATTGCTTCTTTATCTCCCATACCATCGACAATAACAGTATTCTCTTTTGCAACTTTAACAGATTTTGCACGTCCTAACTGAGCCATTGTAGCATCTTTCAGTTCAAGACCTACCTCGTCAGAAATTACAGTACCACCTGTCAGAATTGCGATATCCTGAAGCATTTCTTTTCTTCTGTCACCATAGCCAGGAGCTTTTACAGCTACTACCTGGAAGGTTCCTCTTAATTTGTTTACGATCAGAGTGGTAAGAGCCTCACCCTCAACATCTTCAGCGATGATAAGAAGTTTTGCTCCAGCCTGTACGATCTGCTCCAGCAGCGGAAGAACTTCCTGAATGTTGGAGATTTTCTTGTCTGTGATCAGAATATATGGATCCTCAAGGTTTGCTTCCATCTTCTCCATATCAGTGGACATGTATGCGGAAATATATCCACGGTCAAACTGCATACCTTCTACAAGGTCAAGCTCTGTGTGCATGGTCTTGGACTCTTCTACAGTAATAACACCGTCGTTGGAAACTTTTTCCATTGCATTTGCAACAAGCTCTCCGACTTCTTTATCTCCGGCGGAAATAGATGCAACGTTTGCGATCTGTTTCTTTCCGCTTACTTTCTGGCTCATGTTCTTAATTGCTTCTACAGCAGCATCTGTAGCTTTCTTCATACCGCGTCTCATAACGATCGGGTTAGCACCTGCTGCCAGATTCTTCATTCCTTCATGAACCATTGCCTGGGCAAGTACAGTAGCAGTTGTAGTACCATCACCAGCTACATCGTTTGTCTTGGATGCAACTTCCTTGATCAGCTGAGCTCCCATGTTCTCGAAAGCATCCTCAAGCTCGATCTCTTTTGCGATTGTAACACCATCGTTTGTGATAAGCGGAGCACCGAACTGTTTATCAAGTACTACGTTTCTTCCTTTCGGACCAAGTGTTACTCTTACGGTATCAGCAAGTTTATTTACACCAGCCTCTAATGCTGTTCTGGCTTCTGCGCCATATTTAATCTCTTTTGCCATAATGAATCATCCTCCTGATTTCAAGTTATTTATAAGGTTATGTCTTATTTCACAATTGCAAGAATATCGCTCTGTTTTACGATGATATACTCTTCACCGTCAAGCTTAACCTCTGTTCCTGAATATTTGGAATAGATAACCTTGTCGCCTACAGTAACTTCCATTTTCACTTCTTTCCCGTCAACGACTCCGCCAGGTCCTACAGCGATTACCTCTGCCTGCTGTGGTTTCTCCTGTGCCTGTCCCGGAAGAACGATACCGGATTTTGTTGTCTCTTCTGCTTCTAACTGTTTTAATACAACTCTGTCGCCTAATGGAACTAATTTCATGATCTATGTCCTCCTTTAGAATTGTTTTCCTTTTTCTTACTAGCACTCATTATTGCTGAGTGCTAATCACTGTTCATTATATTATTGAATTATCGTTATTTGTGCAACTCTTTTCATAGTTACATTTTCAAGTATATTCTGTTTTATTCTCTTTTATGCTCTTTTTTTCTCTTGTTTTCTCACTTTAAAAATTTTCTGATTTTTTTGTTTCGCCGCTTTTGAAGCCTGACCGTTAAAACTTTTTGGTGTAATAGTGAATTCCAATGAATTTTCCTGTTACACACAAAAAAAGAACTGCCCTCCAGAGCGTGTTTGAAAAATCATTCCCGCAATCTGCATTTCACAATTTGCAGAAAGCCTTTTTCAAACACGTTCGAAAGAAAACAGTTCTTCTGTACACTTGTTTATTATTTATTGAATTCACTCAGGCCTTTTTATTTCTCTGGGCCTTAATCTCTTCTAATTCATCAAAGATCACTTCATTGAGAACCTTGATATAGGTTCCCTTCATACCGGATGACCGGGACTCAATAACGCCCGCGCTCTCGAACTTGCGGAGTGCATTTACGATTACTGATCTGGTAATACCTACTCTGTCTGCAATCTTGCTGGCAACAAGAATTCCCTCATCTCCGTCAAGCTCATCAAAAATATGGATGATAGCTTCCAGTTCAGAGAAAGAAAGTGTGTTAAAAGCAGATTTCACAACCTGTTTCTTTCGGTCTTCCTCAGCATTCTCTTCATGTACAGCTCGCATCATCTCAAGACCTACAACTGTGGTGCCGTATTCACTGACAATAATATCCTCAATATCGTATGGACGATCCTTGCGGTACATAAACACCGTTCCAAGACGTTCTCCTGCAATATCAATAGGATTGATGATTCCCTGATAGCTGCTGGAAACATGCTCAAAGCCAAGTGTCTGGAGATTCACGTTCTCTTTGGTGGATAATACTCCTAAAAAGCGCTCATTCAGCAGAGGGTCAACATGACCGCCCACCTCATCAGCTATCAGTTCCCGGATTTCCTCAACTCCCGGGCAAAAACTTACACCAAGCACCTTGCCTTTCTTGCTGAGAACCAGGATATTAGAACTTAAAGTATCCATCAGAACCTGGCAGATATCATTAAAAACCACCTTGCTGGAACTGCTGTTATGGAGAAGTTTATTGATTTTTCTTGTTTTATCAAGTAACTGAACGCTCATTTTGTCCTCCCTTCGCTTTTGTTACATGAGAGCCTGTTAAAAAAATCATTCCCGCAATCTGTACGCTCCACTTTGCAGAAAGCCTTTTCAGACATGCTCTGGCTTTAACTGTTATTCTAATACTACACGTTTTTCAAACTATTTACAAGCTATTTTTTACTATTTTTCAATTTTGTTTAGCTTTTCTGAAAATATCACGTTTTTGAAACTATTCATCAAACAATGGAAGTAATAGAGCTTTTATTTAAAAAATCCCCTGCAAAACATAATACAGCTGCCTTGCAGGGGATTTTCCCCGGAAATTCCTTAATTTGTTACTGCTCGCACCCTTCACAGCAACCTTAATTTTCTTTTTCATCCTTCGGCCTGGCTTCTACATAGCCACAGGTCTCCTGGCTGCACACCAGTTTATTTCCTTTTTCCACCATGTAACTTCCGCACACCGGACATTTCTTATCCGACGGCTTCTGCCATGACATAAAGTCACATTCCGGATTATCTTCACAGCCGTAATACTTACGGCCTTTCTTCGTCTTCTTAAGCACCACTTCCTTACCACACTTCGGGCAGGCTACACCAATCTTTTCATAGTAAGGCTTGGTATTGCGGCATTCCGGAAATCCCGGGCATGCAAGGAAACGTCCGTGAGGACCATATTTAATCACCATATGACGACCACAGTTATCACAGATCACATCGGTCTCTTCATCATGGATGTCTACTTTCTCCAGCTCTTCCTGGGCAGCATCCACATCATGTTTCAGATCCGGATAGAAGTTCCGGACTACTGTCTTCCACTGTACAGTACCATTCTCCACACAGTCCAGAAGTCCCTCCATGGTAGCCGTGAAATTCACGTCCACAATGCTTGGGAACGCCTGTTTCATAATACTGTTTACCACCTCGCCCAACTCTGTCACATAAAGGTTACGCTGCTCCTTTGAAACATAACGGCGGCTGATAATGGTGGTGATGGTCGGTGCATAAGTACTCGGACGGCCGATTCCAAGTTCCTCCATGGTCTTTACCAGGGAAGCCTCTGTATAATGTGCCGGCGGCTGGGTAAAATGCTGTTCCGGCTTTAACTCTTTCAGCTTCAGCTTCATGCCTTTACTCAGGCTCTGGCTTAACACATTTCCCTTCTTCATATCCTCTTCCTGCATATATACCGAAAGGAAGCCGTCAAATGCCACCTTGGAAGCGGACACAGTGAACGTATAATCTCCACCAGCCACTTTTACAGAGGTAGTCTCATACTTTGCAGGAGCCATACGGCTGGCCGCAAACCGCTTCCAGATCAGCTGATACAATCGGAACTGATCTCGTGTAAGGGATTCTTTTATCTGTACAGGTGTACGGCTGATATCAGTTGGGCGGATAGCCTCATGAGCATCCTGGATCTTCTGTCCCTTCTTCACTGTCTTGGCAGTTTCTGACACATATTCTTCTCCATACTGGCTGCTGATGTAGCTTCTTGCTGCCGCATCTGCCTCGTCAGAAATACGTACAGAATCAGTACGAAGGTATGTGATCACACCTACAGTACCGTTGCCCTTGATGTCAACACCCTCATAAAGCTGCTGTGCCAGACGCATAGTCTTCTGGGTGGAAAAATTCAGTGTTTTGGATGCCTCCTGCTGCAGGGTACTGGTAGTAAAAGGAAGCGGAGCATTCTTGATTCTCTCGCCTTTTTTCACCTCAGAGATCTCAAATTCTTCGTTCTCAAGAACCTTAAGAATCTCATCCATCTCAGCTTTATTGTGGATATCCATCTTCTTGTCTGTTCCGTAGAATTTAGCCTCCAGAGGCTTTTTCTCGCCATCCACAAGGAATTCACCATTCAGGCTCCAGTATTCTTCCGGGATAAAAGAATTAATCTCCTCCTCCCTGTCACAAATGATGCGAAGTGCAACAGACTGCACACGGCCAGCACTTAAGCCTCTCTTTACTTTCGCCCAGAGAAGCGGACTGATGGTATAACCCACCATACGGTCCAGCATTCTTCTCGCCTGCTGTGCATCTACAAGATTCATATTCAGACCTCGTGCATGCTTCAGGGAATCCTTTACAGCAGTCTTTGTGATCTCGTTGAAAGTGATTCGGTGCATTTTATCCGGATCTTCTTTCAGAGCCTGCATCAAGTGCCAGGAAATTGCTTCTCCTTCACGGTCAGGGTCAGTGGCAAGATAAATCTTATCAGCTTTTTTGGCTGCCTTGCGAAGTTTGGCAAGCAATTCCCCCTTACCGCGGATGGTTATATATTTCGGCTCGAAATCATTCTCCACATCTATTCCAAACTGACTCTTGGGAAAATCACGGACATGTCCATTAGATGCCTCTACCTCATAATTTGCCCCAAGAAATTTCTTTATTGTCTTTACTTTTGCAGGTGACTCAACTATCACCAGATATTTAGCCATACTACCTCTCCTACTTTGTATTCAGTCTACATACACTACAAATTATCCCCCTGATATTCTGTAGTATTGTCTGCCTGTCTCTCCCACAAGCCCCATTAGCTGAAGTTCTGTCAGAAGAGCACAGACTTTTGATGCTGAAAAACCGGTTTTCCGTATTAAATTATCCAGATTTTCAGGTCGTAAATCGAGACCACTATACACCAAATCCAAATCCGGTGCAAGCCCCAACTTCTTTTTTTCCACATTTTGAGGTCTGTTTTTTGCCTCGATTCCCCATTCCATAAGCATGATTTCCGGGCTGTAAGCGATTCCTGCACCATCGAAGATCAGTTTGTTGCAGCCTCTGCTCAGTTCCTCTGTCACAGCTCCCGGAAGGGCATAAACACTGTGTCCATGTTCCAGGGCAAAGTTTGCAGTGATCAAAGAACCACTCTGTTCCTTGGCTTCTACCACAAGAACAGCATCGGAAAGTCCGCTGATGATCCGGTTTCTTGCCGGGAACGCCCAGTTCACAGGCGGAGAGCCCGGGGGAAGCTCGCTGATGATCCCACCGCCTTTTTCCAGAATCCGCTGATAAAGCCATCTGTTAGAATTGGGATAACACACGTCCACTCCGCTTCCCAGTACTGCAAAAGTAGGAGTGTCCGTATCCAGTGCACCTTTATGCCCCTCTGCATCAATCCCTCTTGCCATTCCACTGATGATCTGCACACCGTAGCTTGCCATGGTTCTTGCATATTTAAATGCCTGACATCTGCCATAAGGACTGCACATGCGAGCACCTACCACTGCTGCAGCAGGCTTCTTCGGATCTGGCAGGTTTCCGATGTAGTACAGTTTTTTGGGCATTCCGGAAAGTTTTCTCAAACGATCTGGAAAATTGGAATCCTCTATAGTTAAACATTTGATTTTCTGCATTGCTTCCATACTAAAATACCTCCCTGTGTGCGGTTTTATGAATAAATTCATTCAGCTTCTGTACTTCTTATCAAATGCTTTGTAAGTAAGGGCTTCTGCAACATGTCTTGTGTGTATCAGTTCCTCCCCTTCCATATCCGCAATCGTGCGTGAAACCTTCAAAATCCGGTGATAGGATCTTGCACTAAGTTCCATAAGCTCAAAAGCATTTTTTGCCACCTGAAGAGCATTTTCTGTCAGCACACAGTATTTCCGGATCTGCTTCCCGGACAGTTCACCGTTAAAACAGATTTTCTCATTCTGGTAGCGTTTCTGCTGTATTTTTCTGGCTTTTTCCACTCTTTTCCGGATAAGGGCAGAACTTTCTCCCGGTTTTTCTTCTGAGATCTGGGAAAAATTAACAGGCGGCACATCCGCACATAGATCGATCCGCTCCAGAAGGGGCTGGCTCAGCTTATGAAGATAATGACTCACCTCGCCAGGTGTGCACCTGCATTTGTTCATATCCGGATAATAGCCGCAGGGACAGGGGTTCATGGCTGCTACCAGAATAAATCCCGCCGGAAACACGTACGTTCCACTTGCCCTTGACAGCTGGATCTGCTTGTCCTCCAGGGGCTGTCGCAGCACTTCCAGGCTGCCTCTTGCAAATTCCGGCATTTCATCCAGAAACAGAACGCCTCTGTGAGCCAGGGTCACTTCACCGGGACCCGGGATCCTTCCGCCTCCAGCCAGAGCTGCAGACGAACTGGTATGATGCGGACTTCGAAAGGGTCTTGCCTTAATTAATGGTCTCTTTGGACTTAAAAGTCCGGCAATGCTGTAGATTTTTGTAAGCTCCAGGCTTTCCTCAAAAGTAAGAGAGGGCATAATCGTAGGTATTCTTTTGGCAAGCATGGTCTTCCCAGTGCCCGGAGGGCCGATAAACAGGATGTTGTGAAATCCGCTGACTGCAATCTCAGCAGCTCTTCTGGCACTCTCCTGACCACAGATTTCCCCGAAATCCACCAGACTCTCTTCTACCTGGTTCTCTTCTGAATTTACCTCTGAAAACTGATTTTCTTTTCCAAATGCATCCGGATCTGAGACAAGCTTCAAAACTTCTTTTATATTTTGAACTCCGACCACTTTCATATCCTTCACCAGAGCTCCTTCTGCCAGGTTTTCAAACGGAATGATACAGTACCGGCATCCCAGTTCCCTTGCCCGGATCACTCTTGGCAGCACTCCGGATACACTTCTTACCTCCCCATTCAGACTGAGTTCACCAACCACCATTACATTCCGAAGAAGCTGTGGTTCTATAAATCCCGATGCTGCCAGCACCGCTGCTGCCACAGGCAGGTCAAAACCGGCCCCCTCTTTTCGCAGATCAGCAGGTGCCAGATTCACAGTCACCTTCTTAGGCGGCAGACTGATCCCATTATTTTTTAACGCTGTGCGCACTCTGTCCTGTGCTTCTTTCACCTGGGTGCTTGGAAATCCAACCATAGTAAAACAAGGCAGACCGCTGCTTACATCAGCTTCCACCTGAACCGGGCAGACTTCCATTCCTGAAATCGCCGCTGATAAAACACTTGCAAACAATCTTATCCCTTTCTGCAGATACAGTTCTTCCCCATATGCGAACCTGCTCTGCCATTTCAATGTGTCTCTGGAATAAAAAAGAATAAAAGTAAAAAAGATATGATTAAAAGATATACAAAATTCATTATAGCCCATTTTGCTCTGAATTGCAATAGTGCATTTCGTTCTGATTTATACTTTCTGAAAGGATTCGGGGCCAGACGTTTTTCGTTGTTCGTTACATTTGGTCCCTGCAGACTCTACAGAAGAAAAAGAGGTGAACCTATGAAATTTCAGAGAATTCAAGACCTTCGGACAGACGCTGATCTGTCCCAGAAGCAGATCAGTGATATCCTTCACATCAGCCAGCGTTCCTACTCCCACTACGAAACTGGCTCCAGGAACATTCCAATCGAAATGCTGATCCGCCTTGCAAATTATTATGAAACCAGCATTGACTATCTGGTTGGCCGTACTGATAATAAAAAAATGCCGTAATTGTAAAGGTACTCAGCAGGTACAAAATGAGGGGGATGCGATTTCCCCCTCATTTTGTATACCATAAATAAAGTTATTACCATTCACGCGTAACATTCCGTAAAGTTTTTTTCATATATCAGTTACTTTCCTTCACTTCGAAGCTTCCCTTCCGTATCTGCAATTTTCTGAATATTTGCGACTTCATATTCATTAAATACAGAAGTATCTGCATCAAAGGTCTCCGGCTCCACAGTTCCCTTATACCAGGATTTGCTGTTAAAATAATCCGCAATTCTCTGTGTCACAAATTTCCTGCCATGTCGGGCGTAAATCTCATTTTTCGCCAGTTCCAGCTGGTCAGATGAATAGCCCGACAAATCCTCATCTGTAAGATATCGGCTGTTGCTGTCCGGGAATATATAATCCCGGGAAGAGAGATCCGTTTTATCTGTATTATCAGCCGGAGTCACTGAAGGTGCCTGTGTCACTGAAGCGGCTTTCTCCCTTGTAAGGACCCCATCTACCTTTGGTGTCACCCCGGCACCCTCTGCAGGGGAAGCTGTATTTAGGCGCAGATAAAGTCTGCCCTGATCAAAGGTCATATTTCCACGCACCTGGTTTCCCCAGGAATCTGTAAAGGAAAGCTTTGCTGCATTTCCAGCCACTTTTGCAGTGTCCGAAGCTTCCGAAACCTTAGTGCCGGCATTGTCACCAGCCTGAGAAAAAGTAAAAGTAACAGACTTCAGGGTAAGGTCGTCTATAGACAGTGTCACCAGTCCATCCTTACTGTACCAGGTTCCCATATAATCATTTGCCACGAACGCCGGTGCCCGGGTGATCACAGGAGTCGGTGTCACTGTGGCCGTAGGCTCCGGTGTGGGCGTGGCTGTAGCCGCTGGAGTCGGTGTCACTGTGGGCACCCTTTCCAGAGCCTCAATAGCAGCCTTCTTCTGCTGCTCCTTCTGAATCTTTTTCTTATGTTCGGCAAACAGAAGCCCCGCTGCTCCAATCATGATAAATATGGCGATCAAGGCAAACAGCGTTGCTTTTAGTACATCTTTGTTGTGCTTTTTCACAGGCAGTCACCTCCTGTTTATTCCTGTCCGTTCCAGCAATAAGTGCAAAGCTTGCACGGTTCAATATCAATTGACTTCTTCAGATCATCCAGACGATGATATTTCAGGGATGTAAAATTCAGTTCCTTGCGGATTTCTTCCAGCATTTCTTTGTAGTTTGTAGAATCCGGATTTGCATAATCCTGCAAAATCCTGTCTGATACATTGTCCCCTTCACGTTTCGCAATGATCCTTCTTGTGATCAGATCCATCTCTGACTTAGAGCATGAGAAATTCAGGTACTTACATCCATATAAAAGCGGCGGGCAGGCAGGTCTGATATGAACCTCCTTAGCACCATTGTTATAGAGGAATTCTGTTGTCTCACGAAGCTGGGTACCTCTTACGATAGAGTCGTCAATCATAAGGAGGCTTTTATCTTTGATCAGTTTATGTACTGGGATCAGTTTCATTCTGGCGATAAGATTTCGCTGGCTCTGCTGAGTCGGCATAAAAGATCTTGGCCATGTGGGCGTATATTTAATAAACGGACGGGCAAACGGCACACCAGAGCGGTTAGCATAGCCGATGGCATGTGCAATACCGGAATCCGGTACTCCTGCAACCAGATCCGGATTCACTTCTCCGGCATCTCTTCCTGCCAGAATATCGCCGCATTTGTAACGCATTTCCTCTACATTTACCCCCTCATAAGTGGAGGTTGGATATCCATAATATACCCAGAGGAAAGAACAGATTCGCATCTTGTCTCCTGGCTTCTGCAGAACCTGGGCTCCCTCCGGGGTAATAAAATCAATCTCTCCAGGTCCCAGCTCTTTCAGGTCTTCATAGCCAAGATTAATGTAGGCATGACTTTCAAAAGAAGCACAGCATGCATCTTCCTTCTTGCCGATTACAAGAGGAGTTCTTCCATAACGGTCGCGTGCTGCGTAAATGCCCTCCCCTGTCATAAGAAGAAGGGTCATAGAGCCCTCGATCATCTCCTGTGCATAGCGGATTCCCTCAACAATACTGTCCTTCTGATTGATCAGCGCTGCCGTTACCTCTGTAGGATTCACACTGCCACCGCTCATCTCCAGAAAATGGGTATGCCCGTCTTTGAAGCATTTCTCTACCAAAGCTTCTATATTATTGATCTTGCCTACTGTTGTAATTGCAAAATTTCCCAGATGGGAACGCACCAGAAGAGGCTGCGGTTCATTGTCAGAAATACAGCCTATTCCAAGATTGCCTTCCATCTCTGCCACATCCTTGTCAAATTTGGTACGGAACGGTGAGTTCTCAATATTATGGATCACGCGGTTAAATCCACTGCTCCTGCTATAAACGGTCATTCCGCCCCTTCTTGTACCCAGATGGGAGTGATAATCAATTCCAAAAAAAAGATCCATTACACAATCAGACTTTGACGCAACACCAAAAATTCCACCCATTTTTCCTTAGTCTCCTTATTTTTTCTCCTTTATAACGCCTTTTCTGTAGGCATCCAAAAGCTGTTTCAGCTCCTGAATTCGTTCTTTCAGTGCCTTACCGTTATCCGTATCTCCCACAAGGGCACGCCTTGGATTATAGCGGACAGCCACACGGTTGGACACAATGTCCCTCTCTGTTTCCACTGCATCTTCCGCCGAAGTAAAAGGCTCATGGGCAGTCAGGCTCAGACCATAGGAACTGTAAACAAGAGTATATCCGGCAATACCGGTCACATTCCGGTATGCCTCACAAAAACCACCGTCAATTACGATCACCTTGCCATCACATTTCACCGGATTCTCTCCCTCCAGCTGATGAACAGGCACGTGACCATTGATAATATGCCCCTCATCCGGATCCAGCCCGAATTCTTCCAGCATACGATTTACTACCTCTTCTTTTTCCCAGAGGTGATAGTAGGCATTCTTTTTCTCTTTGTGTGTCTCTTTATCTGCGATAAAATAACGCTCGAAGGTAGTCATTTTATCTTTTCCATAAAGGGGAGAATTAGGCCCGGCCCAGATATACCACAGAATATCCTGGCTTGCTTTCTTCTCCTTCTCATCTACGGTAAAAAAAGCTTTTCTTACGTAGGCTTCCAGTTTATCATAAAGTGCCTTGCCTTTACAAGTCTCACCGTAAATCTCAACCTCTTTCAGAGTTCCATCTTCGTTCAGCGGAATACTTCCATGGAAAAGAAGGTTCCCGTTATAGGTCTTATAAAGGCCGCCTTTATCCAGAAGCAGCTGCATGTGGTTCTGAAGCTTCTCGCAGTTTCGAAATGCTGAGCTCAGGCGCTCCACTACTTCTTTTTCCCCATCTGTCAGCTCATAAGGATGTTCCCAGTCAATGGTTGGAAAATGGGTGTCCAGAAGATTATGCACACTTCCATCCGGCAGCTGCACAGTGCCCTTCTCCGGATCAATCCCCTCCAGAACGCATCGATTCTCCATATGAAAATCCGGATGTTCTTTCGCCAGTACCCCTTCCAGCTTAAACTGGATAATGGAAATGGCTTTGTGCATTTTCCTGCTCAGCTCTTTCTCAAGAGCATTGTAATTGGAAGGATTGCCATGTACTTCAAATACCTGGCAGGGATCATCCCCGTAAACCTCCATGGCAAAAGCAGCAAGAGGCATCATATTGATTCCATAACCATCCTCCAGAATATCCAGATTGCCGTAACGGATACTGTTACGGATCACTGTGGCCATACAGGCAGCCTGTCCTACAGCGGCGCCCATCCATACCACATCATGGTTTCCCCACTGAATATCCAGAGAATGATAATCCATCAGTCTGTCCATAATAAAATGAGGACCGGGACCTCTGTCATATATATCTCCAAGCACATGAAGGTGGTCTACAACCAGTCTCTGGATCAGTTCAGCAAGAGCGATAATGAAGTTCTCTGCCCTGCCGATATCTATAATGGTATCCACAATGGAATCGTAATAAGCCTCTTTATCCAGAACTTCTGCTTTCTCCGTGATCAGCTCTTCGATCACATATGCATAATCCGAAGGCAATGCCTTACGAACCTTGGATCTGGTATATTTGGAGGCAGTTGTCTTGCACACTTCAATAAGACGGTACAGGGTGATCTTGTACCAGTTCTGCATATCAGACTCTTTTTTCTTCACATAGGCAATTTTTTCCTTCGGGTAATACACGAGAGTTGCCAGGGAACGCTTGTCACTGTTGCTTAAGGTATGTCCAAATACATCATCTATCTTCTTTCGCACAGCTCCCGAACCGTTTCGAAGCACATGGGAAAAAGCTTCGTACTCTCCGTGGATATCGGAAAGAAAATGCTCGGTGCCTTTTGGAAGATTGAGAATGGACTGAAGGTTGATGATCTCTGTAGAAGCCTTCCCGATAGTGGGGTAGAGCTCCGCCAGACGTTGTAGGTAGCGCAGTTCTTCTGTTTTCATGGAACCTCCTAAATTCATATTACTCTTATTTAACCAGCGTTAGAAATCAAACAATGAAATCTGATTGGACTGTGGAATATCTCCAAATAATCCAAGTTTATCCATCAGATCAATTACGGTCTTGCTGACCTTGGTCCTGTCACGGAAATCATCCTTGGAAAGAAATCTTCCCTGTACAGCAGCATCCACTACAGCATCTGCCGCCTTATCTCCAAGACCTTCTATAGAATCAATGGACGGCATCAGTTTTCCTTCTATGATCTGGAAACGATGTGCCTTCGCCCGGTAAATATCAATGGGCATAAAATCATAACCTCTTGCATACATTTCCTGGACAATACGCATATCTTTCAGGGTATCCTGCTCTTTTTTGGATGCAGCGTCCCCTTTCTTGCGTATCTCTGCCATATAAAACTCCAGCTTTTCTTTTCCCATACACATCAGTTCATAGGAAAAAGCTGTGGCACGGATACTGAAATATGCACCGTAATAAGCCAGCGGCTGGAATACCTTGAACCAGGCGATTCTGTATGCCATCATAACGTAAGCTGCCGCATGGGCTTTCGGGAACATGTATTTGATTTTTTTGCAGGACCAGATGTACCAGTCCGGAACGCCGTGTTCTTTCATAGTGGTGATCCACTCATCCCGGAGACCTTTTCCTTTACGGACGCTCTCCATAATAGTAAAGGCAAGACCACTTTCCACACCCTGACCGATCAGGTAGATCATAATATCATCTCGGGTACAGATTGCCGTGGAAATAGTAGCTTTTCCCTCTTCGATCAGTGTCTGCGCATTTCCCAGCCATACATCCGTACCGTGGGAAAGTCCGGCAATACGGACCAGATCAGAAAAATATTTCGGCTTGGTATCCACAAGCATCTGCATGGCGAAATCAGTACCAAATTCTGGAATTCCCAGACAGCCAAGCTTGCAGCCGCCGATATCCTTCGGATCAATTCCAAGAGCTTCTGTACTGGCAAAAAGTGACATAACCGCCTTGTCATCAAGAGGAACCTCTCTTGCATTCAGGTCTGTCATATCCTCAAGGGTACGGATCATGGTGGGATCATCGTGTCCCAGAATATCCAGCTTCAGCAGGTTTCCATCAATGGAATGGTAGTCAAAATGGGTGGTGATAAATCCACTGCTGGAATCGTTCGCCGGGTACTGGACCGGGGTAAATTTCTCTATTTCCTCTCCCATTGGGAGTACAATAATTCCGCCAGGATGCTGTCCGGTGCTTCGCCGGATACCGGTACACCCCTGTACAATACGGTTGATCTCGCAGGAACGCTTGTGCTGTCCCCGCTCTTCAAAATAGTTCTTTACATATCCGAATGCGGTTTTATCCGCAAGGGTACCGATGGTTCCCGCCTTGAAGGTCTGACCTTTTCCGAATATAACCTCTGTATAATGATGGGCATTGGACTGATACTCTCCTGAGAAGTTCAGGTCAATATCAGGCTCCTTATCTCCTTTGAATCCAAGGAAGGTCTCAAAGGGAATGTCAAAGCCCTGTTTGGTCATCCTGGTGCCGCACTTTGGACAGATCCTGTCTGGCATATCGCATCCCGCCATACCGGAAAAAGCCTTGATCTCCGGAGAATCAAAGTCACTGTACTTACACTCCGGATTTGGGCACAGATAATGGGGTGGCAGAGGATTTACCTCTGTAATACCAGACATGGTAGCCGCCAGGGAAGAACCTACAGACCCTCGGGAGCCCACCAGATAACCATCTGCATTGGACTTCCACACCAGCTTCTGGGCAATAATATACATCACCGCATATCCATTGGAAATAATGGAATTCAGCTCTTTGTCCAGACGGTCTTCTACGATCTTGGGAAGCACTTCACCATACATTTCATGGGCTTTCTGGAAACACATATCCTTTAAGTCCTGGTCAGAATTCTCAATAACCGGCGGATATTTATCCGGATGGATCGGTGACATTTTCTCTATCATATCCGCAATCTTCACTGTATTTGTAATTACCACTTCCTCTGCCTTCTCGCTTCCCAGATAGGAAAACTCCTCCAGCATTTCCTCAGTAGTGCGAAGATAAAGAGGTGCCTGATTGTCGGCATCCTTGAAGCCGCTTCCAGCCATGATAATACGACGGTAGATTTCATCCTGGGGATCCATAAAGTGAACGTCACAGGTAGCAACAACCGGCTTGTTAAACTGTTCACCAAGCTTTACAATTTTTTTGTTGATCTCAATCAGATCCTCTTTCGAATGAATCGTATCATTCTTTTCATCCTCCACCATGAACATATTGTTCCCAAGGGGCTGGATTTCCAGATAATCATAAAAGCTTACCAGCCTTGCGATTTCCTGCTCCGGTGCATTGCGCAAAAGAGCCTGGTAAAGCTCACCAGCCTCGCAGGCACTTCCAATAAGAAGTCCCTCCCGATGTGCCTCAAACAGGCTCTTTGGCACACGGGGTCTGTGGTTAAAGTACTTGATATGGGACTGGCTTACCAGCTTGTACAGATTGATACGGCCGGTCTCATTCCGCATGAAAATAACGGCATGGTAAGTGGGCAGTTTCTTAATGGTGTCCGGGGAAACTTTTCCCTGCTCATTCAGCTTGTCTACATCCGTAATATCTCTTTCCCTGCACATTCCCACGAATTTCTCGAAAATACGGGCCGTACACTCTGCATCATCAACCGCACGATGGTGATGATCCAGGGAAACGCCAACTGCCTTGGCAACGGTATCCAACTTAAAACGGTTCAGCGCAGGCAGCAGGAATCGTGCCATACCTACCGTATCCACATAGGTGAAATCATTTGGAATTCCCATGCGGTTACAATTCTCTATAATAAAACTCATATCGAAATCTGCGTTGTGGGCTACCATTGTAGCTCCTTCACAAAATTTCAGGAATTCCGGTAAAATTTCTTCAATTGGATGGGCATCCATAACCATGCTGTCATTAATACTGGTCAGCTGCTCAATTCGAAATGGAATTGGAACCTGAGGATTGACAAATGTGGAAAAACGATCTGTGATCTTTCCATTTTCCACCAATACAGCACCAATTTCAATGATCTTACAGGTAAGGGGGGAAAATCCTGTGGTCTCAATGTCGAAAACCACGAATCTGCCGTCCAGGGACTGTTTTTTCGGGTTGGTGACCATACCCTTTAAGTCGTCTACCAGATAGGCCTCCATACCGTAAAGCACCTTAAAATCAGAATCCTTTGGCACGCAGCCTCCCCACGCATCAAAGCAATGGTTTGCCTCCGGGAAAGCCTGCACCACACCATGATCTGTGATGGCAATGGCAGGATGCCCCCACTCGTAGGCACGTTTTACCAGCGCTTTTGCCTCGGTTACACCATCCATATCGCTCATTTTCGTATGACAGTGAAGTTCCACACGCTTCTGAGGGCTGGTGTCCACTCTGTAACTGCGGAAATCGGAGATTTTCTTAATTCCGGAGATGGAGCCTATGGTAAGCTCACCATCGAAACGGTCAATAGAAGTAACGCCTTTGATTTTCAGGAAGGCACCTTTTTTCACATGCTCTTTGATCTCCGGCACCTGCTCGTTGCGCAGGAACATTTTTACTGTGATGGAGTCTGTGAAATCCGTAACCGGGAAAATCAGTATGGTCTTCTCATTTCGGATTTCTCTCGCTTCCACATCCATAACCTGGCAGCGGATGATAACCTCTCCCATTTCCTGCACAATATTTTCCAATGGAATAGGCTCGTCCTCGAAATCCCTTCCATAAATAACGTCCGGATTTGGATCCTTGCGGAAGCCACCACGGAAATCGCCCCATTTGCCTTTCTTTTCGAATGGCTTTTTCTCGAAAGGCTTCTTTTCACTGGCTGCCTCTGCTTTCTTCTCCGACCTGGCAGCGGATGTCTTGCCGGCTGCGGCCTCTTTTCCTGTTTTTTCCTCAGCTGCAGGAGCTGGTGCTGCGCTCTCTTCTTCTGTGGAAAGTCTGGCATGCTTCAGCACATTAGCTACTTCCTGACGGATCTGGATAGCTGCATTTTTGCGGTACCTGCTCTCCTCCGTCTGCACATAATCCAGAGAAACTTTCAGGTCCATTCCGCAACGCTCGCAGAATACTTTGTGAAGATATTCAATAAGTATCTCACTTTTCTGTCTGGAAATCACAGAATCCGGAAGTGCCATATTCAGGCAGTCATCTTCTGGAAATGTGATCTGTGCCTGCTTGAACAGATTGTATTCCAGCATGTTGTAATTGCGAAGCTCCAGTTCCATGCTGGAGCGGTAGGTATCCAGGAAATTCTTTGGCGTGTACTGTCTGGACAGATGGAACTTCTCGATTACCTTCACACTCACTTCAAGACCAGGAAAGCACTGTCTCTGAATCTGCTCTTCCAGGCTGAAAATATGCTTTTTATGGATCCAGCGGTCGCTTTTCAAGTAAACCCGGACACAAGTTTTGGCAGAGTTGCAGGCAACCTTGGTGACGATCACCTCTTCCAGAAGTTCACTTAATTCCTGTTTTAATTTTAAGTTTGGAAATACGTCAAAAAATTCTTTTTCCATTTATAGAATATACACCTTCTGTCATTTCTGTGTCTTATTGCTATCCCAGTTCATCAATTCTTCTCTCAAGGTATCCAGCAGCTGGTCTTCCGGCACTTTCTTCACAATCTCACCGCCTTTGATCAGAAGACCTACACCTACGCCGCCTGCAATTCCGATATCGGCTTCTTTCGCTTCTCCCGGGCCATTTACCACACAGCCCATAACAGCTACTTTAATGTCAAGAGGGATATCCTGCACCATAGTTTCTACTTTATTTGCAAGACCGATCAGATCGATCTGGGTGCGCCCGCAGGTTGGACAGGATACTACTTCCACGCCGCCTTTGCGAAGTCCAAGGGTTTTTAGGATACGTCTGGCAGATTTTATCTCTTCCAGAGGGGCACCAGTCAGGGAGACGCGGATCGTGTCACCGATTCCCTGGTATAAAATAATACCAAGCCCTATGGCAGATTTGATATTTCCAGAATAAAGGGTTCCTGCCTCTGTAATTCCCACATGGAGAGGATAACTGGTCTGTTCCGCAATCAGTTCGTGAGCCCTGGCGCACATCATAACATTAGAAGATTTGATGCTGATCACCAGATTGTCGTAGCCAAGCTCTTCAATAATGTGCACCTTGTTAAGGGCGCTTTCTACCAGACCTTCTGCGGTAACACCGTGATATTTCTCCACCAGTTCTTTCTCAAGAGAACCGCTGTTTACCCCAACACGGATGGGAATATTCCGCTCCTTCGCCACATCTACAACTGCCTTGATACGCTCTGTGCTTCCAATATTTCCGGGATTGATACGGATCTTGTCGGCACCGTTCTCCATGGCCGCAATCGCAAGACGATAATCAAAATGAATATCTGCTACCAGCGGAATGTGAATTTGTTTTTTGATCTCTTTCAGAGCCTTTGCCGCTTCCATGGTCGGCACTGCACAGCGGATAATGTCGCAGCCAGCAGCCTCCAGGGCAAGGATCTGCTCTACGGTTGCCTGCACATCCTCTGTTTTTGTATTGGTCATAGACTGGATCAGGATGGGATTTCCGCCTCCAATCTTCTTATTTCCTATCTGAATTACTTTGGTATGGTCTCTGTACATACGAAATTCCTCCATATATTATGAACATGGTATTCTTTGGTTACTGTTCACTGATAGCATTCTTTGCGGTTCACTTTTACACCGCAGGCGCTTATCAAACTTTTCTATGCAAAAAGGCACAAAAGGGATGTCTCTGACACCCCTGCTGTACAGTTATTTTCACAGCATTCTGCAAGTATTTTCAAACAGGCTCCAGAGCCTGTTTTCTTTGCAATTTAATGCTGGATTTCCAACAATTTATTCTTCAAGTCTTCTTCCATCTTGCGCATTTCCAGTTCTGCCTGGGCTCTCTTGGCGCGGCCCTCTTTCTGAATATTCATGACATCATCCAAAGTAGCGATCAGCTCCTGATTGGTCTGCTTCAGAGTCTCAATATCCACGATTCCGCGCTCAGATTCCCTGGCAGTCTCTGTGGATGCAAGGTGAAGTGCCTCCGCATTTTTCTTCAAAAGCTCATTTGTCAGGTCTGTTACCTGGCGCTGGGCCTGGGCTGCTTCTGTGGAATGGGCGATTCCAAGTGCCAGTACCATCTGGCTCTTCCAAAGTGGAATGGTATTTACAATGGTTGTCTGGATTTTTTCTACCATAAGGGTGTCATTGTTCTGCACCAGACGAATCTGCGGTGCTGTCTGCAGGGAAATGGTTCTGGTCAGTTCCAGATCATGCAGCTTCTTCTCGAAACGATTGCACTTGCTGTCCAGATCCTTGGCTTCCTGCGCATCCTCCGGAAGTCCGCTGACTGCTGCTTTTGCCTCCAGATCTTTTAATTTTCCCTCCCGTACTTCCTGCAGCTTCTGTTTTCCTGCAAGGATGTACATGGTCAGTTCTTTATAATAGTTCAGGTTCTGAGCATACATTTTTTCCAGAACTGCGGAATCCTTCATGAGACGCATCTGGTGATCCTGAAGGGAGGTAGTGATCTTCTGCACATTTACCTCAGCCTTGGCGTAGCGGTTCTTCATATTTTCAATCTTGCTGCCCTGTTTCTTGAAAAAGCCAAGAAAGCCTTTCTCCTCCTCAGCAGCATCAAAATCGCGAAGCTCGCCTACCACCTGGGTGATCAGCTCTCCAACCTCACCCAGATCCTGTGTCCGTACATTTTCAAGAGCTGCATCGGAAAAATCAGCCATTTTCTTCTGGGTTCCGGCACCGTACTGGAGGATCTGGCTGGTATTCTCAATGTCAATTTTCTTAGCAAAGCTGTCTACCATCTGCTGTTCTTCCGGGGAGAGAACGGTCTGTTCCATTTCCTTTTTCACAGCTTCGGCTTCCGGCTCTGCTGCAATCTCTGCCTTTGACTCTCCCAAATCCGGTTCTAATGTAAGTGTAGGTGCGTTATCTTCAAAACCTGTAAATTCGTTTCCCATAGCATCCTCCTTGTGTATAGGTCTGCCCATATTTATCAGCAGCCTTCAGTTTGGCATTTTCGTTATTTTTATAACACGCTCTAACCCCGCTGCAAATCTTATCTTTTCATATACTTAACATTCCGCACACTGCTAGAGCCTGTTTTTTTCAGCCTCTTTTCTCATACGGGTAAGCTCGTCCTCAGTCAGCCCTTCCTGTGCCAAAACTGTATTCAGAACAGAAATATCACTGGATACATCCATAGCCGTGTCTTCAAATATGGAATCCAGAAGCTTCTCAAAAGCCACATTCAACGTATCAATAGTCTCTTCGATTTCTTTCTTGGAAGAAGTAATATTCTCTCCCTGAACCGGCTGGCTGTCCATTTCTTCATATGCATTCAAAAGCTTCACAGTCATAGGAAGATAATAATCCATAAGGCGGTTCAAATCCGGAATAATCTCCGGATGAGCCTTGGCGCGTTCAAAAATCTTCGCTATGATCAGCTCCATACGGGAGATTTTTCTGGAAATCTCTTCTCCTGGAATGGCATCATTGCTGCGGTGGATTTTATCAAGAAAGTCATTTCCCTTATCCAGAACCTGCCGGACTTCCGGGGAAAGTCTGATTCTTTCCGCAGCATCCCGTTCTGCTTCCACACACGCCCGGGCATCTGCCTGTTCATGCTGGTTAAATTTCTGCCTTTCTTTTTCCTCTGCCTGCTGACGAAGCGCTGCCTCCTGGCGTGCACGCTCTTCATCCTGCTGATGATCTCTTTCTTCCAGCCGCTTCTGAGTGCTTACATATTGGTCGTAAGTCTCATTACTTGTGATCAGACAAGTTTCCTGTTTATCAACATGTCCCTGAAGGAACCAGCCTTTGCTTATCATACGTTTGATATCTTTTTTTACAAATTTCACCGGCTTGCCGACTGCCTGTGCCAGCTGCTGGAAATTGCAGTAGGTGTGAGTGCCAAGAGCCTTGATATACTTGTTTCGGCGGCTTAAACTGGTAAGACTGCTGCAGCCCTGTCCAAGAAGAATACCTCCGCCGACCGTAAATGCCGCCAGCACTGCCGAAATTCCAAGCATTACACTGCTGCTAAAGCCAGCTCCAATTCCACCAACTACCATTGTAGCAATTCCAAATACTCCAGTAAGAATCCCACCAAACACTGTCTTCAGAATTCCCCCGACCTTGATTCCATTCGTCGGTAAATACAATGCCAGATCCGAATTCTGGTGATTGGTATCCTGCCTGCCTGTACCATTTCTCTGGAAATTTCCATTACGCGAATCATTCCCTTTCGCATCGGCATATCCTTGATAACCAGTTCCATGATCCTCCCCGGTACTCCGGTTTTTCTTTCCATCCTTCTGAAAATCCCAGGACCGATTCTCTCTGTAATCATAAGAACTGCCGCTGCGGTAATTGGTATATTTCCCACTGCCCACAGTATTATTAAGCGCATCCCGAAGGGCATCACTCCCATTATCAATAGCCTTATTCAGCGCCTGATTAATACTCTGGCTCAGTTTCTGGTAATTTTTTTCATTTACTGCACTGTCAATGATGCTCTGGATCTTATCTCCAAGTTCATCAAATTCGTTATATCCCATCTTTTCCTCCGGATATTTTATTTCACAACGCTTGTTTTATCATTATACAAAAATCCCCCTCAAAAAACAAGACACCATAAAATATAAACACATTATACTTTTTGTAACCTTTTTCACAGGAAAATCACTTAAAAAATCTGCTTTTCCCATTGAATTTCACACGTAAAAGTTTTACAATAGTAAAAACATTGGGGATTCACAATAAGAATCTCCCCCCAAAAACCACGCTAGGAGGAAATTGTTATGGAAAAAAAGAACATTGACTGGGGAAACCTGGGCTTTGGTTATGTAAAAACAGACTACCGTTATGTATCCAATTATAAAGACGGCAAGTGGGATGAGGGAGGCCTTACCACAGATGATATGGTTACCATCAGTGAGTGTGCAGGTGTCCTTCAGTATGCACAGACTGTTTTTGAGGGTATGAAAGCATATACTACAGAAGACGGACATATCGTTACTTTCCGTCCTGACCTGAACGGTGAGCGTATGGAGCATTCCGCCGCAAGACTGGAAATGCCTGTATTCCCGAAAGACCGTTTTGTTGACGCAGTTGTTCAGACAATTAAAGCAAATGCAGCATATGTTCCGCCATATGGTTCTGGTGCTACTTTATATGTACGTCCGTACATGTTCGGAAGCGACGCTGTTATCGGTGTAAAACCTGCCAGCGAGTATCAGTTCCGTGTATTCACCACACCTGTCGGACCATACTTCAAAGGCGGCGCTAAGCCGATCACAATCCGTGTCAGCGACTTTGACCGTGCTGCACCAAATGGTACCGGTCATATCAAAGCTGGTCTTAACTACGCAATGAGCCTTCATGCGATCGTTGACGCTCATAAGAACGGATTCGATGAGAACATGTATCTTGATTCCAAAACTCGTACCAAGGTTGAGGAGACAGGCGGAGCAAACTTCTTATTCGTAACAAAAGACGGCAAGGTTGTTACTCCGAAGTCTGACAGTATCCTTCCATCCATCACACGTCGTTCTCTGATCTACGTTGCGAAAGAGTACCTTGGACTTGAGGCTGAGGAAAGAGAAGTATACTTCGACGAAGTGAAGGATTTCGCAGAGTGCGGTCTTTGCGGTACTGCTGCTGTTATCTCTCCTGTTGGAAAGATCGTGGACCACGGCAAAGAGATTTGCTTCCCAAGCGGCATGAACGAGATGGGACCGATCACCAAGAAGCTGTATGAAACCCTTACCGGAATCCAGATGGGACGCATCCAGGCTCCAGAGGGATGGCTGAAGGTTATTGAGTAATTTCTTAAGCTTCCCATTTTTCGTATTTTTTCAAACACACTCTACACAGCATATAACAAAAATCAGTTCTGTCGTGATGGCAGAACTGATTTTTTTAAAAACACATTATATTTTCCCGCTTATTTATTTCTCTCATATCTCACAAACTTATATTCCAGATCAAAATATGTCTGCTCTTCACTCTCTGCTGCCACATGCCACTGTGGATCTTCATCCAGATTCGGAAAATAACTGTCTGCAATATAAGCAAAATCAATCTTGGTCACCTGAGCAGCATCGCAATAAGGAAGAAGCTGCTTATAGATAGTGTCGCCGCCGATGCAGTATACATCTTCTGCCGGATACTTTTTCAATTCTTCCATAAGCTCTTCAATAGAATGAACGATTATGGCATCTTTCACCTTGTAATTCTCATTTCTGGTAAGAACGATGTTTATGCGGTTTTTAAGAGGAAGCCCTCCTGGGAAACTCTCCAGGGTCTTTCTTCCCATAACACAAACCTTGCCAGTGGTCTCCTGACGAAACATTTTCATATCCGCCGGAATGCTTACAAGAAGCTTATTGTCTTTTCCAATTCCCCAGTTTTTGTCAGCAGCTACTATTATTTTCATTTCTTATAATCTCCTTTATACGAACTCCTAGAGCATGTCTAAAAATCATTCCCGCAATCTGCACGCCCCACTTTGCGGGAGATTTTGCCCAAATTCGGTTGCCGTAGCCCGCTACAGCAGCCTCACCATATCTGAAACGCATGCGGCATTGGAACCCTTTCTCATTTACTCCATGTTTAAATGGCAATCGGAATATTTTTAATCTGAGGCCAGGTCTGATAATTCTCCACGATCAGATCATCCGTGGTAAAATCATAGAAATTCTTCACATTCGGATTCAGTTTCACAGTCGGTGCCGGATAAGGTGTCCTGGAAATCAGCTCCTTGATAACCGGAACATGTCTGTCATAAATATGACAATCCGCGATCACATGTACCAGCTCACCGGCTTCCATGTCACAGCATTGTGCGATCATCATAAGAAGAAGGGAGTACTGGCATACATTCCAGTTATTTGCAGCCAGGATATCCTGGGAGCGCTGGTTCAAAATGGCATTTAAAGTCAGCTTGTCCTTTCCAGGCTCCTTTGTTACATTGAAGGTCATAGAGTAAGCACATGGGTAAAGATTCATCTCATGAAGATCTTCATGCACATAAATATTGGTCATAATACGACGGCTGTATGGATTATTCTTCAGATCATAAAGAACACGGTCTACCTGATCCATCATGCCTTCTTTGTACTGATGCTTCACACCCAGCTGATAACCATACGCTTTTCCAATGGAGCCATTCTCGTCAGCCCAGCTATCCCAGATATGGCTGTGAAGGTCATGAATGTTGTTTGATTTCTTCTGCCAGATCCAGAGGATCTCATCCATAGCGCTCTTTAATGCGGTCTTGCGAAGGGTCAGCGCTGGAAATTCCTTTCTCAGATCATAACGGTTCACAACACCAAAACGTTTGATCGTATAAGCAGAAGTGCCATCCTCCCACACTGGCCGGACCTTCTCCCCTTCTGTACTGGTTCCGTTCTCAATTACGTCTTTACACATATCTATAAAAATATGATCAGCTAAACTCATACCTGTCTTTTTCCTCCTGGTCTCCATTGTGCGTTCTTTATAGCAACACGATACCTGGCTGCCAGAGTCTCTCCCCACCAAGTATCTCGCTGCTTTTCATACTTCAACAATTTTAGCATAGATTCCTGTAAATAACAAGTTCTTTGCCCTCCTGTCTCCCTTCTGCTTGCTCTGGTTTTATTGTTTTTTCAAAGCCTTGTCAAATCACCTTTTTCTTTACAATCTTATTTTCCCGTGTTATAGTAAACCCCATGAAGAAAATTTTAATCCATTTACTGAAACCTCTTTCTTTTCTTCCTGCAATTCTGATGATGTATCTGATCTATTCATTTTCAGCCCAGACAGGGGAGGTGTCCGGAGCCCTAAGCTATGAAGTCAGCTACCAGATTGTGGAAACCAAGAATGAAGTTCTCAACGAAAACAAAACTTATGACGAGCTCGCCTATTCTGCCAGCTCCATCGAATTTTATGTGCGAAAAGCAGCTCACATGACAGAGTACTGTCTGCTTGCCATTGCCATTTCTTTCCCACTTTATGTTTACGGAGTAAGAGGTATCTGGCTGATCCTGCTGGCAGGCGCCATATGCGTAGGCTTCGCAGGCTTTGATGAATACCACCAGTCCTTTGTGGCAGACCGCGGACCTTCTGTACGTGATGTGGGAATCGACAGCATCGGAGTCACAGCGGGAATCCTGTTGGTGCAGGCATTCTGCTGGTCCACTCTACATAACCCAAGCGGGAAACGCAGGCGCAGGAAACGGCGCTAGAGCGTGTATTTCAACAAAAAAACAGACTTCTGATTGATTATCACTCATTCGGAAGTCTGTTTATTTTTTTATATTTAGTATTGTATTCGTAATTTCGTGCTGTTATAATCATAAAACGCAAAAGTAACCGCCCGGTCTGCAAACTAGTACATCGTTCTCGAAATAACTACACCACTCATTTTTCATACATATATTAACACTATCTAATATATCAATTTCTTTTCAAAAAACAATACTCTCTATTCTTCATCCTCTGTCGCATCCCCTAACTGGCTAACCAGATTAGCGCGGTCAGCAATAGACATTTTCTTATTCAAGGATGAAGTACTTTCCATTTTAGATTCAACTGTCCTTGAAGTTTCTGTCTCAGAAGCCTGCGCTTCACTTTCTGCATTCGACTCCTTCTGAATCTTGCCAGCCTTTATGCTGCCGCGGATTCCATTGATCACGAAAGCCACGCCAAGCACAATAAAAATCACTCCCGCAACCATAAAGCCAGGACTGCTGCCCTCAGCACCATTTATTACATTCTGGCAAAGTGAAACACCAAGATAAGCCACATAAACCCCTGCCAGAATCATAACCAGGCAGGTTCTCATAGGCATAGCAGACTTCCCATTTCTGGCTTTCTGCTTCTCATTTACATCAGTCTCTTCCAGATTCTTATTTTCCATATTCATCCCCCTTATGAAATAGCAAACTGACTCTCATACAGATTCGCATAGAAGCCCTTCTTCGCCAGCAATTCCTCATGTCTGCCCTGCTCGATAATATTTCCGTCCTTCATGACCAGGATCAGATCTGCCTCCTGAATAGTGGAAAGACGATGTGCTACAATAAAGCTGGTTCTTCCTTCCATCAACTCTGCAAAAGCCTTCTGCACCTTCACCTCAGTACGGGTATCAATGGAAGAAGTGGCCTCATCCAGGATCAACATAGCCGGGTGCATCAGCATAACCCTTGCAATGCAAAGAAGCTGCTTCTGTCCCTGGGAAATATTTCCGCCTCCCTCTGAAATCACGGTATCATAGCCGTTTGGCATACGCTTGATAAAACTGTGGGCATGTGCATGCTTAGCTGCCTCCATAACCTTTTCCAAAGTCGCATCCGGCTTTCCATAGGCAATGTTCTCGCGGATGGTTCCTGCCTTCAGCCAGGTCTCCTGAAGCACCATACCAAAGTTTCGTCTCAGGCTGTCTCTTGTCAGCTCTCTTACCGGATAACCGCTTACCTTAATCTGTCCCTTATCTACATCATAGAATCTCATAAGAAGGTTGATCATAGTGGTCTTACCGCATCCGGTAGGTCCGACGATGGCGATCCTCTGTCCAGGTTTTACGTCAATGGAAATATCAGTAAGAAGCGGAACTTCTTTTCTGTAAGAAAAGGAAACACTCTCCACGCTTACACGGCCGTCTGCTTTCTCCAGCTCCCAAGCATCTGGCGCATCTGGCTCCTGTGCCGGTGTATCAATAAAGTCAAAGAGACGTTTTGCACATGCCAGCGCATTCTCCAGCTCTGTGATAACGCCGGAAATCTCATTAAACGGCTTGGTATACTGATTTGCATAGTTCAGGAAGCTGGTCAGCTGTCCCACAGTCATACCGCCCTTAATTACTGTAAATGCACCAAAAATTCCAACTGCTGTGTAAACAAGACCATTTACAAAGCGTGTGGATGGGTTTGTAATAGAGGAAAAGAAAATCGCTTTGATTCCGCAGACGCGAAGCTCTTCATTTACTTTTCCAAACCTTTCATTAGCTCTCTCCTCATAGGAAAAAGCCTGCACGATCTTCTGATTTCCAACAAGCTCTTCCACAATAGAAGTCATCTCCGCTCTCTTCTCGGACTGCTCCTGAAACATGCGGAAGGTTCTGCCTGCGATAAAGCTTGCCACGAACAGGGAAATCGGAGTGAGCAAAATAACGATCACTGTGATCTTCACACTGATGGAAAGCATAAATCCAATGGTTCCAAAGATGGTCAGCACACCGGTAAACAGCTGGGTAAAGCCCATAAGGAGACCATCTGAAAACTGACTGACATCAGAAACAATACGGCTTAAAATATCTCCTGGCTGATTGGCATCTATATAAGATACCGGCACCTCCTGAAGATGGGCAAACGCCTGGCTTCGCACATCCTGCACCACGCTGTAGGTAACCTGATTGGTAAGAAGGTTCATCACCCACTGGGAAACTGCATTTCCCACAACGATCACAGCCAGAGCTCCAAGCACCTTCAAAAGTCCGGCTGTATTTACATTTCCCGGACCTACGATATTATCTACACCATTACCAATCAGAATGGGTGTATACAGGGTAAATCCAACGGTGACAAGCGCTGTCAGAAGCATAATGATAATTTTTGCTTTGTAAGGGCTGATAAATTTCAGTACCCTCTTCATAGTCTCTTTATTCCTTCCCATCAGCGGTTCACCTCCTGTTCGGAAAGCTGTGACAGGCAGATTTCTCTGTAGACCTCACAGGATTCCATAAGCTCTTTGTGTGTTCCCACACCAGCCAGCTCACCATCATCCAGAACCAGGATCTTATCTGCCTGCTTGATGGAGGTTGCTCTCTGGGAAACGATAAACACAGTCATTCCCTTTGTCTGCTCATGAATGGCATGACGAAGAGCCGCATCTGTGGCAAAGTCAAGGGCAGAAGCACTGTCATCCATGATCAGGATCTCCGGATCTCCCACCAGTGCTCTTGCTATGGTAAGACGCTGGCGCTGTCCGCCGGAAAGATTGGCGCCGCCCTGACTTACCATGGTATTTAAGCCCTCCGGCTTACTTTTTACAAAACCACTTGCCTGCGCAATGGAAAGAGCCCGTTGGATTTCTTCTTCGGAAGCGTCCTCTTTGCCCCATTTCATATTGTCACGGATGGTTCCCTTAAACAGAACTGCCTGTTGTGGTACCATCCCCACCTTTTTACGAAGCTGTGAAAATGGATATTCTTTTACATTATTTCCATCAATTACCACATTACCGGAAGTTACGTCATAGAAGCGTGGGATCAGATTGACCAGAGTGGATTTACCACATCCGGTACCACCAATGATGCCGATGGTCTCACCTGGTTTTGCCGTAAAGGAAATATGGGAAAGCGCCGGCTCCTTGCTGCCTGCATAGGTAAAGCTCACATCTTCAAAGACAACTCTTGCAGCGCCTGCATTTTCTTTCTGAACACTATTGCCCTGATCCGTGAGAGACGGCTGTGTATCCAGCACCTCATTCAGACGCACACCGGAAGCCATAGCCTTTGTCACTGCCACGATCAGGTTTGCAAGAGCGATCAGTGCGATCAGGATCTGGTTCATATAGTTTACAAGGGCAACCACTTCCCCCTGTGTAAGAATACCCACAGACACTTCCTTGCTTCCATACCAGAGGATTCCGATAATGGCAAAGTTCATGATAACCGTAGTGGCAGGATTCAGAAGTGCGGAAATTTTTCCCGCTCTTACCTGCACCTTGGTGTAATCGTCGTTTACTTCTGAAAATTCTTTATATTCTTCCTGCTGTCTTCCAAAAGCCCTTACCACTCTGGCACCCACATGATTCTCTCTGGTGATCAGTGAAATTCGGTCCAGAAATGACTGAGCCTTTTTGTAAATTGGCACTGTTGTACGCATAATTCCGTAAATTACAATGGAGATCACCGGAACCGCAATCAGGAAGATCAGACCAATCTTCACATCAATGGTAAAGGACATGATCACTGCACCCACAACAATAAAAGGAGAACGAAGGAACAGACGAAGTACCATGTTCACACCAGTCTGTGCCTGATTCACGTCATTGGTGATCCTTGTCACAAGGGTAGGAGTTCCAAGCATATCCAGTTCTCTGTAAGAAAGCCTGCTGATATGGGAAAAAAGCTCCTTGCGAAGGGCAGTGCTGAATCCCATGGCTGCCTTTGCAGAGAAATACTGTGCTGTCAGGGAACATGCAAGACCGATCACTCCAAGCAGTACCATGATCACACACTGGTGCCAGATATAGACATTGTCCTGATTCTTAATGCCGATATCCATGATTCTTGCAACAACCAGAGGCACGATCAGCTCAAAGGTGGCCTCCAGCATTTTGAACAAAGGAGCCAGAAAACTTTCTTTCTCATAGCCCTTCAAAAATATAAGCAATCTCTTCATCTTACTTCTTATTCTCCTGGATTCGTCCATATAATCTGGTCATTGCGTTAATTCTATGAATGATCTCATCCGTAAGCTGACCTCTTGTAAGACGCCATTTCCAGTTGTCTCCCAAAGTAGAAGGCGTATTCATTCTCGCTTCATTTCCAAGACAGAGATAATCCTGCAAAGGTACTACGCACACTTCTGCTACTGAGGACTGTGCCGCCCGGATAAGCCCCCATACACATTCATCTGTGTCTTTCTCCTCACAGGCTGTGTACTGGTTCACATAGTCTCTGTTTGACTGGGTAAGGTTTCCAAGCCAGCCCTTCGTAGTCTCATTGTCGTGGGTTCCAGTGTATACAATACAGTTTTTGTCATATCGGAAAGGAAGATATACGCTCTCGCCGCTTTCATCAAAGGCAAACTGAAGCACCTTCATACCCGGATATCCGGATTCTGCCAGAAGCTCCCTGACGCTGTCTGTAAGGAATCCCAGATCCTCTGCGATCACATCCAGATTCTTAATTTTTTCCTCCAGGACCTTGAACAGTTCTATTCCAGGACCTTTTTCCCATTTTCCATTCTCAGCGGTCTCATCTCCATAGGGAACTGACCAGTACTCGTCAAAACCGCGGAAATGATCGATCCGGACCTTGTCGTACAGCTTCATACAGTGAGCCATACGAAGGATCCACCAGTTATAACCTGTTTTCTTATGATATTCCCAATTATAAAGTGGATTTCCCCACAGCTGACCAGTTGCGGAAAAAGCGTCTGGAGGACATCCTGCCACTGCTGCCGGTGTAGCCTCCTCATCAAACTGGAACAGATCCGGGTTCGCCCATGCATCTGCGCCATCAAAAGCCACATAAATAGGAAGATCACCGATGATCTTAATACCTCTGTCATTTGCATATTTCTTCAGCCGGTTCCACTGGCGGTAGAACCAGAACTGCTGAAAGGCATAGAAGCTGATATCCTCCTTCAGCTCCTCTCTTGCCTTAGCAAGCGCCTCCGGCTTACGTGTCTTTAAGTCCTCCGGCCACTGATTCCAGGAAATTCCCTCCAGGCTGTCCTTTACTGCCATATAAAGACAATAATCTGCAAGCCAGAAGCCCTGCTCTTTCTCAAAGGCTTCCATCTCCTCACGGATCAGCTGAAGCTCCTTTTCTTTCCCATCCATTTGGTAAAAACGTCTGTAAGCCTTCCGAAGAAGGGAAAATCTGGAAAGATAAACCTTCTCATAGTCCACATAGCTTTTGCTGCCGCCCCAGTCACATTCTGCACATTCTGCTGCTGTGAGAAGGTCTCTCTGGATCAATTCCTCCAAATCAATGAAATAAGGATTTCCTGCAAATGTGGAAAAAGACTGGTAAGGGGAATCCCCGTATCCGGTAGGTCCAAGTGGCAGGATCTGCCAGTATTTCTGACCCGCTTCTGCAAGCTGATCTACAAAAGCGTAAGCTTCTTTAGAAAAACATCCGATTCCATAGTTGGAAGGGATACTGGATATAGGCAATAAAATACCGCTGGCTCTCATCATATGTTCCTCCTGTCTGGTTCAATAACCATTATCTGCTTATTATACCGCTATCATGCATAATCGGTCAACAGAATAAAACAGCTTCGCAAATTTTATCCTGCTTTCGTTTCTGCTCAAAAAACAGGCACCCGGAAAAATTCCGAATGCCTGTCATTTTCTTCTGCATCACATTTAAGTAATACCAAAAGACTTATATTCTTTTGACTTGATTATTTCTTACTTGTATAACCGAAGAAGAAGTATCCAAGTGGTGTGTAGTACATGCCGTCAATGTCTGGATTGAGCATATATGGCTGTGTATAGAAGTAGATCGGAGCAAGTACGCTGTCCTGTCCAATGAGGATATCCTCAGCTTCGTGGAATGCTTTCATACGCTCTTCCGGATCAGAAGTAGCTTTTGCTGCATCGATAGCTGCATCATAGTCTGGGTTAGAGTACTGAGCGTCGTTGTTACCGCCGTCTGTGTACCACATATCCAGGAATGAGCAAGGATCGTTGTAGTCTGCGATCCAGCCGTTACGGGCGATCTGGAAGTTACCATCTTTTCTGTTCTGAAGGAATACGTTCCAATCCTGGTTGTTCAAGTTAACAGTTACACCAAGCTCTGTCTGCCACATGTTCTGAAGAGCCTCACCGATCTTCTTGTGGTTATCAGCTGTGTTGTACAGATACTCTACAGTCGGGAAGCCTTCGCCGTTCGGATAACCAGCGTCTGCAAGAAGCTGACGGGCCTCTTCGCAGTTAGCCTCATAATCCTCATCGGAAATGCTGTAGTAAGAACCGCCTACTGTACGGAAGTCATCACTACCAGCACCAGCTGCATCATTTACACCGTTCGGTACATATCCGTCAGCCGGAACCTCACCAGCCTGGGAAACGTTCTCTACGATGTAGTTACGGTCGATTACAAGTGAGAACGCTTTACGGATGTTAGGGTCAGAGAAAACTTCGTCCTCTGTGTTGAAGCATACATAGTAGGTTCCAAGATAGTCACCAATCTCAAGCTCGCCAGAAGCAAGGTAGGTCGGGATCTCGTCTACAGGAAGGTTCTCGATGAAATCAAGCTCTCCGTTGTTGTAACCTTTGAGCATTGCGTTGTTGTCATCAAGAAGTGTAAACTTGATAGTATCCGGTCCAAGATTCTCATAGTCATAGTAGTTCTCGTTTTTCTCCATGGAGATGTAAGCATTGTGAGACCACTCTGTCATTTTGTATGGTCCATTGCCAATGTATGTGCTTGGATCAAATGTCCAGTTGTCACTGCTCTCTACCATATCCTGACGAACCGGGAAGGTTGCCGGGAATGCCATGATTTCTTCGAAATACGGGCAGTCATAGGTAAGATCGATCTGAAGAGTCTGATCATCAACTGCTGTAATTCCAAGAGTGCTTGGATCCGCACTTCCGTCAGCAACTGCGTCATATCCTTTTACCATGTCGATCATGTAGCAGTAATCTGCTGCTGTCTCAGGATTTGCTAGACGCTGCCATGCATAAACGAAGTCACCAGCTGTTACAGCCTGTCCATCAGACCATTTGATTCCGTCACGAAGTTTAACAGTGTAAGTAACTGTACCATCTTCGTTCTCGGCCTTTTCCCAGGACTCAGCCTGTCCAGGAGCTGTGACAGCATTTCCTTCACCATCATTTACCCATTTAGCCAGACCTTCGAACATATGGTTGCACATGATAGCTCCATCAACTGCAGAGTTCAGTGCAGGGTCAATTGTCTGTGGTTCAGATGCGATACAAAGGTTCAGGTTGAATCCTTCGTCAGATGCTGTATCCTCGGCGAATACAGGAGTTGCTGCCATGCTTAATACCATAGCTGCAGTCAGTGCCATAGACATAAATTTTCTTCTCATTACATTTCCTCCTTTATGCTTTTTTGCGCCGCATGAGAGATGAGAATCGACGCTTGTATTCATCAGCTCTTCCGTGAAGAAGAACGAAATACCTAAACTTCCTTTATTTGTCCAGCAAATGGCAGGCTGCCCAGTGGCCCGGCTCATGCTCTCTGAACACAGGAGTTACCTGGCTGCACTTTTCAGTGGCATATGGACATCTGGTGTGGAAACGGCATCCGCTTGGCGGATTCATAGGACTTGGCACGTCTCCTTCCAGAATAATACGCTTTCTTGTCCGGCTCAGCTTTGGATCCGGAACCGGAACTGCGGAAAGCAGGGTCTGTGTATATGGATGGATCGGATGTCTGTTCAGCTCATAGCTCTCGCCCAACTCAACAAGAGAGCCAAGATACATAACACCGATTCTGTTGGAAATATGACGGACAACGGAAAGATCATGGGCAATGAACAGATAAGTCAGACCCATCTGCTCCTGCATGTCTTCCAGCATGTTTACCACCTGTGACTGGATAGAAACATCCAATGCGGAAATCGGCTCGTCACAGACGATGAACTCCGGTTTTACTGCAAGGGCGCGGGCAATACCAACACGCTGCTGCTGACCGCCGGAAAACTCATGTGGATAACGGTTTGCATGCTCTGTATTTAATCCAACCTGCGCCAGCAGCTCTTTGATCATGTCAGCGCGGTCTTTCTTACTCGCTGCAAGCTTGTGGATATCAATGGCCTCTCCAATGATCTCACCAACTGTCATTCGAGGATCCAGGGAAGCGGACGGATCCTGGAAAATGATCTGCATTTTTCTTCTGTAGGGAAGCATTTTGGCAGCTTTGGCTTTTCCAAGAGGTTTGCCGTCTTTATCCAGAGGATTGTCGTAAATGGTTTCGCCATCATAAATAATCTTTCCTCCGGTTGGCTCATAAAGGCGAAGAATCGTTCTTCCCAGTGTGGTCTTTCCACATCCGGACTCTCCTACAAGACCGAGTGTTTCACCTTTTTTGATATAAAGGGAAACATCCTGTACAGCCTGTACCCCCGGACCTTTTATGCCGTTTACCGGAAAATATTTTCGTAAATTCTCAATTTCAAGAAGCTTCTTTTCTTCTGCCATTTATTTCTCCTCCTTGTTCATAAGCTCCTGAACCCGAAGCCAGCAGGCGGAACGATGTTTCTCGCCCACTTCCACGTAAGGAGGCATTTTCTTCAGACAGATCTTCATGCAATGCTCACAACGTGGAGCAAACGGACATCCTTCCGGCGGATTCAGCATATCAACCGGGGTTCCCTCGATTGGGATCAGTCTTTCATAGCTCTCGGCATCAACACGGGGCATGGAACGAAGAAGACCCTTTGTATATGGATGTGCAGGCTCGTAGAAAATGTCATCTACAGGTCCCTGCTCCACAATTTTACCTGCATACATAACGGATACCTTGTCACAGATATCTGCCACAACACCAAGGTTGTGTGTGATGAAAATGATTCCCATTCCGGTCTTTTTCTGAAGATCCTTCATCAAGTCAAGGATCTGTGCCTGAATGGTAACATCAAGGGCTGTGGTCGGCTCATCTGCGATCAGAAGCTGCGGATGGCAGATCAGTCCCATAGCGATCATGACACGCTGTCGCATACCGCCGGAAAACTCGTGTGGATACTGCTTCATACGCTTCTCCACATTATTGATTCCAACCAGTTCCATCATTTCCATGGCACGTTTCTGGGCTTCTTCTTTGCTGATTTTCTTATCATGGGCACGAAGAGCTTCCACAAGCTGATTTCCGATGGTGTAAACCGGATTCAGACAGGTCATGGGATTCTGGAAAATCATAGCTACTTTGTTTCCGCGGAACGCAGTCATCTCTTCCTTGGAAAAAGAAAGGACATCTTTTCCCTCGAAGGTAATGGAGCCTCCGATAACTTTACCTGGGGACTGAAGAAGCCCCATAATAGAATATGCCTCCTGGCTCTTTCCAGAACCAGATTCTCCAACAACTCCCATAACTTCGCCATAATCAAGGTCATAGGAGATACCGCCAACGGCTTTTACCTCGCCGGCCGGGGTAAAGAAGGAGACTTTCAGGTCTTTTACTTCCAGCAATTTATTTTTCTGTTCAGACATTGTTCTCCTCCTCTCTTATTTCTTCAGCTTCGGATCAAGAGCATCGCGAAGTCCATCGCCAAACAGGTTGAATGCAAGGATCATAATGCTCAGGATCACGGAAGGTACGATCAGTCTGTAAGTATAAGTGTACATACCGCTAAGTGCGTCTGTTGCCATGGATCCAAGGCTTGGAAGAGGTGCAGAAACACCAACTCCAAGGTAGGATAAGAAGGATTCCAGGAAAATTGCAGACGGTATCTGCAGGCAGGTAGTAACAACGATCTGTCCGATACAGTTTGGAAGCAGATGACGGCGGATGATTCTGCCGCCAGATGCACCAAGTGCTCTTGCTGCGGTTACATATTCCTGCTGTTTCAGCTGAAGTACCTGGCCACGGATAATACGACTCATGGTAACCCAGTATAACAGACCAAATGCAATAAACATGGAGATCAGGTTCGGTCCAAGTACATTGACAAAGGATTTCATAGGACTGGTTCCTGATGAATTCACATAGTCAGTAAGGATTGGTTTCAGTGCAGTTGCGATCAAAAGGACAACCAGCATCTCCGGAACTGCATAAATAAGTTCAACAATACGCTGCATCACTGCGTCCACCTTGCCGCCACAGTAACCGGAAATAGCACCATAAAGGGCGCCGATCACCAGTACCAGGATAGCTGCGAATACGCCGACAGACATGGAAACACGGGCACCATACATAACACGGACCAGAATATCACGGCCATACATGTCAGTACCAAATACATGAGGGAATACTTTTTCCCCATTTGCCTTGCGCTCAAGCTCTGCCTGGGAATAACCGAAAATATGCTTCTTGATTCCAAGCTCCTTGCGGATGGAATCCTCATCTACGCTCTGCTCCTCAGAAGAATCTTCTGAAGGTTTTGCAGCGACTTTTGCTTTTGCACGGATAACTGCTTCATCTTTCTTTGTAAATTTCTCGCCCTTTTTCTCAGCTTCTGCTTTCGCCTGGGCGATCATTTCATCTACATCCACTACATCGGACTGGGTTCTGGAAGCGATCTCGTCGTTCACACGCTGAGTGTCCTCCAGTGTGTAGTGATAGGGATAAAGGTTCTCAGCACCTTTGTTAAACTCGTCATAACCATATGGGATCAGAAGCGGGCCCACAAAGGCAAATAAAAACAGGAATACGATCACACCAAGTGCAACCATAGCCACCACATTTTTCTTTAATCTTCTCCAGGCATCTTTCCAGTAGGAAACGCTCTGGCGGTCCTGAATAAAATCATCCTTCTCCTGTCTGGACGCAGATGCAAAATCATCCGGACTTAAATCCTGAAGGAGGTTCTCAATATCCGGCTGAAGACTCACCGGACATTTCTTAATCTTCTTATCTTCTGCCACGATCATTCTCCTCCTTTCGCAAGGCTGATTCTCGGGTCAGCAACCTTATAAAGGAGGTCTACAACCAGGTTCATCAGAATAATAAATGCTGCCAGGAAAATGGTAGTTCCCATAATAACCGGATAATCACGGTTCTGGATGGACTGTACGAAGTAACGTCCAAGTCCTGGAATTGAGAATACGCTCTCTACAACAAAACCACCACAAAGAGTAAAGGCCACCTGCGGTCCTAAGTATGTAATAACCGGAATCAGTGCATTTCTAAGAGCATGCTTGAAAATAATCTTTTTGTTCTTCAGACCTTTGGCGCGGGCTGTCTTAATGTACTCCTGGCTTAAGGAATCCAGCATGGCAGAACGTGTCTGACGTGCTGTATAGCACATTGGGTAAAAGCCCAGGGCAAAGCATGGCAGTACATAGGCGCGCCATCCCTGCGACGGATCAAAAATAGACGGAAACAGATTCAGTGCATTGTTTCCAGTCAGGGTTACCAGAAGAACAGATGCCACAACGAAGCTTGGCATGGAGATTCCAAGTGTACAGATCACACGAAGAATGCTGTCTGTCAGCTTGCCTCTCTTAAATGCGGCAAGACAGCCAAGAGGTACACCCACCAGAATCGCCCATGCAAGTGCAAGTGCACCTACCTTGGCAGATACCGGGAACATATCCACGATAATGTCAAGAACTGCACGGTTCTTCTGCATCTTAAGTGATACACCGAAGTCACCGTGAAGAATATTTTTCAGATACATAAACAACTGTACATAGACCGGCTTATCCAGTCCATATTTGGCATTCAGCGCAGCCAGTGTGGTCTCAGAAGGTGTTTTTTCACTGAGCCATGGGCTTCCAGGTACAGCATTCATCAGCAGGAAGGTAAGACAGGCTACCAGAAAGATAGTCAGAATCGCCATTCCAAGTCTTTTTGCAAAATACTTTCCCATTTTTCCTCCTTATTTTTTCCGGTCGAAAACATTTATTTCGGTTTCCTTTATGAGCGATGCCGTCAAAAACGCCACACCCATATCAGACTGATTTCTGACCAGAGTTCATTTTTATAATATATGAAAAAAATTATAGCATTTCAATTCGCTTTATTCAAGTAACATTTTAAACTTTAGAACGGTGACGGTGCAATTTTTTAAGCTTGTACTATTTTTCAGTGCTATTATGGTATATTTTTTGTGTATTTTATACAAAGACATTTGTTTGTTTCACAAGCGCAGATTGTTTATCATAACTCTACAGCATGTTTAAAAAAAACTTTTGAGCCTGTTTTAAAAATCATTCCTGTAATCTGTACAGGACCAATCTATTTTCCAATTCAAAAAAGAAGGATACCAGCTTGGCATCCTTCTCTCTCAATTCTTACCAGTTCCCCTTTTGCTTCATCCGGCTCCGTATCTTTGCCGCAGCTCATAAGAAAAGCCACACCCAGAAGAACCAGCAGCAGAATCCAGCCTTTTTTTCTCATATAGTTCTCCATTTCACACTGTATTTCTGTGAGTATGTGCAAAATAGAGCATATTATGCATAATGGACGTGTTTTCTCAAAAACCCTTTTTCTTTATATAGAAGGCAATGTCATGATAAACCCGCTTCCGGTCTGTCTCATTCAGAATTTCGTGGCGCATTCCCGGATACAGCTTGCCTTTCACGTCTACATAACCGGCGCGCCGCATATCCTGCACTGCTTTTGCAAAATGACGCACGTTGATCATACAGGGATCATCAGAACCACTGACAAAAAGCACGGGCATTTTCGGTCTGGTGCAGTGCCAGTGCTTTACGTCGTAAGCACGCTTCATCAGCTCAAAAAGTGCCAGATAGCCATCATCTGTAAACGTAAAGCCACAAAGTTCAGAATCGGAGTATTCCTGAGCTGCTGCCTTATTGGCACAGATCCAGGAAGTACAGTTTTTGTCCTTGCGGAAGCGCATCACATTTCCGGCAAAGGAAAGGGTTTCGATAACTTTACTCTTGTGAGCTGGTCCAAACACAGCACTTTCCATATGGGCAATTGCTTCTCCAAGAGATCTTGCCCCATTCTTGCTTGGAGAACCACAAACGATCAGCATGTCCATGCAGTCATCATGATCTCTTGCAAAAGCGCGCACGGCCAGCGAACCCATACTATGCCCGAATAAGATCAATGGCAGATCCGGAAGCTGCTGGTGCATTTCCCGGTTCACCACCTCAATATCCTTGAGGATCGCATCCGCGCCGCCGCCATACATATATCCCAGGTCATCCAGCGCCCGCACACTTTTCCCATGGCCACGGTGATCGTGGATCACGCATACATAGCCTTTTTTAGCCATGTATTCCATAAAGGGAAGATAGCGCTCCTTGTATTCGCTCATCCCATGAACAAGCTGCAGGATTCCTTTGTACGGTGTCTCATCCGGAACCACTGCCAGAACGGAAATATCAAGTCCATCCGCCTCTGATTCTATATAAGCTTCATACTTTGCACCCATAGTTTTTCCGCCTTTCTTCTTTTTTTATTATCTTAACATAAATAACCGGTATCCGTAAAGTTACTGGTTACTTTGAACGGAGTGAGCAGTAACACTCTGTAAATACTTTGACACTCTCCCAAGAGTATACTATAATAAAAAAGATGTCACAAAGATTTATATGTGAAATTTTTACAGACGGTCAATTTATGAAATTATAATATCATAGACATCGCCAGAGCATGTTTGAAAAAGACTTTCTGCAAGATGTGCGTCACGATTTGTGAGAGATTTTTTCCGGATGAGGGCGCCGTAGCCGGGCTAAGGCAACCGAATTCGGGCGAAATATACCGCAAAGTGGGGCGTGCAGATTGCGGGAATGATTTTTCAAACACGCTCTAAACTTAACAAGGAGGAAACATGGAAGAAAAACAACTAAATATGCCAGATGAACACCCTGTTCCGAAGAAAAAAAGGAAAGAAAAGGCCGGACGCATTCTGCTTCTGCTTATTCTTATCCTTATCGTCGGTGCCGCCATTGGCTACTATTTCTACGAACGCAGCCAGCCAGCCAAAGAATTGGATAAATATCTTACCGGCATCCAGAGCCTTGATTTCGACACAATGGAAAGTATGCTCCAGAGCGCCGATCTTTCCGCTCTTGACAATGCAGATGTGCGAAACGCCACCTACGAAAGCTTCTTCAAATCCATCAATGCCAAAATGACCTGGAAGATCACAAAGACACGTTTCAGTTTTCAAGACGGCACTGCTGAAGTCACTGCGCGGATCCGCTATGTAGACGGATCTGATATCTACCGTGAAACTGTAACCGAATTCCTTCGTCAGATTGTTTCCAGCGCCTTTTCCGGCGAGAGTCTTACGGAACAGGAAACCCAGGACAAGCTTGCTTCTATTTTAATGGAAAAAGCCTCCAGCCTGGAAGACAAATTCAGTGAAACAGACATTGTTTATCCTATGATCAAAGTAAACGGCCAATGGAAGGTTACAGCTCTTGATGATGAAACAGTAAAGATCATGTCCGCCAATTTCAAAAGTGTAGAGGATGAGATCAGCCAGGCTCTGGCGGATTCCGACTCCACAGCAGAGGGAACCGATGGTCCAGCTGATTCTGTGGTCCAGACGCCTGCCACATCTGATGGAACCATTGATCTTTCCAACCAGCGTTTCTCTATCCACTATACCAGAAATGTAGTTTCCACAGACTTTGGCGGTGAGCCCTGCCTTCTCGTCTACTATGACTACACAAATAACGGAGAAAGTTCTTCCAGTGCTATGGTAGATGTAAATCTTACCGCTTATCAGAATGATGCGGCTCTTGAAGCAGCTATTCCGGCAAACAGTGATGAGGCTGTTGATGCATTTATGAAAGAAATCCAGCCAGGAGAAACAGTAAATGTATGTCAGGCTTTTTCCCTTAATGATATGAGCCCGGTTACCTTGCATGCTTCAGACGCATTTGGTCTGGATACTGGAATTACAGCAGCACAGACATTAAATCTCCAGTAAAAGAAGCAACCAGCACATCACCATATGGGAAGCACAATGAAATCTTTTATACGCGAAAGTTCCGTTTAAGGCTTTCGCGTATTTTTATGTCTCTCTTTGCAGTTTCAGACAGTCCCCCTGTTTTTTGCTGCTAAAATTCCATCTTTTACCACATTTTATACAGGCTTTTTCGTATAATTTCCACGATAAAAAGAAACACTATAGTTACGAAAGGATGGTGACTTATGGAAAATAAATTTTTAAATTGTTTCTGTCTGACTCTTACAATAATCGGCGCTGTCAACTGGGGACTGATCGGGTTCTTCAACTTTAACCTGGTAGCTCTCATCTTTGGCAGTATGAGCTGGATTTCCAGAATCATCTACGCACTGGTCGGACTTTCGGGTCTGTATCTGCTCAGTTTCTATGGAACGCTCTGCTCCAATGAAAATAATGCGTCATAAGTTAAAAAAGTGTCTTCGACACTTCAACTCCCCTGCCCCTCAATCTTGAGGGGATAGGGGTTTCTTTTTTTCAACTTTT
>NZ_JBCOMJ010000014.1:0-113247 GCF_040924225.1 Ruminococcus sp. RTP21484sp1_RTP21277st1_D2_RTP21277_210401 | reverse complement strand
TAAGAATTTTCGAGAATCGTATGTGTTTCACTGTTTAGTTATCAAGGTTGTTTGTCTGTCATCTCTTTGCGACAGCTCGTTTACTTTATCATATCTTTCAGATCTTGTCAAGCACTTTTTTCAAAAGTTTTTCAGACCTTCAAGAAGCTGTATAAAGTCGTTTGTTTCTGTCGTTCTGTTCAAGCGACTTGATTACTTTATCATAAGTTCAGTCGATTGTCAACAGTTAATTTGAATTTTCTGAAAACTATTTTATTTTTCAGTATTTCAGAAGCAATTCCTTGCGACAGCTTGTTTACTATACCACTGCCGTAAGGAATCGTCAAGCACTTTTTACAAAAAAATTTATATTTTTTTATAACATTATTTTCAAGATCCTTTTTCTTCAATCATTGACTTTCGCCCTCAGACATGATAGCGTCAATACATATAACAAATTCATTATTTTATACCCTTTCCCCAGTTTGGAGGTTTCTATGTATCAACAGCAATCACCAGCATTAAAAGAAACAAATCCTCATGGCTCCCAGGCTTTTCCCTGTGCTTTTTACCGTTTAAAACTAAGCGGACACGGAATCCTGGTCAAGCACCATTGGCACGAGGAGGTCGAGATTATTTACTTTCCCGGTGGAACCTTCACCTTAGATATTAATATGGAAACATTTGATGTATCTTCAGAATGTTTTTATTTTATTAATCCCGGCGAACTGCACAGCATACGTGCACGCTCAAAAGAAGTCTCCATGGAATACGCTGTCGTTTTCCAACCGGAACTGCTCTGCTCTCCTTTTTACGATACGGTTCAGACTCAGCTTGTCCAGCCATTGCAAAACGGACGTCTGATTTTTCCAAGATGTATTTCTGCAAACCATCCTGTTTTTCCTATTATAAAGGAGCAGTTCCAGAACATCACTAACGCATTTTACCGCTGCAGCTTTTCTGAACAATTGGAAGAGCTTCATGATTCCTTACATATAAATTTATTCCGCGCTTCTGGAAATGCCATTGTCGGCCTGGCAGATCAGCTTCTGATCAAGGCTTCCCTGTTAAATATTTTTGCAGATTTTTCCAATCGCCAGCTTTTTTCCCAGACTGAAAAATCTGATGACCACAGGGTCGAGACCATAAAAACCACAATCACTTACATCCGCGACCATTACCAGGAAAAAATTTATATCCGCGATCTGGCATCCCTGATCGGACTCAATGAGCAATACTTTTGCCGTTTTTTTAAAAAAGCAATCGGCATGTCTCCCATAGAATACCTGAATGAATATCGCATCCGCCAGGCAGTACGTTTATTAAAAGACAGCAGTCTTCCAGTGACCGAGATATGTCTGGACTGTGGTTATAACAATATGGGGAATTTTCTCAGAGAATTTCGCAAATATACAGGAACCACACCTCTGCAATATCGGAAACACAGCCAGGGGATTGAGAATCCTTCCTTATAAAACACGCTTGCCCCCCTATGTACGAAATGATTTTCCAAACAATCTCTGGTCAAAATTTCGTATTTTTTAATCAAATTAAGGGAAGTATTTTCTTTTTCATGTATGTATAATGTACTTAGTTCAAAGATAATCATTATATATAAGGAGACATAAATGAATAGCACGAAAAAAAAATGGTGGCAGGATAAAGTAGCCTATCAGATTTATCCGAAAAGCTTTTATGACACAAACGGTGATGGAATCGGCGATCTGCCGGGAATTATTGAGAAACTGGATTATTTAAAGGAGCTGGGGGTTGACATTGTCTGGCTTTCCCCCTGCTATCGCTCCCCTCTTGCCGACCAGGGATACGATATTTCCGATTATTACGACATTGACCCGCGATTCGGAACTATGGAGGATATGGACCGCCTTATCGCAGAAGCAAAGAAGCGGGACATGTATATTGTCATGGATCTGGTTGTAAACCACTGCTCTGATGAGCACGAATGGTTTAAAAAAGCCTGTAAAGATCCGGATGGAAAATACGGCCGTTTCTTCTATTTAAGAGACAAAGAAGATGGTAAGCTTCCTACTAACTGGCGCTCCTATTTCGGAGGTTCGGTATGGGAGGATCTGCCTGGCACCAACAAACAGTACCTTCATGTTTTTCATAAAAAGCAGCCTGACCTGAACTGGGAAAATCCAGAGCTCCGTGAGGAAGTATATAAAAATATTAACTGGTGGCTGGACAAGGGTCTTGGCGGTTTCCGCATTGATGCTATCATTAATATCAAAAAAGCTCTTCCTATGCATGATTATGAGCCTGATCGTGAGGACGGACTCTGCAGCATTAATAAAATGCTGGAGGAAGCTTCCGGAATCGGAGAATTTCTTGGAGAAATGCGTGACCGCACCTTCAAGCCTCACGATGCTTTTTCCGTAGGTGAGGTTTTCAACGCAAAAGACGAAGAGCTCCCGGATTTTATTGGAAACAATGGTTATTTTTCTTCTATGTTCGACTTTAACGAAACCATTTTCGGAGGTTCTGAGAAAGGCTGGTACGATTGCAAAGAAATCACACCTGACGACTACAAGCGCTGCTGTTTTGAGACACAGGCCAAAATGGGGGATTTCGGATTCGTTTCCAATATTATCGAGAATCATGACGAGCCTCGCGGTGTCAGTCACTATATTCCAGAAGGTGATTGCTGTGATACAAGCAAAAAAATGCTGGCGGCATTGAATTTCATGCTTCGTGGACTTCCCTTTATTTATCAGGGACAGGAGCTTGGCATGGAAAATATCCCGTTCAAATCTATTGACGAGGTAGATGATATTTCAACTCTGGATGAATATAAAGTTGCACTTGACGCCGGACTTACCCCGGAAGCAGCTTTGAAAGCTGTTGCCCGCCGCAGCCGCGACAATGCCCGTACCCCCATGCAGTGGACTGGTGAGGAAAATGCCGGATTTACAGCTGGTACACCGTGGCTTCGAGTAAATTCCAATTATACCGCAATTAATGTGGAAAAAGAGACGATTGATCCAAATTCCGTACTTAATTTCTATAAGAAACTGATCGCTCTTCGCAAGGATCCGGAATATAAAGAAACCGTTGTGTATGGTGCTCTGGAGCCATTTATGGAAGACCGGCATAATTTAATGGCATACTACCGTAAAGGAGATAAAACTTTACTTGTGGTTGGCAATTATCAGTGGGATGAGCAGGAAATTACACTTCCATCAGAATGCAAAAAGGTGCTGATCAATAACTACCCGGATATGGTTCTGGATGGAAATTCAGTTAAGCTGCATGGATATCAGGTGCTGGTTGTGGAGTTAGCGTAAACGATTTTCGGTCACTGTTCACTGATAACGTTCCGCGAGGTGTTTTTGTGCGCTTGGTATTTATTGTATTCCAACACCTTATTGACAATTTTTCCCATTATTACTATAATAACAAAAGAACAGGGGAGCTTGTACACAGGCTGAGAGGAAATTGTGAATTTCGACCCTTTTACCTGATGCGGATAATGCCGCCGTAGGAAGTCATCATGGGTTTGATTTTTTTCGGAGACACCTCATTGGGGTGTCTCTTTTTTCATATGGCAGCAATGCAGCGTTCGGCTGGGGGCACCACTTTCGGACGCTATATAAAATTAATGCATACATAACAACAGTGCCGGTTTGTAAAAAGATTTTTTCACGTTATAACTCATAACTCGTGGAAACTGCTTCAAACAAGGCCAAGAGAAAGGAAGAAAATTATGAGAACAGCATTAACAATCGCTGGAAGTGACTCCAGCGGAGGCGCCGGTATCCAGGCTGATATCAAGACAATGATCAGCAATGGAGTATATGCCATGAGTGCGATTACCGCACTTACCGCACAGAATACTACCGGTGTAACAGGTATTATGGAAGCAACGCCAGAATTTCTGGCCGACCAGCTGGATAATATTTTTACAGATATTTATCCGGATGCAGTGAAGATTGGAATGGTATCTTCCAGCGCATTGATTGAAACCATTGCGAAAAAACTTCGCCAGTATGAAGCAAAGAACATTGTAGTAGACCCGGTTATGGTCGCTACAAGCGGAGCCAAGCTGATCAATGATGAAGCCATTGAAGCCCTTAAAAGTCAGCTTCTTCCAATGGCCACAGTCCTGACACCGAATATTCCGGAGGCAGAGGTTCTGTCCGGAATGAAAATAGAAACTGCCGAGGATATGATCAAAGCCGCTGCTGCCATCGGGGAGAAATACAGCTGTGCAGTGCTTTGCAAGGGTGGTCATCAGCTGAATGACGCCAATGACCTTCTGTGGCGCGAAGGCAATTACAAATGGTTCCAGGGAAAGCGGATCAACAATCCAAACACTCACGGAACAGGATGTACGTTATCCAGTGCCATTGCTTCTAATCTGGCAAAGGGATTTGACCTGGATACTTCCGTGGAGAGGGCAAAGAAATATATTTCCGGAGCACTTGCTGCTATGCTGGATCTTGGAAAAGGCAGTGGTCCTATGGATCACGGATTTGCAATAAAAAATGAATTCACACTGTCACATGACGAGATTACGGCAGAAGCCGCTGATAAGGAGGCAAAATAACATGACTGAAAAACGTACTTCCATTTTTGAAAACGGCCTGATCTGGTTTGGCGCTGGTGTTTCCCTGGCGGAAATCCTCACCGGAACCTATTTTGCCTCACTTGGCTTTGGAAAAGGTCTTCTTGCCATTATCATCGGACATATTATTGGCTGTACCATGCTTTTCCTCGCCGGAGTGATCGGCGGAAAAACACGCCGCAGTGCAATGGAAACCGTAAAAATGAGCTTTGGGGAAAAAGGCGGGATTTTCTTCTCCTTCCTGAACGTACTTCAGCTGGTTGGCTGGACTGCCATTATGATCTACGACGGAGCTCTGGCCGCAAACGGTGTGTTACATACCGGAAGCTGGGTATGGTGTCTGGTAATCGGTGCACTGATCGTACTGTGGATTTTTATCGGCATCACAAACCTTGGAAAAATCAACACCATCGCTATGGCAGCACTTTTTATCCTCACACTGGTACTCTGCAAGCTCATCTTCTTTGATGGCGGGACTGCACTTGCCATTGGCGAGGAAGCCATGTCCTTTGGTGCTGCGGTTGAGCTTTCTGTTGCAATGCCACTGTCCTGGCTGCCGCTGATCAGTGATTATACCCGTGAGGCGAAGGAGCCAGTGAAAGCAACTGCTGTAAGCTCTATTGTTTACGGTCTTGTAAGCTGCTGGATGTATGTAATCGGTATGGGTGCAGCGATTTATACCGGTGAATCCGACATTGCTCAGATTATGGTGAAAGCCGGACTGGGAATTGCAGGTCTTCTGATCATTGTATTTTCCACTGTTACCACCACATTCCTGGATGCTTACTCCGCCGGAATTTCATCTGAATCTGTATTTTCCAAAATTAATGGAAAATATGCCGCAATTGCCGTAACCATCATCGGAACAATTGCTGCAATTGTATATCCAATGGACAACATTACCGATTTCCTGTATCTCATCGGTTCTGTATTTGCACCGATGATTGCCATTCAGATTGCCGATTTCTTCCTTCTGAAGCGTGCTGACAGCCTGGGCGAAGCGGTTGACATAACAAATGCGGTAATCTGGGTGATCGGATTTGTGCTGTACCGAATTTTAATGAGAATTGATATTCCTGTGGGAAATACACTGCCAGATATGGTGGTTACCATTCTCATTTGTATGATCGTGCGAAATGTTTTAAAGAGTAAAAAATAGACTTTCACTTTAGAGTGTATTGGATAAAAGGCTTTCTGCAAGATGTGCTTCGCAATTTGCAGGAATGATTTTTCAAACACGCTCTAGCTTTCGTATAAACACTACTCGGTTCAGGAAAGTGCCAGAGATGGGCTTTCTTATAAATCCAAAAAGGGGCTGCCATTTCCCGGCAGTCCCTTTCTGTTTATTTCTGTTTATTTCTGTTTATTTCTTTTTATATCTGCTTATATCTGTTTATTCTTCAGTTTCTTCCAGCGTTACTTCCACAACCGTATCCCGATCATCCGGAAGCGGGTAGCTGTCGCAGGTGTCAGCGTTGAGGAAGAAGAACTGATTCTGGGAGTATTCCTTCAGGTTCCAGTAATCCGTAAGCTTTACCTCGGAATTGTCGGAAAGACGGCGGAGTTTTTTGATCTTGCCGTGGATTCCGGTGAGAGGGATTGCTCCTGCCTGGGGCTCCATAACGTGGGCGTAGATCTTATTTCCGTTGCGGGTGTAACGGCCCCATTCCGGTTTATCGATTTCAGCATAGCCACAGCCGTAGATGCTCTTGGAGTTCTCGTCCATCCACTCTCCTACTTCTTCCAGAATCTTCACAGACTCCTTCGGAATACGGCCTTTTGCATCAGGCCCCACATTCAGGAGCAGGTTGCCGCCCTTGCTGACACACTCAACCAGCATGTGGATGACCATTTCAGCTGATTTATAATGACGGTCACTGGAGGAATAGCCCCAATTGTTATTCAGGGTCAGGCAGGCTTCCCATGGTACCGGATTACCAAGCTCATTGCGGATTCCTGCTGGTGGGATCATCTGCTCCGGAGATGCGAAATCACCGGAATATTCGGTAGGATTTGCAGTAAGGATAGAACCGGAATCCTCAGCACTGCCCTCCAGACGGTTATCAATGATCAGCCAGGGCTGGATGGAACGCACCATGGAAATCAGCTCCTGGGCTTTCCATTTGTCGCACTTCATATCGCCGTAGGAGAAGTCGAACCACATCAGATCCAGCTTACCATAATTGGTAAGAAGCTCTTTGATCTGCCCAAACATAAATTCCAGATAGCGGTCGAAATCGCGGTTTTCATTGGAGCATTCCGGATGGTTGCGCATTGGATGGTGCATATCCCCATAGTGTGGGAAATCCGGGTGGCGCCAGTCTATAATAGAAAAATACAGACCTACTTTGATTCCTTCTGCACGGAATGCCTCCAGGAACTCTTTTACCAGGTCTTTGTGGCAGGCTGCGTTCATGGAATTGTAGTCAGTAAGTTTGGTGTCAAAAAGGCAGAAGCCGTCGTGGTGTTTGGCTGTGAGCACAGCATATTTCATGCCCGCCTTTTTCGCAAGACGCGCCCACTCTCTTGGGTTGTAATTCTCAGCTGTGAACTCTTCTGTGAGATGGCAGTAGTCCTCATGTGGAATCTGCTCCATGCTGCGCACCCATTCTCCTCTGGCAGGGATTGCATAAAGTCCCCAGTGAATAAACATGCCGAAACGGGCGTCACGGTACCATTCGGTACGTTTTGTTCTTTCTTCGATTACTTTGTTCATTTTATAATGTCCTTTCCTGTAACATTAGGCAAAATACTTTTCCAGTTCTCTCTTCATATCCTCTGGAATTTCCCGTTCAAAGGAAAGTTCTGGCTCGTTTGCCACCCATGCAGCTGCTGTGCAGAGAGTTTTCGCCCCTTCTTCCAGTGCGCGAGGAGATATATATTCTACTGTATCGTGTCTTGTATGCATGCCAAAGCCGTCACGGTTTAAGGTAAGCGCTGGCACACCTTTCCATGCGAAAGTATTGGAATCGCTGGCCCAGACCTGATTTTTGATGGTAACACCCAGCTGATTTTCTTCCATGAGGTTTTTCAGTTCTGCACAGACAGTCGGATCTGCAGTTACTCCCAGAACGTTTCCTCCCAGGAGCTGCCCTGCCAGGTCTACATTCAGATTAAACACATGGCTGCTCATTTCTCCTTCATGGGATTTCACATAATTCTGGCTTCCAACCAACCCTTTTTCCTCGGAGCCAAACCAGATGAACTCCATAGTTCTGGCTGGTCTGTGCTCTGCGAAATGATGAAAAGCTTCCATCACCATGGCTCCGCCGGACATATTGTCATATGCACCAGGGCCTTCCGGAACAGAATCATAATGAGCCGTTACCGTAACGATTTCTTCTGGAAAATCAGTTCCCAGAATGCGTACTGCCACATTGGCGGAATTGCGGGAAATCTCGCTCTGCTGAATGTTCAGGCAGCACTGAGATGCCTGTTTTTCCACGATTTCCACTGCATCCAGGTAATGGACAGATGCGCCTGGAAGATCACCTGCCTTGCGGCGGTACTGGGTTGGAATCCGGTCTTCCCCCTGATCCAGCGGCGTGCCGCATACGGTTACAAAGCCAAGTGCACCTGCTGCTTTTATTTTATTTATCGTATCTTCACGAATAGGATCGCAGACCAGCACAACTGCCCCTTTTGCCTGGGAAAGACTGATGTCATCTCCTTTTCCCACGAAGAGAAATGGTGCTGTGATGCCCTCTTCCAGGGTGCAGGCGCCATTCAGGTAGGCACGCACCGGATAAGCCTTCTTATAAGGCTGGCAGATTACCAGCTCTGCCTTTTTCTGCTGAAAATCCGGACACTGGAAAAATTCCATGCGGGGTGTCTGAATGTAGACAGACTTTCCCGTCTGGGCTGCTGCCTGCTCCGCTTCCTTCAAAATGTATTCAGCTGCTTTGTGCTCCCCCTTAGTGCCGGATTCACGGACGTATGCCGTGTCAGCTACAAACTGATACGCGCGTTGTCCATTTGGGTGAATTTCTGTGTATTTATTCATAATTTACTCCATTTAGAGATGGCTTCCGATTTACTCCTATTTAATGCGCTACATTCAGAGGCCTTGCAATTTTCCTTATTATGCTTTGCTGCGCACCTCTAGAGCACAAAGAAAACCATCTCTATATTTCTTAGAAATTCTACTATATACTTCAAAAACTACTATATCTTCTTTTAAATGCAATTTATACTTCCGGCACTTCTTCCATAATACGGATCAACATATCGCCAGTTCCAACATTATAGCCGCTGGTTGCATAAATCCCTACAGACTCGCCATTAGTTACCAGAATTAGCGGAAGCTTGTCTGGATCAACGTACATTCTTCTTCCCAGAAGTTCAATGTTTTCTTCAAAGGAATCGTAATAGATGGAAACATTCGGGAACATCTTCAGCACTTTTGCCAGAAGAGGATCCTGCTTGGCTTCCGGAGTACGAATCATGAAAGAGATGGAATTTTCAAATTCGTGGAATTTTTCTGCATGTTCCAGCATTTCGTTCAAAATATGTTCCGTAGGCTCCCGGCTCTCTTCCAGCCACATGAGAATTTTCTTGCCGCCTTTGGTTAACTCAGCGCAGGTTACTGTGTTTCCGGCAGAATCTTTTACCTCAAACTCCGGAAGGGAAATACGCTCCAGCATATCGCCAAGCTGAGCTTCGCGGAGACGCAAGGTTTCTTCTCTCTGTCCGCCTTCTTTTATCGTAAATGTTTTCTCCCATGCAAACTGATTTCCGTTAGGAAGACGGTTGGTGGTGATAATCCGGTAGATTCCTGGAATCAATGCAAGCTCCAGAGTATCCCCCTTCCAGCTTCTGCCTGTAAGATTCAGGGAAACAAATTCATTTCCAACCAGACGTCCCATTGTCCAGTTCTGATAGTAGTTCCATACAGAATCAGCCTCTTTTTTCAGTGTGAGAACTGCGCCACCCTTCTGCTGTTTCAAAACGGACACAAACTGGTCTTTTACCCAATATTCCATTACCTTATTATCTGGATTCAATCTTGCCGGAATTCCCAGTGTACGGGCGATTGCCACAAAAAGTACCTTCTTGGAACGCTCGGTACCAATTCCAGATACCAGACATTCGTATGGAGTTTCCATTACGGTCTCGCGCTCGTTATCCGGGTAGGCAGTGATGTGCACCTGGATATAATTCCAGATTTCTGCCGGATTTGTGCGGAAAGCGGCTTTCTGCTCTTCTGTGAAAAAGGAGAGAATGCCTTTTCGGTATGGACGAAGAAGCTCGTCCTCCACACGGGGATTTAATACGTAATTGATATAAAGATTATAGCCGGACTCTGCACCTGTAGCTCTTGTATATGCCGCAGATTTTTCAGATTTATAGTTACTGCACTCTGCATTAGCACTCTCAGCGCCTTGAGTGAAGCGATCTGCGCCATTCATTTCTTTTTCGCCACATTTCCCAGTACCAGACTTCGTTTTAAATTCTTTTGCATACTGCTTGCCATATTCCAAATGCTCTTCCAATACATTGCAAACACAGTCTGTGTGGTCTTTCTCCGAAAGTACATCCACCATTGCCTGGCGAAGTTCTTTCTCGTCTTCTCCTGCAAGAAAAGCGGTCAGTTCCGGGTTCACCCAGTTCTCTTTCTTTTCTTTGCGGATCTTGTTCGCCTCGTTCAGACGTCTGGTTCCCTCAGCTTTCTGCTCCGGAGTAGGCATATCCGGATTCACCGGGGTGTCAACCGGAGCAATCACATCTACGGCTCTCCAGTCCTCTGCCTTCACAGGCGCCCCAGTAAAAGTAAGGGTAATCTCATCCTGCGCTCTGGTATCCAGATCTGCCTGTGCAAAGCCTTCCACACCCGGCTGGAATGCCAGAACTCTCACACTTCCAAATCCAGTCACTAAAGAGACGATTCCCTTCTCGTCTGTCTCTGCCTTTGCAATAGGGAAATACTCTCCCATATTCAATACCAGAAACTGCACCTGAGCGCCCTTTATAGCTGCGCCCTCTTTATCTGTCACTTTTACAGAAACTGTTTTCACCCTGGCATAACGCGCAGTCTGGTTCAGCATAACCGCTGCACCTTCTTTTCCGATCACATCCTCACCCTCTGCCTGGAAAAGATCAAACAGGCGGGAATGCACCATCATGGCTCTGGAAGAAGCATTGGTAAACCACCCCTTATTCAGGATCATAAGCGGCTCACAAGCGCCTGTGAAATACCATTTTCCGTCACACCAAAGTTCCACCCATGCGTGATTGTCATCACAGTGGGACCACCTTGGCACATACACCTGCCGCGCCGGAATTCCCACGCTTCGAAGTGCATTTACCAGAAAAACAGACTCCTCACCGCAGCGTCCGTAACCTCTTCGATATACCGTAAGTGCCGGAAGTGTACGGTCATCACCACTATGATAAGTAGCTTCCTCCGCACACCAGTAATTTACCTCAATTGCCGCATCTTTCGCATTTTTTCCTTCAATTCTATCCTTCAACTCATTCCAGAAAAAGCTTCGACAAGGAAGTACCTCTTCCTCATTCACCCTGTGATCCAGAATATAATTCAAAAACATCTCCTCCGGCAGCTCTTTCACACGTTCCAGAGTATTATAAAGAAACAGCCCATGGCTTGCGAAATCCTGAATCTCCTCAAAAGAATAATTCACAAGATCACTATAAGGCGCTGTCACATACAAATACTTCATCGCCAGCCCCAGGTCTCTGCCGCACCCATCCATTTTCTCACAAATCGTCTTCAGCGGCTCCCTGTCCGCCCCAAGCTTCTCTGTTAATTTCAAAAATTCTTCTTCAATCTTCCTCTGACTGTTCTGAAGAAACATCTATTCATCCTCCTACTTAAAGAAAATTGCTATTTAGTGTGTTGAAAAGTTCCAGCCGACACACAGCATTTGGGCAATGTGTATTACTCCAGCGAGCCATTTCAGGCGCGCTCTTAGCGTAGGCGAAATCCAGCGCTTACGGAGACTTATGCGTGAGGGCTCTCCCGAACGCATTAGTCGCAGTTAGCGATTAGTTCGCTGGAGCGTTGCGCCGGCGAGTGAGTAATACACATTGTCCAAATGCGTCCGCCTTAAATAACTTTCAACCAATTAAATAGCAAAAAACGCCCTTTCACGAAAACAATCCCATTTTGTGAAAGAGCGCCTAAGGCTCTAAAGCCTTGCTAAAACTTCCCGGGCCTTTTTCACCTCAGCCTCACTGGTGCGGAAAATCTCATACTCACTCAAAGAAGGCAGTCCCATACTCACACCCTCTTTGCGGTACTTCATCTCACTGTCCAGCAAAACCTTGCCCGTCATATGATAATCTGTGATTCCGGTTTTCTCATAGATTGGAGCAATCACGTCTGCATTCACTCCTGCACCAGCCATAATGTGAATACGACCTGCACTCTTTTCCACCAGCTCTGCAAGCAGCGGCGAACCATCCACACAGTTATTCTTCTGTCCAGATGTAAGAATGGTGTTAAAACCAAGAGAAATGGCCTGCTCCAGGGCCTCCATTGGATCCCTGCACACGTCAAAAGCCCTGTGCAAAGTTACAGACATCCCCTTCGCTTCCTCCATAAGCAGTGCCAGATGCTCCATATCCAGAGATCCATCCGGTCTTAGCATACCGAGTACAACTCCCTGGGCACCCAGCTCCCGGAATCTTCTCACTTCTGAACGAATAATATCAAATTCATATTCAGTATAACAAAAATCCCCAAATCTTGGACGAATCAGTGCATGGATCTTAATATCACTATACCTGCGGATCTCGCGGAAAAGACTCTCTGATGGAGTTGTTCCTCCAATCACCACATTTCCGCAAAGCTCGATCCTGTCTGCTCCGCCTTTCTCAGCGGCAAGTACAGATTCCACAGAATCTGCACAAACCTCCAAAGTAAATTTGCTCATATCCTCTTTTTCCTTTCACCCAGCCTGATACTATCACATTGCAGCTATTGCAATACTTTGCATTCTGATAATTTCACAAATTATTCCCATGCCCGCCGGTCTTGTCACTTTGTTGCTGCATTCCCGAGCTGCCGTTTCTTAATAGAGCGTTACACCAAGGGAATCCAGCATATCCTGCACCGACTGATCTGGGAATTCATCTGTGATGATTCCGTCCAGTTCATCAAGCTGTGTAAATTTATAAGATTCATTAAAATAAAATTTCTCCCGCTCCATCACGGCATATTTATGACGGCTGCTTTCAATTGCAGCCTTCTTGGTCAATCCGTCCTCCACTCCAAGAGTCGTGACGGTGTGATCCATCATATCAATTCCGCAGCTTCCCATAAATGCCCGGTCAAAGCTGTACTGCCGGATCACCTGGATTGCCGCGGAACCAAGGAATCCATTTACCGTAGGATACATGATCCCGCCGGTTCCAATGGCTGTAATCTTGGGATTCTGCGCAAGCAGCTGTAAAATATCGATCATGTTGCTCACTACGGTAAGCTGCATTTTCGATTTCGCAAGAAGCTTGGCAAGCTCAATATTGGTTGTGGATATATCAAGAAAAATCGCTTCCCGCTCCTTGATCAGCGTCATAGCCTTGGCCGCGATCACCATCTTCCTGTCCACATGATAATTTCTTCTGTCGATAACATCTCTTTCCAGCGGGTAATCCTGGGAAAGAATCGCACCACCGTAAGTTCTTTTTAATTTGCCGGCATTCTCAAGAGTTTTCAGATCTTTACGGATGCAGTCCTCTGTGACCTGGAACATTTCGCTCAGTTCCCTGGTCCGGACTTTCCCCTCTTCCCGAAGGACTTTCTCGATGGCTATCTGCCGTTCTTCAATAAACATCCTTCTTCCTCCTGTTTTCTGCTGCCTTATTTATCTAAAGTCCATCTCCTGCTATTTCAAGCAGTTAACATAACTTATATAGTGCTATACATTTCATATTACAGACAGGCTTTTCGCTTTCCATTCTTTTGAATGGATACCAAATCTGCCTGTAAAATATCACTCTGCGCACTGGCTGCAGGCAACAAAATGTCCCGGTTTTACCTCAACAAGCTTCGGCTGGCTCTTATGGCAGCTATCCTTGCAAACAGGACAACGGCTGCAGAACTTACACTCCTCGCCAAGATCAATGGGGTTCGGAAGTGTACCCTCCAGCATGATTCTCTGACGGTTCTTCTCAATATCCGGATCCGGGATCGGGATTGCAGAAAGAAGAGCCTTGGTATAAGGATGCATTGGGTTCTCGAAAAGCTCCTCACTGTCAGCAAGCTCAACAAGAGATCCCAGGTACATAACACCAATACGGTCACTGATATGCTTCACCATGGAAAGGTCGTGTGCAATAAACAGGTAAGTCAGCCCTCGCTCTCTCTGAAGCTGCTCCAGAAGGTTGATAACCTGTGCCTGGATGGAAACGTCCAGAGCAGAAATTGGCTCATCGCATACAATAAAATCCGGATTTACTGCAAGTGCACGTGCAATACCAACACGCTGGCGCTGTCCACCGGAAAACTCATGAGGGAAACGATCTGCATGCTCTGCCTGAAGACCAACGGTTTCCAGAAGCTCAATTACCTTGGCATCACGTTCTTTTTTATTGGAAGCAAGACCGTGAGCATCAATTCCCTCTGCTACAATATCCAGAATTTTTCTTCGCGGGTTCAGGGATGCATATGGATCCTGGAAAATCATCTGCATTCTTCTGCAAAGCTCATGTCTCTGCTTTGTATCCAGATTCTTGTCAATTTTCGTTCCATCGAAGGTTACCGTACCATCGGTAGGATCATACAGATGGATAACAGTTCTTCCGAAGGTAGATTTACCACATCCAGACTCTCCAACCAGACCAAGAGTCTCTCCTTTATAAATCTGAAGGGAAATGTCATCAACTGCTTTCAGGATCTTTTTATTTCCAACATTAAAGTATTTCTTCAGGTTCTTGACATCAAGAAGTACCTGCTTTTCATCATTTTTCATCAGAGTTTACCTCCTGTGCCATCTCGTCAAGCATCCAGCATGCTGACTTGTGATTCTTGCCGCAATCGGTATAATCCGGCATGTATTTCTGGCAGACGATCATTGTCTCCTTACATCTTGCCGCAAAAGGACATCCAACCGGAGGCTCCATAAGATCCGGAGGAGTTCCTGGAATTGCCTGAAGCTCACCGCCTTTTTCGTGTGCTTTTGGAATAGAACGAAGAAGGCCTTTTGTATATTCGTGACATGGGTTGTGGAAAATATCTTCCACATCTCCTGTCTCAACTAATTTTCCGCCGTACATAACAGCAACACGGTCTGCAATATTTGCCACAACACCAAGGTTATGGGTAATGATGATAATGGATGTTTTGATCTTTTTCTGAAGATCTCGCATCAGATCCAGGATCTGTGCCTGGATCGTTACATCAAGAGCTGTGGTCGGCTCATCTGCGATCAGCACCTTTGGATCACAGGCCAGTGCAATGGCGATGACAACTCGCTGTCTCATACCACCGGACAACTGGTGTGGATACTGGTCGTAACGTGCCTCCGGATTGGAGATTCCAACCAGGGAAAGAAGCTCAATGGCTCTTGCCTTACGGTCGGCTTTACTCATCTCCTTGCGGTGCTCCTTCAGCATTTCCTCGATCTGTTTTCCAACCTTCATGGTCGGGTTCAGGGAAGTCATGGGATCCTGGAAGATCATGGCGATCTCGCTTCCGCGCACCTGCTGCATCTGACGCTCTGAATATTTGGTCAGATCATTTCCCTGGAACATTACGCTTCCATCTACTACTTTTCCGTTCTTTGGGAGGATTCCCATAACACCTTTCATGGTAATGGATTTTCCGGAACCGGACTCTCCTACTACCGCAAGTGTCTCCTGCTCATTCAGGTAAAAATCCACGCCGCGCACAGCCTGGACAATGCCCTTGTGCGTCTTGATGTGGACTGTAAGATTCTTAACTTCTAATATTTTTCCCATAGCTGTACCTACTTTCTCATCTGCGGATCAAGGGCATCACGAAGTCCGTCGCCCAGAATACTGAAGCATACCATAATCAGTACGATAACAATTGCCGGGAAAATCAGTACATGTGGATACATTCGCAGTACCTGATAACCACCGTTGATCAATACACCAAGGGAAGCCTGCGGCTCTGCCAGACCAATACCAATGAAGCTTAAGAATGCCTCGGTAAAGATAGCACTTGGGATTGTGAACATCACGTTGATTACGATAACGCTGACTGTGTTCGGGATCAGATCCTTCATAATAATATTGAATTTGCTGGTTCCAAGAACCTGGGAAGCAAGTACGAATTCCTGATTCTTCAGTTTCAGGATCTCGGCACGAACCAGTCTGGCCATGTTTACCCATCCGGTAATGGAAAGTGCAGCGATAATAGTTCCTACACCAGCCGGGAATGCCATTAGGAAAAGGATTACAATGATAAGGCTTGGGATTCCAACCAGTACCTCAATGATACGCTGCATAACAGCATCTACCTTTCCACCGAAAAGAGCGGAAACAGCACCGTAAAGAACACCTACAACCAGATCAAGGATTGCAGCTACCAGTGCGATCATAAGGGAAATTCTGGTTCCCATCCAGGTACGTACCCACAGGTCACGTCCAAACTGGTCAGCACCAAAAATGTGTGCTGCGCTTGGAAGTCCATATACATTGTTATAATCAGTGTCTCTAAATGAATATTTACTGAAGATCGGTGCAAAAATGGCAAGCAGGATAATTCCGATCAAAATAAATAATGCTACAACTGCTGCCTTGTTTTTTTTCAGACGGATCCATGCGTCAGCCAGCATAGTGGAAGCAGGAGCTGCGATGTGCTCTTTTTCAGAGGCTTCTACTTTCGCTTTCTGATACATGCTGCGGTCAATTTTTGATTTGTCCACGATCAGCTCTCCTTTCCTTTGGCAAGACGAATTCTCGGATCAATAAGAGAATAAGCCAGGTCAACAAGCAATACAACCAGCATATAGAATGCGGCATAGAAAATAGTAATACCCATGATCACCGGATAGTCATTTGCCTTGATACAGTCTACGAAAAGGCTTCCGATACCAGGAATACTGAAAATGTTCTCTACAGCAAGAGATCCTGTCATAAGGTTTACTACGATTGGTCCTAAAATAGTTACAACCGGAAGGATGGAGTTGCGGACTGCATGGCGCATAAGAACCTTCATCTGGCTCAGCCCCTTGGCTCTTGCCGTTACGATGTAATCCTGATCCAGTACATCCAGCATTTCGGTACGCATAAAACGGGCAACCATAGCTGTTGCACTGAACGAAAGCGCAATGGACGGCAATACGGAACAATTCCAGCCAGTCCAGAATCCAACCGGGAGAACGCCCCATTTCAGACCTATGTAATACTGAAGAAGGGCTGCGGCGACAAAGTTCGGCACCGAAACTCCAAGCACTGCCAATATCATAGTAAAGTAATCAATTCCGCTATTGTGCTTCCAGGCAGCCAGGATTCCTAAAATTAATCCGATTGCAAGTCCGATCAGTACTGCCTGGATACCAATCAGAGCAGAGGGTCCGAGACGACCTGTGATAACCTTGGAAACGTCCTGATTTACATAAGTAAAGGAGGTGCCCAGGTCTCCTTTCAGCATGTTCTTAATATATTTCACATACTGCATTGGAAGAGAATCATTTAATCCATACATTTCCAGCACACGTTCCTGCTGCTGAGGTGTCATAATACTAAAACGCTCAGCATCAAAAGGTGTACCTGGAAGATTTTTCATCATGAAAAAGGTACAGGTTACAATTACCCACAAGGTAACCAGAATGTACCCCAATCGCTTTAATACATATTTCAGCATGACATCACCTTTTCTGTTACTGTGCACATAGTGAACAGTACTCCTTTTCTTTCTGTGAAAAACAGACCGTATACCGGCTGTGTAAGCCACTGCTGTATACGGTCCGTTATATATTCCTTAAGGAATATTACTTGAATTTGAAGCAAACCTCTGAGATCTGTTCCGCCACCAGTTTATATCCAATAATCACCTGAATAAGAGATTATTCGAAGGAAGCGTACTTGAACTCAAGCGGAACACCGATTGGATGGCTGATCAGGTTCTTGACATTGGATTTTGTCAGGACTGCGGAACCTCTGTGGTATACCGGAGCAACAACTGCATCTTCCTCAACCAGCTTCTTCTCAGCTTTCAGCATGTCGTCAAGACGAACAGCGTCATCTGTCTGAGTCTTAGCGTCAGAGATCAGTGCATTGTAATCATCATCGTTGTAGTTTCCACGGTATGGAGTTCCGTTTGTCCACAGATCAAGGTATGTCATAGCGTCATCATAGTCAGCACCCCATGCTGTTACAGCAAACTGATAGTTGTTGGCATCCATCAGCTCTCCACGTCCCTGTACAGTCTTGGTATCAATTACTACGTTCAGACCAAGTGTTGTAACAAGCTCACTCTGGATAAATGTTGCAACGGATTTGGATACAGAGTCATCAGCTACAAGAAGAGTAACCTCTGAAGGTGCGCTTCCAAGCTCTTCAACTGCTTTGTCATAGTACTCTTTTGCCTGCTCCGGATCATATGGGGAAACATCTCCGTTCAGCTCACGGAATGTCTTCTCTCCATCACCGCTCATACCGTCTGCTACAAGACCAAATCCTGGTGCAGAACCATCAGCAAGAATGTTATCTGTAAGAGCGCTTCTGTTCATAGCAAGAGAAATAGCTTTTCTCATGTTTACATTGCTCATTACGTCATCTGTAAGGTTGAACTGTACATAGCTTGTACGGAAGTCGATCTCCTGGGAGAATTCCGGATCCTCCTTGTATGCTACTACGTTTGCAGAATCAAGTTTAACCTGAGAAAGCTCGCCAGCCTGATATGCGCTTAATGCAGCTGCAGCATCTTTGATTACACGAACCTGTGCATCTTCGATTGCTACGTTGTCTTTATCCCAGTAATTGTCGTTTTTAGCGAAAGTAACGCCTACAGCTGGATCATAATCTGTGATCACGTACGGTCCGCAGTAGAGCATGCTGTCTGGGGAAAGAGCGAAGTTTGTGCCCTGCTCTTCACAGAATGCTTCGTTAACCGGGAAGAACATATCCATTGTAGTAAGGTTCAGGAAGTATGGTGTTGGACTCTTCAGCTGAACTTCCAGTGTCTGATCGTCAACAGCCTTAACGCCTACCTCAGAAGCCTCAACGCTTCCCTCATTATACTCCTGACCGTTTACGATGTAGTCTGTCATAATGAAGCTGTAGCCGTTTGTTGCATCTGCGCTCATCTGTTTCAGCCATGCGTATACGAAATCTGCTGCTGTTACAGGCTCACCATTGCTCCACTGGATTCCATCTCTTAAGTGGAAGGTGTATGTAAGCTTGTCATCGGATACCTCATAAGTATCGCAAAGAGCCGGCTGAGGCTGGTTGTTCTCGTCCATACGGAACAGTCCCTCTTCTGCCTGGTTCAGTACCAGGAATGCATTCTCCTCGGATGCAGCCCACGGTACCAGAGTCTTGATCTCGAAATCAGTAGCAACGCTAAGTGTCTCTCCCTCTGCGAATACTGCTGATGCACCTGTAACAGTCATGGTGAGTGCCATTCCAAGTGCTACTGCTGCTTTCATCATTTTCATAGTTTTTTCTCCTTTCTTATCCGTCCTTTATGCAGGTACGGTAGTAAGCCTTTGCCGTTCAGAGTTTAAATGGAGCTTTATAGTAAAAAAACATTTTCTATTTTGCAACTTAGTCACGATGTAGTTTCATGCGCCTTTGCATAAATAAAAAATGTTCTCTTTGCTCGCCTCTTTTTGGTAATTTTAGTATAGCAAAGTGTTGTAGTGTTGTCAATTGTTTTTTATTATTCTTTATTGCTTTTTATTGTTTAGAATTGGTTTTGTACGAATTATGTATTTATTTTGTACAAATTCTGCTTTTTCAAGGAAAAATAAGTAAAAAATATCGGATGCAGCTGGGTGCTTCAACTGTATCTGGCTTCCTGTTTTCCTCTTTAATGTGTTGAATGTGTTGAAAAGTTCTTCAGGAGGGGCGCATTTGGACAATATGTATTACTCACTCGCCGGCGCAACGCTCCAGCGAACTAATCGCTAACTGCGACTAATGCGTTCGGGAGAGCCCTCACGCATAAGTCTTCGTAAGCGCTGGATTTCGCTTACGCTAAGAGCGCGCCTGAAATGGCTCGCTGGAGTAATACACATTACCCAAATGCTGTGTACTGGCTGGGACTTGATGGTTAGTAAGAACTTTTAACGAGGGGGAGGGGAGTGATTGATTTCCCTATACTTTCTTGACAACAATAGATTAGAAAAAACAATATAGTTGCGGGATATCAACTACTTCACCCCACCCCCGTTGTTGTCGTTACTGTTTCTTTCTTCCCTTTCCAGTAACCAGCGATTTTGCAATGTATATTCGCAAGCCGCGCATTTCAGGAGCGGTTTTAGTGGAGGCGAGATCCATGACTTACGAAGACTTAGGCGCGAAGGCTTTCCTGAGCGTCTTAGTCGTAGTTAGTCATTAGCTTGCCGGAACGTTGCGACGCGCGGCGGTGAATATACATTGTAAAATCGCGTCCGGAATAACGACCAACACATTAAATAGCAATGAAATTTCCTATTGCGCCAAAAATGCCAGGTTAATTTTCCTGGCATTTTTATTCAATATTCAATCTCTACATCTTTTTTGCTGATCAGCCCATTATCCAGGGGATACCAAGTCTCCAGGTACTGCGTTTCCTCATCCTCTGACGAATTCAAATTCAAGATTGTCCTGGTTGTCACCATTTTGCCTGAAGTATCTTCCTTTCTGATTTCCGCCAGAATATAGGCAGTGTCTCCTTCTACCCTCAAGCTATCCGGCACCTCAGATGGTTTATAGGCAGTCTGTTTCAATACCTGATTCGCCTCATTCATCTGGTAAATGATGGTCCGCACTGGCTTGTACATAGTGGCAAACTGAACCGTCACTTTACATCCTTCTGTCTTAGTCTTTCCATTTTCCACTGTAGTAGTTTCACCGGAAAGGGTAGCTGCCATAGTGTTTCCTTCTGAGCCTCCCACACCGTTGGAATAGCCGTTTCCAGCCATGGCATAAATTTCCCCGTTTTCTTTCTGGAAAACCGGATTTACATACTGGGTGTGTTCTGACTTGCCAGAGACCTGGTAAACAGTGGCGCTGATTTCCTGTGTTTCTCCATCATCAGTAACGTTGTAGTTCAAATACGGATCTCCTACTCCGTCGGAGCAAAGATTTCCTACAGATGTATTTCCATCCTCATCTTCGGTCACTGGCATTAAAATGTATTCTCCTTTTATGTCTCCAAAGGAAATTTTCCACTCAGAAGAAGACTGGGCACCTTCTTTATCCACAGTTGCCACAAGTTTCCCCTCATAACGACTGTCGTTTCCTATGGTGATACTGCTGTTGTTCATAAGGGAGGCGGCATGGTCGTTCAGATAGCCTTCCATATCATATAAGTCCAGATATTCGGAGGTGATAAAAGCGCCGATCAGGCGGTCACCGTTTCCATCTGTGCCGGCTTCTGGGACTGCAAGAGTACAGCCGCTGGCTGTGAAGGCCATGAAAATAACCGATAATTCAAACAAGCTTTTTAACAGATGATTGTTCTTCCGTCCTTTCAAAAATCTTTCTGCAAGATGTGCGTCACAATTTATGGGAAATTTTCTCCAGATGAGAGCACCGCAATGGGTCACCTTAGCCGAATTTTGGTGATATTTTGATTTCCTAATCTTCATTTTCATCCTCCTCTAGATTTCCATCGAATTTTAAAATATCCCCAACATCACATTGCAGGAAATAACAGATCCGGTTAATGGTGTGGAACCGCACGCCCTTGGCCTTTCCGCTTCTGAGGACGGACAGGTTGGCTTCTGTGATGTTTACCAGGCTGCACAATTCCTTGGACGTCATTCCCCGCTCTTTCAATACGTCTTCAAGGCATACTTTTATTGCCATAAATCATTTCCTTTCATTATTGCAAATTGCTCCATATTAAATAGTCAATGATATTAAATTAAGAGTCGTTACCTGAATACCCTTGCTTCTTCCTATATAACGAATCAAGACACTTGCAGTCCGGCTATCATTTATATATCTCCATACGCTTATATGAACAGGTCATTATCCTCTTTCAGTCTCTGCATTTCCCTTATATACTTTGCAAACAACAGCACTGCCAGCACAAAGGCCAGGGAAAATACCGGGACCGCCACCACATACTCAAGCTGATAAAGGCTGCTCTGGAAAAACAATTGTAGTAGGTTAAATACCGCCCCCAGCCCAATAGTGGATGCTAAGGTCCACACGCAAAAGTGTGAAAGTTTTTCCGCCAGTTTTACACTCTCTTCTTGATACAGGTTTTCCTTCATTGCAGCCAGAAGCCTTCTCGCCAGGAAAACAACTATAATATCCAGTACATAAGGCAGAATACGGACTGCAAAGTGGAGGACCAGGAAAACATAGGTAGGGGTAAGGTTGGAAAAAGTAAAAAATCCATCGCTTAGCTCTATGCCTGTATTTCCCTTCTGTACCGTTTCCAGATTCTGAAGCAGCCCTCCCAGCTCCTGTCCAAAGATGCCGTACACCAATACCACGTTCACAGTGCCAAGAAGGAACCAAAGTCCTTTTTGCAGTTTCTCCGTTCCTGCATTCTTATAATGAAGCAAAATGCGGATAAGCAGATAACCCAGAAGGACGGAATAGAAGGTACTTCCCAGGGACCATTTCCCTGTACCTGGCACTCCGATGGACAAAAGTCCCGGATTGATCATGTAATATAGGATTACAAAAAGAAGAGCGCTGATAGCCAGAAGCATGAAATCCAGGGGTTCTGATTTCTTGCGCCAGTGCAGGAATCCCCAAATCCCAGCAGGAATAAGCCCCAACAGCATGTATAAGATGATCGCGATCACATTTCCTACAGTTCCAGACAGTGACAGAACCCGCAGACCAGCTCCGATCTGTTCAAAAGGGAATGCGATCAAGGTGGAAAACAGACCGGATAAGCTGCGCTGTAAAATACAGAACAGGACGCAGGCGGCCGCTTCCACAGATAAGAGGGTAAATAAATGTCTTTCTTTCATGGGGAACCTCCTTTTGCCGATAACGAGAAAATCCGCAATCGTGCTGGATTAAACTATCTAATCCTTTACTCTGGATTTCTCTAACTGGTTTGTGAAAATTATTGAAAAACGATAATTTATAATTTAATTATAACTTAGAATTATCGTTTGTCAATAATTTTAACAATAAAAAAATTACCAGGCAGAATTTTCACGCTCCGATCTATCCAATGGACAGAAGAAACGTTTTTATTTTCTTACCTGGCATTTTTCAATAACTTACTGTGTCACATCTCCAAGCACGATCCGAATCAATGTCTTGTCCAGCATCAATGTCCGGTTCCAGGGATTGATGATCACGCCGTTGATTTCTTCCTCGGACAATGCCGCCTCCAACACTTTTCCAATGTCAGTCATAAAGGTTGACATAACACTTCCGCCGCCTTTCAATTCTTCGTCGAAACTGGTAAAAACCGCCCACCAGCTGTTTCCGTCGGAAGTTTTCACAGCCTGCATTTTCATCTGTCCTGCTGCCGCGTTTGGCTCTACGGCGATAATTACCTGACCATTTTCACGCATGCGTCTTCGTACTACAGTCAGTGCATGAGCCAGCAATTCCTGCGTTGGCTGCTGCTGAAGTGCCGCGATTGCTTCCTCGATTTTCTCATTTCCAAGTAAACCTTCATCTGTTTTATCCATATTACTTTTACTCTCCATTAAACTAATTTCTGTATTTTTTTATAGCATACCATATTTTACCCCAAATCCCATATCCGTCACCTACACGGTACAGTACATCAAAAATTAAGTTTCTGCTATATTGGCGCAGGATGATTTCTTTATCTGCCGCTCTTTGATTATACCCTTTTATAAATGATTGGTTCATCATATCCAAAAATCCTTTTTCCGTTAACTTCCATACTTTCAGATACTTCCAGGCAGCTATCGGAAAACTTTTCCCAAAGTTTAAATGTCATTACCGGCGAAAACTGGCTTATGCTGCCGCCTTCCCAGATTCCGTTCTTTTCATGGTAAAGTGCCGGAGTAAATTTTTCGGATTTTTTCAGTTCCGCGTAATCAACCTTCTTCATGGAAGCATATGAAAATGTCTTCTTATCTTCTCCTTCTGGAATTTCATAAGAGGAAAGTAAAATTCCCTGTTCTGTTTCTGTAATAAGAAAAAGATGTGGTGACGCATGACGTTTCCCATTCGTTTCATAGTAGCTTTCTTCAACAACAAATCTGCCATTGAAATCCTCTGGAAGATTTTTTATTTTGTCATTACAGATTGTATTTACATGCTCGGCATATGGATATGTTTTCCCTTCCGCCTGCATCTTATCAAACTGCTCCTTGTTATCAAAATGTCCTGTCATCATTCCTGTAAAATCATCAAGTTTCATCTTGGTATTTACCTCCATAATTGATTTTTATAATGTTAGGGGCAAAAGTTCTCAACTATAATATCCACGGATATAGGTATCCGTTGTTTTTATCAGCTTTCTCAACATCCTGGAGCATGTTTGAAAAAGGCTTTCTGCAAAATGGGACTGTCTATTTCCCGACAGCCCTTATCTTACGCTTGAACACACGGCATCTTACGATACCAAATTTATATTATTATCTGTAGTCAGTAATTACTCGATAACTGTAGCAACACGTCCTGATCCTACAGTACGTCCACCTTCACGTTTGTGAGGTTCTTAGAATCTCATTATTTTCTGTGATTTTCGTGTCTTTATTGTCCTGTGTTATAGGATTTCTACGCTATATTTCTGTTCTCTTCATTTTTTAGTATCAAAATAGTATCACAGTCAGATTTTTATGGGGCATCAACTTTCCAGTTGCAGATTCCCACCTTGACTGTTATAAGCGAAACATGGGTGCTATCATAACGGTAGGCGGTTAGTCCTTCAGCAGAGGGACTGTGACCCTCTGATTACATAGAAACTCGAAAGAGAATCCACTGGAAAGGAGGGCTAAGCCATGAGTATTGTTGATTTTATAGCAGTAGTGAGCTTCGGCTTAACCTACTTTGGTCTTGGATATACCTTTGGCAAGGATGATAATAAACCACAAAAACAGCCGCTCTGGTCTGGTAAACTAAGCGGCAATTTTTGTCAAAACATATATCGGACTAACCGTCTATCGGTAGCACTCTTTTTCTATAATCATATTAGCACGCATGTGAGAAAATGTCAAAATTTTTTTATTCTACATAGTGCAGCGTTTTTTGCCTCTATTATTTTTCAGTTTTCTTTTTTTAAAAAAGGTGATATGCTGATACAAGATCATTCGAAAGGCGGTGAACTCATACAATGAGACTTATTCGAGGTAACTACTCGGTGCAGTTGTAAATCTGGCAACAGGTTGTATCGAGGTTATTTTTTGATGTTGTCAGTTGGCTGCACCTATCATTGAGGTATAGAATAATTATATTAAGATAGGAGTAGTTACAATGAATAAACATGAATTGATAAATATTTGGAAAACAGAAGAACATGTGGCGCATATCCATGGATGGGATTTCTCGCACATTGAGGGAAGATATACGGAAGAAACGGACTTGCCCTGGGATTATAGGCATATCATACTGAATTACTTAAAACCGGAAATGAAACTGCTGGATATCGATACCGGCGGCGGTGAGTTTTTGTTATCCCTCCACCATTCTTACGGAAAAACAAGTGCAACCGAAGCTTATCTGCCCAATGTCCAGCTATGTAAGGAAACTCTGCTTCCTCTGGGAATTGATTTTCAGGCAGGCGACGGAAAGGATCCGCTGCCATTCGGTGATTCTGAATTTGACATTGTGATCAATCGCCACGGCGATTTTAATGCGGAAGAAATACATCGCGTTCTGAAAAGCGGAGGGATTTTTATCACCGAACAGGTTGGCGCGGAAAATGACCGTGAACTGGTAGAGCTTCTCTTAGGAAAAACCAAGCTTCCATTTCCAGAGCAGTACCTGGATATCGTTTGCAAGCAATTTCATGATGCAGGTTTCTATATTCTGGACGCCCAGGAATGTTTCCGCCCAATCAAGTTTTTTGATATAGGTGCACTGGTCTGGTTTTCACATATTATAGAGTGGGAATTTCCTGACTTCTCTGTAGATCGTTGTAAAAACAGCCTGCTGCATGCTCAACAGATTTTAGAACAAAACGGCTGCGTAGAAGGACGAATCCATCGGTTTTTATTAGTCGCACGCAAATCTAAATAGAGCGTAAACTTTAAGGGTGAAGATACTTTTACACGTCTTCACCCTTGTGTTTACCTCACCTCTGGAAGATTCTCATCTCCCCAGACCTTCAAGAACTGTGGCATTATCGAAAATATCTCCGTCTGCCCACCTTCTTGCCTATTTTTTCATTGCTTCGATTACACATTCATGTTTTTTAGTTGTCTTATTATAATTGATTCCAACAAGCAATAAATTTCCCTGATAATCTTTCAAGACATTACCATACTGTTTTTCTTTAATCTGTTCAATTGCACCAACCGCACTTTTGTCCCATTTCAATTCAATTACTATCGCCGGTTTATCACGATGATGTGGTCTTGGGATCATGCACACATCAGCAAATCCTTTTCCTGCTGGCAGTTCACGAACCATAGTGTAGTATTCACGTGCAAAATAGAATGCAAGATGAATGGTACAGCTAAGAGAATTTTCATCGTTATATTGGAGAATCGAAATTTCCTCATGTGCTTTCTCAACTCCTGCAGCAATAGCATCTGCATCCATTTCCCATAAGGCTTCCAGTAATTTACGTGAAGCCTCCACTGACTCTGCCACTCCGTACCAGTTCATTGTGCTGATTGCATTAATATATTCCTGTGAAACTTCTTTATTGGGAATACTCACAGTTTCAGCTGTACTGTTATACGTCAGATAGCCAAGGTGCACCAGCAAAGTCAATACATCATCTTTCGTTGCAAATGTAATCATATCGTTGCTGAATGTTCCAATATGAATGGAAACAGCATCGCCTGCAAGCATTCGAACTACAGAATCTTTCAGCCCATCCATATCCATTTGAATATAAATTTTCAAAGCCTCGTATGTTTCCGTCTGGTTCCAGTAGGTTCCAAATTTGTGACGCAGCATTGCCTCTACAACGGATTTTGGACTGTACATGGAATATATTTCATTTCCTGTCTGCCGATGCGCGATCAACTGATAACCATCGTACCACATCTTTGCTTCTTCGAAACTCATATCATATTTTTCACAAAGAGCGAATACTTCCTTCTCTGTGAAACCAAAATATTCCGCCAGATCACCCGGATCGGTCATGGAATACTCGGTAAACATATTTAACGCAGAATGAGATCCATATTTCTTGATTGGAAGAATTCCCGTCATATAAGCCAACGCAACATAGTCTTTATCTTTCAACCATGCACGAAGGAAATCCAAATATTCTTTCTGTGCTTCTTTATCCTGTTTATATTCCCGAAACAGACAGTCCCACTCATCAATCAAAATAATAAAGGAATGATTTGTTTTACTGTAAATATCCTTCATCACCTGAATCAGATTATGTTCATCACGAAAGCGAACCGTTTCAAAATGATCCATCAGGTCAAAAATCAGATATTTCTGCAACATGGACAGCATTTCATCCATACTGTGTGTCATGCTTAGAAATTCCTGCATATTTACTTTAATGACATCATACTGATTACGATGTTTTTCATAGGATTCTGCTTTTCTGATTTTGAGCGATTTAAATAATTCAGCCGAATCCTCTCCACGAGCATAGTAAGCGGCCAGCATATCCGCCGCCATCGATTTTCCAAAACGTCGCGGACGGCTGACACACACAAATTTCTGACGGGTATTAAGAGCTGCATTTGTTTTTTCAATCAAACCGGTTTTATCCACATAAATTTTCGAATTCAGGCTTTCCTGAAACCCTTTGTTTCCCGGATTCAGATAACTTCCCATACAAAAACCTCCCGTCAAATTTTTATATAATTTATTTTACTCGATTCCCACAGCTATCACAAGGACAGGTTTAAATCTACACCAAGGATTGAATATGGCTTGTTACTGTTCACTCCGTGACCAGTAACCGCTCCGCGATGCACAGAAATCATGCATTCGCATGATTTCGCGCCGCAATTCTCGGGTTTTCTGTGAACTTTGTTCACAAAAAACACCTCGCGGAATGTTACCAGTGAACAGTAACTATGGCTTTTCAAACTGGAAATCATTACTTTCTACATAACGTGTTTCCTAAAATGATGATTACCACCACATTAACCAAAATAATCCCCAATGCAATATATACAAAAAATGCAGGCAAAACATTTTCACAAGACAAAAATTAGCTATTTTTTCACTCCTTGCTTTGTAAAATGCTTATGCAGCAAAAATTCTGTTGGAATAATTGTGAGTACCATAATTCCCAGTTGTAAAAACACCAAATACACAGAAATCATTTCGAAGTTTGTGTCGTCTTTCATTAAAATCAAAATAAAAATCGATAATATCGTCAGAATGATTGCTAAAACAAAGTTTAACCCTCCCCAACATCTGTGTGCATATTTCCATGTTTCATCATTCATCCTTGACATAGTACTTCGATATCCTGACATTCCCTGTCGATCTTTAGGAGGCTTATTCTTCCACGTATATCCTAATATAATCATAGATAACGGTACTAAAAGTGAACAAATACATAAAAATATAAACATCACAGCGACCTCCTTTCTGTCAATTCCATAAACTAAAAATCATTATTTTCTGCATAGCGTGTTTCCTAAAATAATAATTACCACGACATCAACCACAATAATTCCCACTGCAATATATACAAAAAATGCAGGCAGAACACTTTCAAACAACCCCATAATTAATATAAGAATTGATATAATAGACATTCCAATTCCCATTGTTCTGCATAACTTCTTTTCATCATATTTTTCCTTTTCTGTTTTTGAAGCTGTATTATATCCGGAAATAACCCAACTCCCGTGTCCAGAAATTAAAACTATAGAAAGTACAGCAAATATCACAAAAACAATCCATACTACCCAGTCAGGACCGGATGATAAATCTGCTAATTTCATCTATATGCACCTCCTTAACTTCCGAAGAACTTTCTACTCTTTCTCTACACAGAAAGAAAAAACATTTGGAACCGCATCTTTTCCAAAAGTCTTTAGTGCCATCCGATACATTGCTTTCGCATGAATCCTGTCATGCCAGATAAATCTCCGCAGTACCTTCCGCAATGACCATTCTTCATCATAGCTCCCAAGATAAACTTTATTTTCCAGAAAGTTCTGTTTCTGCTCTAGCAATTCAAATCCATGATTTCTACATTCCTCAATAGTTCCGTTATTATCTGCCTGAACCCCGATTTCTCTGAAGTAATATGCATTAACATTTTTCGTATGCTCATACATTTCCCGCGCCGTACGCGGAATTTCGCCGTAAAAAGTAGTTCTAACTGGCAAAACACTTTTATCTTTATTTGGTATCGCCCGATACAACGTCAAAAAATCATTGGCAGATTTCATAGCAAGTGCTTTTAGTGCTTCATATTCAGCCAATCTTAGCGGCTTCTTCTCTTCATCAAAAAGTACATCTGAGTCTGCATCTGAAATGGTAAGTTCAGATGCTTTTTCCTGAATAATCTCAGACTCCAGAATATCCGAAATCAGATCACCTTTCCACTTTAAGTAAGACATAATTTCAGACGGCATTTTTTGAATTGCTTCGCTCCTAGACTTGCCTCTTGTGAACGCCCCAACAAAATTGGACGAATACAAGATTGTGTCATCGCCATTGTGTTCCCAGACACAGTTTACTTTCATAAAATAGTTACCTCCAATTTGAATTATAGGTTCAATTCAAACATTTATATTCTGTCCATCCCGTATTTTCGTAAAGCATTTGTTTTGCTTCGGCAAACCACAATTTATCTTTGACTTATTCTACCATAGTTCATCGTAAAATACTATAAACGTTCCCTTTAGTTTTGTATCGCTTATATAACAGAAAAACCCCGGAAACCTTACGGTTCCGGGGTATCTTACGCTTGGACACATGTACCTTGCGGTACGCAATATATTTAAATTAGAAGTTATGCTATAATTATTCGATAACTGTAGCAACACGTCCTGATCCAACAGTACGTCCACCTTCACGGATAGCGAAAGTAAGACCCTGGCTCATAGCGATTGGGTGGATCAGTTCGATTGTCATCTCGATGTTATCTCCTGGCATGCACATCTCTGTTCCTTCTGGAAGGCTGATAACACCTGTAACGTCTGTTGTTCTGAAGTAGAACTGTGGACGATAGTTGTTGAAGAATGGTGTATGACGGCCACCCTCGTCTTTAGTCAGAACGTAAACCTGAGCTGTGAATTTTGTATGGCATGTGATTGTTCCTGGTTTAGCAAGAACCTGTCCACGCTCGATCTCGTTTCTCTGAACACCACGAAGAAGTGCTCCGATGTTATCACCAGCCTGAGCCTCATCAAGAAGTTTACGGAACATCTCGATACCAGTTACAACTACTTTACGAGTCTCTTCTTTGATACCAACGATCTCAACCTCATCAGATACGTGAAGAACACCAGCCTCTACTCTACCAGTAGCAACTGTTCCACGTCCTGTGATAGAGAATACATCCTCTACAGGCATAACGAATGGTTTATCTGTGTCACGCTGTGGATCTGGGATATAGCTGTCAACAGCATCCATAAGATCCATGATTCTGTCGCCCCACTCACCAGCTGGATCCTCAAGAGCTTTAAGAGCAGAACCTTTGATTACCGGGATATCATCTCCTGGGAAGTCATACTCGGAAAGAAGCTCACGAATCTCCATCTCAACCAGCTCAAGAAGCTCTTCATCGTCAACCATATCACATTTGTTCATGAATACAACGATGTAAGGAACACCAACCTGACGAGCAAGAAGAACGTGCTCTTTAGTCTGAGCCATAACACCATCGGTAGCTGCTACAACAAGGATAGCACCATCCATCTGAGCTGCACCAGTGATCATGTTCTTAACGTAGTCAGCATGTCCTGGGCAGTCAACGTGTGCATAATGTCTCTTCTCTGTCTGATACTCAACGTGTGCTGTAGAAATTGTGATACCACGCTCTCTTTCCTCTGGAGCTTTATCGATATCTTCGAAGTTCTCTACTACGTTTCCTGGAACTCTTTCAGCAAGAACTTTTGTGATAGCTGCTGTTAAAGTTGTTTTACCATGGTCAACGTGTCCAATAGTACCAATGTTACAATGCGGTTTTGTTCTCTCAAACTTAGCCTTTGCCATTTTAAAATGTCCTCCTTGATTAGTTGGCTCATTCTCTATAAAAATAGAGCGCCATATCGATTTTAAACTTGCTATCCTTGATTATATTGCAAATCAAGGATATTTGCAAGCTTTTTATTGTTTCATGTGAAATCCTGATTCAGCCTGTAGTTAAATCAGTCTTTCTTTGCCAGAACTTTTTCCTGAACACTCTTTGGAACTGGCTCGTATTTCTCGAAGAACATGGAGTAGTTACCACGTCCCTGAGTTCTGGAACGAAGATCTGTTGCATATCCGAACATTTCGGAAAGCGGAACATATCCACGGATCATCTTACCTCCGCCGATATCATCCATACCTTCGATACGACCACGACGGGAGTTGATATCACCGATAACATCACCCATGTAATCCTCTGGTGTGGTTACTTCAACCTTCATGATAGGCTCAAGAAGGATTGGAGCTGCCTTCTGCATAGCATCCTTGAATGCAAGAGAACCTGCAATGTGGAATGCCATCTCAGAAGAATCGACTTCATGATAAGATCCATCGTATACATTTGCATGTACACCAACAACCGGATATCCACCAAGGATACCAGCCTTCATAGCCTCTTCGATACCTTCTCCTACAGCCGGGATATATTCCTTCGGAATAGCACCGCCGACAACAGTAGACTCGAACTTGTACAGTTCTTCGCCGTTGGCATCCATAGGCTCGAATTTAACTTTACAGTGACCATACTGTCCACGACCACCGGACTGTTTAGCATATTTACTGTCTACGTCAACAGCCTTGGTGATTGTCTCTTTGTAAGCAACCTGAGGAGCACCTACGTTAGCCTCTACGTGGAACTCACGAAGAAGACGGTCAACGATGATCTCAAGGTGAAGCTCACCCATACCAGCGATAATGGTCTGTCCTGTTTCCTGATCTGTATGTGCACGGAAGGTCGGATCCTCTTCTGCAAGTTTTGCAAGAGCCTCACCCAGTTTACCCTGTCCTGCTTTTGTCTTAGGCTCGATAGCCAGCTCGATAACTGGTTCCGGGAACTCCATGGACTCAAGGATTACTGGATGCTGCTCGTCACAGATTGTATCACCAGTTGTGGTAAATTTGAATCCGATAGCAGCAGCAATATCACCGGAGTAAACCTTATCCAGTTCCATACGCTTGTTAGCATGCATCTGAAGGATACGACCAACACGCTCTTTTTTGCCCTTTGTAGAGTTATATACATAGGATCCGGAATTCATTGTTCCTGAATATACACGGAAATATGCAAGTTTTCCAACGAATGGGTCTGTCATGATCTTGAATGCCAGAGCGGAAAACGGTTCTTCATCAGAAGAATGTCTCACGGTCGGGTTTCCATCCATGTCAACACCATCAATTGGTGGAATATCTGTTGGAGCAGGCATGTACTCCAGGATAGCGTCCAGAAGTTTCTGAACACCTTTGTTTCTATATGCAGAACCGCAGCATACCGGAACAGCTGTACACTCGCATGTACCTTTTCTCAGGGCTGCTTTCAGTCTGTCTGTGCTTGGCTCTTCTCCCTCAAGATATTCCATCATGAGATCGTCGTCCAGCTCACAAATTTTCTCGATCAGTTCTGTATGATAAAGCTCAGCATCTTCTTTCATGTCTTCCGGGATATCGGTGATAGTGATATCATCGCCCTTCTCATCATTGTAGATGTAAGCTTTCATTTCGAATAAGTCGATGATTCCCTTGAAGTCATCTTCTTTTCCGATTGGCAGCTGCAGGCAGATTGCATTTTTACCAAGACGAGTCTTGATCTGCTCTACTGCGCCGTAGAAGTTTGCACCAAGGATGTCCATCTTATTGATGAATGCCATACGTGGTACATTGTAGGTATCAGCCTGACGCCAAACGTTCTCAGACTGTGGCTCAACACCACCCTTTGCACAGAATACGCCGACAGCGCCATCCAGTACACGAAGGGAACGCTCAACCTCAACAGTAAAGTCTACGTGGCCTGGGGTATCAATGATGTTGATACGATGCTCCAAAGCGCCTGGCTTCGGTTTGCAGTTCTCTTCCAGTGTCCAGTGACATGTTGTTGCAGCGGATGTGATTGTGATACCACGCTCCTGCTCCTGCTCCATCCAGTCCATGGTAGCAGTACCTTCATGAGTATCACCAATCTTGTAGTTGACACCTGTATAGTACAGAATTCGTTCTGTAAGAGTTGTCTTACCTGCATCGATATGAGCCATAATACCAATGTTTCTGGTTCTCTCGAGCGGGTATTCTCTACCTTCTTTTCCAGCCAATGGATTTTCCTCCTTGATTAGAAGCGATAGTGAGCAAATGCTTTATTTGCTTCAGCCATCTTGTGCATGTCTTCTTTCCTCTTTACAGATGCTCCGGTGTTATTGGCTGCATCCATAAGCTCGTTAGCCAGTTTCTCTTCCATGGTCTTCTCGCCTCTCTTGCGGGAAAACATGGTGATCCAGCGAAGAGCCAGAGCCTGACGTCTGTCAGCTCTTACCTCGATTGGAACCTGATAAGTAGCTCCACCGATACGTCTTGCTTTAACTTCAAGCTGAGGCATTACGTTGTTCATTGCCTCTTCAAATACTTCAATTGCTGGCTTGCCAGATTTTTCTTCCATTCTGGCGAATGCTCCGTAAACAATTTTCTGTGCAACACCTTTCTTACCGTCTAACATGATGTTATTGATAAGCTTTGTAACAACTTTATTGTTGTACATCGGGTCTGCCAGAACGTCTCTTTTCTGAGTATGTCCTTTACGTGGCACGTTACTTCCCTCCTTAATCATCCTGATTATCTCATCGGTACTCACGCAGTAAACTATTGCATGTTCGCACTGGTAATGGTCCTATATTTAACCCGCAACCGACAGGGTATATGGAATACCGTACAAATCTCTATAGTCTCCGCAGCAATACGGATGGATTATTTTTTAACTTTCGGTCTCTTAGCGCCGTATTTGGAACGGGCCTGTTTTCTGTTAGCAACACCTGCGGTATCAAGAGTACCTCTGATGATGTGGTATCTTGTACCAGGTAAGTCCTTAACCCTTCCTCCACGGATCAGAACAACGCTATGCTCCTGAAGGTTGTGACCTTCTCCTGGGATGTAGCTTGTTACTTCGATTCCGTTGGAAAGACGAACTCTGGCGATTTTTCTAAGAGCTGAGTTAGGCTTCTTAGGAGTAGCTGTTTTAACAGCTGTGCAAACGCCACGTTTCTGTGGTGCAGACTGCTCAACTGCTTTCTTTCTTAAAGAGTTATAAGTTCTCTGCAGAGCCGGAGCTGTAGATTTCTTAACAGCTGTCTGGCGTCCTTTTCTTACTAACTGGTTGAATGTTGGCATTCCATTTCACCTCCCGATTTATTTCTCCATAGATTGTTCTATGGGGTTTCCTTGCGGTTGCTATTATCTTAGTAAGCGCGGAAAAAAATGCCTTATTTCGCACGCTTTTTGATTATATCCTGTCTGCATATCTCTGTCAAGGTGTTTTTCATCAATTTTTCCTTATTTTTTCAAGGTTTTTACAATTTATCACGGTGAATTATAAATAGGTTTCTTCTTATTATAATGTATTTTTTACTGCTGTTCTGGAGCGTGTAAAAAAATCATTCCCGTGATCTGCATCACAATTTGTGGGAGATTTCGCTCGGATGAGGGCGCCTTAGCGGGCTACGGTAACCGAATTCGGGTAAAATATACCGCAAATTGTGACGCACATCTTGCAGAAAGCCTTTTTCAAACACGCTCTAGGAAAACTTAACTTTACATTGCATTCACAGCTTCACATTATTATAATAAGAAACAAGAACTTTTCAGCACCTCTACAGTACCTGCTTTTCGAAATACAATCTGCTGAATAGTCGAAAAAAGAATTAACATGAACAGGAGTATACATATGTGTTTCAAAAAAGCAGTGGCTAAATCCAGTGGATTCTCCCGGATTTTTGCATTTGGCCTCATGATTTTTTCCGGAGCAGGACTTATAAATCTGTGCACTGTCTGTGCTGAGACCACTGACGAGCTTCAGGGACCGCCTGTAGCCCAGTCACATATAATCGGTATTGATCCCGGTCATCAGAGTCCAAATGTGGATATGAGTGACCTTGAACCTCTTGGTCCAGGTTCCACAGAAATGAAAGCCAAAGCCTCAACAGGAACCCAGGGAACTTTTTCAGGTCTGCCTGAATATCAGCTGAATCTGGATGTTTCTTTGAAGCTGCAGCAGATTCTGGAAGACCGTGGCTATCAGACTGTTCTTACCAGAACGGATAATGATACTGCCATCAGCAATAAAGAGCGAGCTGAATATGTTGCCGGACAGGGGGCCGAGGTTTACGTGCGTATCCATGCCAATGGTGCTGAATCGTCCTCTGCTGCCGGTGCACTTACCATTTCCCCCTCCTCTTCCAATCCTTATGTATCCCAGCTCTATGATGATTCCAACAGCCTTTCCCAGTGCATTCTGGATGCCTATTGTGACGCAACCGGATTTGAAAACCGCGGCGTAACATATGCCGACAATATGGTTGGAATCAACTGGAGCACCATTCCGGTAACTATTGTGGAAATGGGATTTATGACCAATGAATCTGATGATCTGAAAATGAGCAATCCGGATTTTCAGAACACAATGGCATCTGGAATCGCTGATGGGATTGATGCATATTTTGCGGAAAAATAAATCTGGATTTATTGCCATAAAATAATGTCTCTTCCAGATATTTCATTGATTCGAAAGGAGAACTTATGAAAAATAATAGAAAGAAACAAACCTCTTCTTATCTGCTGATTTTTCTTGGCATTGTCGCTGCTTTACTAATTCTTATCATTCTTTACCTTACTTTCTTCAAAAGGGACAGCCAGAGAAGTATTAATCTGGCAAAAAACGGTTCAGTAACAGCCCAGACTGAAGATTTCACTGACGGTGAAGCTTCCGGATTTACCTCTGGTGATGAAACTTCTGAAGACGCCGACCAAAGCGGCTTTGTTTCTGATGATGGAAATTCCGACAGCGAAGCTTCTACTGATGATTCTTCTGTCCAGGGACCTTCCCAGAGAGAAAATGCAGGTTCTGTACAGTCTTCTCCAACTCCGGAGGAAGTAACTGTTCCTTATCAGACTCCTGCTGCCAATACAGAACCAGTAGGTCCTTCCCAGTCATCCGGTTCCAACTCCGCTCAGACAACAGATGGCACTTCCCAGGGAAAAAAAGATTCTACCATGGCTGCTATTACCCCCGAACTTTCTGACGATGATGGCACCATCTCTCCCTCCCACGGAAGTTCTGCTTTTGACAACAAATCCGATGAAAAGATGGATACTCTGGTCTCTCAGGTTCAATCCCAGCTTCCTGTTTCAAACGGTTCCTGGAGCGTTTATATCTGTGACCTTTCAGGCGGCTCAGAGGCTACGATCAATGATTCCCCAATGCAGGCAGCCAGCCTGATCAAGCTTTTCATTATGGGTGCAGTATATGAGAATTATGATTCTTTGTCCCAGCAGTATGGTTCTGCCACCCTGGATTCCTATCTGACACCAATGATCACCGTCAGTGATAATGACGCGGCAAACAGTCTGGTTTCCTGCCTGGGAAGTGGCGACAGCACTGCAGGTATGCAGAAAGTAAACAGTTTCTGTCAGTCTCACGGCTACACAAATACTTCCATGGGACGACTGCTTCTTGCCAGCAATGAATTCGGAGATAATTACACTTCTGCCTATGACTGTGGAAAATTCCTGAAAGAAATTTACCAGATCTGCTCTGGTACTACTCAGACGCCAAGCCTTTTACATGCAGAAGAAATGTATTCCCTTCTGAAGCAGCAGCAACGTACCAACAAGATTCCGGCTGCCCTGCCAGAGGGCGTCAGCGTTGCCAACAAAACCGGTGAGCTTTCCGATGTAGAAAATGATGCCGGAATCCTGTACAACGCACAGGGTGGAAACGATCTGGTCATCGTCTTCCTTTCCCAGAACCTCTCCAGCCCGGGAGAAGCCCAGAATACAATTGCACAGCTTAGCCGCAGTATTTATCTCTACTATAATGATTAACCTTAATTGCTATTAAAAATGCGCAGTGCCTCCAAACAGCACTGCGCATTTCTATATTAAGAAATTTCTTACTCCTCGTCCCCATTCTCTTCATATGACATTTCCCATATCTCCGAAAAAACAGCCAGCGGACAATCCGTCAAAAGACACATCAGAAGGAAGCATTCATATGGGTTCACAATATAAATCTCGCTCATTCCACACTTTTTCAGAATTCTCTGCGCTTCCTCTATGAAATGGTGGTATCTGTCATAGGGATCATCATCCTCCATCTCCTGAGACACGATAAAGAACTCCAGCGTAAGAAGATCAAACCGCTCTACCGGGAATTTGTGATTCAGAATATTGGTAATTCTCTGTCTGCTGAATCTCTTCTGGCTGAAATGTTTCGCCAGGATAGAGGCCGACATTTTTTTTAGATTTCCCATCTTATTAATAGGAATACCATTGCAGATTACCTTCTCCAGATCAGAAGGAGTAATATTCTCCGGTTTCCAGATCTTATCCCGGCATTTCTCCTCCTCATCCTTCTGATACATGGCCGCAATGATCTGCTTCGCGTGTTCCAGAAGGCGCAGGAACTCCTGAAATGCCTGACTCTTCTCATTCATGGGATCATCCCAGCCAGCTTTCAGGCATGCCAGATATTTCAGCAATTTTTCCTCTGTATCTATGATAAAATCGCCGCCTATCACTTCTGCCACTTTCCCCTTATCTGTTGCAGGTTCCATGGATTTGTAATTCTCTTTATATTCCTCTGCCTTGCTGTAAGGAAGCTGCTTACTATAACAATACCAGTAAATCACTTCCTCTGGATTATGGAAATCAAAATCCTGCTCCTTCAGCACCCTTGTCAAAAAGTCAGAAACATCCTCCGCGCTCATGCGAAGCCCGAAGCCCAGCAGAAATACAGTCTCGCGCTTTACTGAGGCCTGTGTAAGCCAGTTGTTCACCAACGCAGGAAGCTTAGTTGAAGTAGGATTCATAGACTTGGGTGTATACGTTTCCCGGAAAGAATCAACTGCAATATCTCGGTATACCTCCTGAGGCACTTCCCCAAACGGTTCCTCAATCCCGGCTCTTTCATAGATATATCTCTTCAAATGATCTCCGAACGAAACCAGCTCCATCTCTTTATATAAATAATGAAAAATAACGTCCGCATCTTCATCCTCAAATCCGTCCAGACTGACTACCTGACGAAATCTCTGGGCGGCCCTTCTGGTAAATTCAAAATCCTTTACGGAATCAAATGCCACTGTCTGTTCAAAATCAAGATCCTGCATACGATTTTTCATCATAAATCACCTTCATTTTCCTATAATCAACTACTTAAATTGTGAAAAATTTTGCCCTCTGATTTATCCCTTCTTCTGCAAAAGCCAGGTTTTGAACGGCCGATTATCTGCTCTTACCTCGCAGAGAATGATCGTAGTATTATCTCTGGCCCCTTTATCCAGTACCCTTGTTAAAAGAGCATGGGCAATATCACGAATTGAGTCCTCCAGCTTCATAATTTCTTCAATCTCGCGATCAGATAACATATCTGTTACCCCGTCTGAGCAAAGCAGATAACGGTCCCTATCCTGATAAGGAACTGCCGCAATGGCAGGTTCCAGCTTCATCTCGGTCTCCTCCACTCCCAGAAACTGAGTCAGTGGTGCTTTCCCAAATCTGCAGCTTTTCAACACATGATCTCTGGAAATCTGTGAAAAATTCCCCTTGGAAAACCGATAAATCCTGCTGTCTCCCAGATTACAGATATACGCTTCTTTTTTTCCAAAAGCAATCATCGCCATAGTAGTTCCCATGGCACTGATCCGTTGTTCCCGACCATAATCACATACAGCCTGATTCATATTCTTACAGGCTTCTGTAAGAAAAAGTTCTGGTGCTTTACGAAGCATCCCCTTATTTTCCCTATAAAAATGCTCCAGGCTGTCAGAAGCAAGCCAGGCAGCCATTTCCCCCTGGCTCTCCCCTCCCATGCCGTCAAAAACAGACATTACCGGAAGGCTCTCCCGAAGTCTGAGACCAGTACGGATTTCTTCTGTTCCATGATTACTCACTGGAAGGTACTCTCCACAGCACCAGAAATTGTCCTCGTTATTTGGTCGCACTTTCCCTGCATGGCAGGTATATGCATAATCAATATGATATGTCATTCTATTCCTCTTCGCCTGTCTGTCGATGTTCCAAAGAATCACAGCCACTTCTTATATGACCGGTATCATCATTCATCTAACTGCTCCAGCGCATTTTTCCAGTATTTCTCGCCACGCTTGGTGTACTCAGTACTGTCATTCTCCTTATCGTGGACAGTTCCGTCTGTATCGATCCAGCGGATCAGTTTGCCACGCTTGTCATAGTAATATAATTCCTTCTTATTACCGGTCCATACATATGCAAAAAACAGACGTTCATCCCAATAATAATACTCCTCATAAACTCCATCTTCGGATGTCTCCGGATAAATCAGCGCTTTCACCAGTTTCCCGTTGCTGTCATAGTAGCGAAGCCGGTCGCCTTCCTTGCCAACTTCCTCGCAGTCCGGAAGTTCGCTTACAATTGTATTCGCCTGCTCCTTAATTGTCTGAATTGAAGTAGAAAATTCATCAATTTGAGCAGTACTGTTATCATTAGCTTCCAGAACTTCCATAACGTTCTCCGTATTTTGAGCCTTGCGATTCTCATCATGGATTAATTTCATATAAACACCAATAATAATGCATGCCGCAAGCGCCACTACAATAAGGGAAACTGTCCATGGTGAAATCTGTCTTTCCTGGTCCCACCCGCTTCTCTGCTGCTTCTTTCGCTTAGTGGAAGAGGCATTTACTGACTGTTTCTCATAATTTTTCACTGCATTTTTCGCAGGCTTTCTGAGCTGTGCCTCTTCTTCCCGGACAGCTTTCTCAATCTGAGGGTCTTCTGCCACATGGGTCCGCTCCATACGGTCTTCCGGCTCCTGAGGGGCATATCTTCTCTGATCCCGCTCAAGTTCTGCTGAATTTGTCAGCTCCCACTGGGACTTCTCCCACTCTTTCTCTGCATTCACCGGTGCCAGACGAAGCTTCTCCAAATCCCGCAGCATATCTTCTGGTTTCCTGTAACGTTTCCCCGGCTCATATGCACATGCTTTTAGTATAATGTGGGAAAAAGCAGCACTGGCATTAACTGGTGCCGGCATTTTCTCCCCTGCCATTCTCCGTGCAAGGGCAGTCTCTTTATCTCTGTATGTAATCAGCTGCTTATCCAGCGAAAGAAAAGGCAGCCTGTTCTGATTCATCAGTTTATATAATACAATTCCAAGGGAATAGATATCAATACTGCTGTCGTACTTCTCTCCCTTGTAAATCTCCGGTGCCATGTAGGAATAGGTACCTTTCTTGGACATATTGCTCATGGTATGTGCCTGTTCCCTGGCAATTCCAAAATCGCCCAGCTTAAAGTCACCGAATCTGGACACAAAAATATTCTCCGGTTTCACATCACGGTGAATAATATTCAATTTCCTGCAATAAATCAATGCCATAGCCAGGTCACAGCCAAGTTTGATCACTTCCTTCTCAGTAAGCTCCTTGCCTGTGCAGTAATCCATAAAGCTGGTAAGATATTCCATTCTTATGGAAATGTCCCAGCCGATCTCATCCAAATATTCCACCACTTTGAAATCTTCAAATGAAACCACATGGGAATTTCCGCAAAAATGCTCCATAGTATATATTTCCTGAATGCAGTCTTCTACCAGATTTCGAAAATATTCCCTGGTAGACTGCTCATTATTCATCTCTGAGCGTACGCTATCAAGTTCTCCCTTACTTGCCGGTATGGATATAATCTTGATTGCGGAGTAAAAAGAGCGGCCTCGTTCTGTCCGCTTTGCTTTATACACTTTCCCAAAGGATCCTTCGCCTATTTTCTCTATAAGTTCCCATTCTGGCCAGACGGAAACCGGAACATCTTTATCCATGTATGTTCTCCCTCCTCGAACGGGTAATGACTTTTTAAATGGACTGGCAAGTCTTCCCCGTCACGATGCACAGAAATCATGGTTTACGTGATTTCGCACCGCTATTCTCGGGTTTTCTGTGAACTACTTTTCCCCCAGAACACCTCGCGGAATACTGCCTTCTGAATAGTTACATAAAACATTATACAGGAATCTTACCACAAATGATAGACCAGGTTGTATTTTCCTCTATCCATATTTTTCCTTACCCTCGCCTACGGCGGATTGTCTCAAGCAGCATTTCCCTTGCTGCTGCAGTGTGTTCCTGCCGGGCTGCACTTTTTTGTGTAACTGTAAGTTCCATAGAATTCTCTGTTACACAAAAATCCCCCAAAGCAACATTTCTGTCACCCTGGGGGATTTCATATTTTATCGTTTATTCTTCACTGTCTTCAGAAGAATCCTCATCCTCAAATGTATCCTCATCCTCATCCACTGCAAGATCTGCCTCATCAGCAGTCTCCAGCTCTTCTGAGTCTTCCGCTACATCCAGCACATCCTGATCCTCGTCGTCCATTTCATCAAATTCGATTTCTTCTGGCTCTTCCGGCATTCCTGTATCAAGCTCTACATCGCTGTAGCACTTCATACCTGTACCAGCTGGAATCAGTTTACCGATGATTACATTCTCTTTCAGACCGATCAGATGGTCAACCTTACCCTTGATGGCAGCTTCGGTCAGAACCTTGGTAGTCTCCTGGAAAGAAGCAGCTGATAAGAAGGAATCAGTTGCCAGAGATGCCTTGGTAATACCAAGCATTCCCTGTTTTCCAATTGCAGGACGTAATCCCTCAGCTTCCAGTTTCTCATTTACTTCCTCATACTCGAGGAAGTCAACAAGTGTACCTGGCAGGAACTCAGAATCTCCGTTATCCTCGATACGGATTTTCTTCAGCATCTGATGAACGATAACCTCGATATGTTTATCGTTGATCTCAACACCCTGAAGACGGTATACACGCTGAACCTCACGGATCATGTAATCCTGAACTGCACGAACACCCTTGATTCGAAGGATATCATGCGGGTTTACACTACCTTCTGTAAGCTCATCACCAGCCTCCATAACCTGTCCGTCCATGATCTTGATACGGGAACCGTATGGAATCAGGTAAGTCTTGGAATCACCAGTCTCCGGATCTGTTACGATGATCTCTCTCTTCTTCTTGGTGTCATTGATTGTAGCAACACCCTTGATTTCAGTGATAACAGCAAGTCCTTTCGGCTTTCTTGCCTCAAAAAGCTCCTCGACACGAGGAAGACCCTGTGTGATATCTCCACCGGCAACACCACCTGTATGGAAAGTACGCATGGTCAGCTGTGTACCTGGCTCACCGATAGACTGTGCAGCGATGATACCGATGGACTCACCAACCTGTACCGGCTCACCGGTAGCCATGTTTGCGCCATAGCACTTCGCACACACACCAACCTTACACTTACAGCTCAGGATGGTACGGATCTTAACCTGCTCAACAGCACCTCCGGTAATGTTGTCTACACCCTCTTTCATGATACGTGCAGCACGCTTCGGAGTGATCATGTGGTTTGCTTTTACAAGGACTTCGCCCTCTTTATTCTTAATGGTCTCGCAGGAGAAACGACCTGTAATACGATCCTGAAGGCTCTCGATCTCCTCCTTGCCATCCATGAAACCTTTTACATACATACCGGAAATCTCTGCTCTGTTCTCACAGCAGTCCATCTCACGTACGATCAGATCCTGAGATACGTCAACAAGACGTCTTGTCAGGTAACCGGAATCGGCTGTACGAAGAGCGGTATCAGAAAGTCCTTTACGAGCTCCATGAGCGGACATGAAATATTCCAGTACGTCCAGACCCTCACGGAAGTTTGACTTGATAGGAAGCTCGATTGTATGTCCGGTTGTATCGGCCATCAATCCACGCATACCTGCAAGCTGTTTGATCTGTTTATCAGATCCACGGGCACCAGAGTCAGCCATCATGAAGATGTTGTTGTACTTATCAAGTCCGGAAAGAAGTGCATGAGTAAGCTCATCGTCAGTCTTCTTCCAGGTATCCACAACCTCTTTATAACGCTCTTCCTCAGTAATAAGACCACGTTTATAGTTCTTTGTGATCTTATCTACAGTATCCTGTGCAGCCTTGATCATCTCAGGCTTCTGCGGCGGCACGGTCATATCAGAAATAGATACAGTCATGGCAGCTCTTGTAGAATACTTGTAACCCATAGCTTTGATAGAGTCCAGAACCTCAGCAGTCTTGGTTGCTCCGTGAGTATTAATAACTTTTTCAAGGATCTGTTTCAGCTGTTTCTTACCAACCAGGAAGTCAACCTCAAGAAGAAGTTCATTTCCCGGAATGCTTCTGTCAACAAATCCAAGATCCTGTGGCAGGATCTCATTGAACAGGAAACGTCCCAGTGTAGACTGCACGTTGCCTGTGAAAGTGCTTCCATCCGGCATTACCTTGCTGCAGCGGACAAGAATCTTGGACTGCAGAGTAATTACCTGATTCTCATATGCCAGAATTGCCTCATTTACGCTCTTGAAGAACTTTCCTTCTCCCTTATTTCCAGGTCTTTCCTGTGTCAGATAGTAAATACCAAGGACCATATCCTGTGAAGGAACGGCTACCGGTCCACCATCAGAAGGTTTCAGAAGGTTGTTCGGAGACAGAAGCAGGAAACGGCACTCTGCCTGTGCTTCCTGGGACAGTGGAAGATGGACAGCCATCTGGTCACCATCGAAGTCAGCGTTGAAAGCGGTACAAACAAGCGGATGAAGCTTAATAGCCTTACCTTCTACAAGGATCGGCTCAAACGCCTGGATACCCAGACGATGCAGTGTAGGTGCACGGTTCAGCATAACCGGATGTTCTTTGATAACATCTTCCAGAACGTCCCATACAGCTGGCTCAAGCTTCTCTACCATCTTCTTGGCATTCTTAATATTGTGAGAGGTACCGTTTGCTACCAGTTCTTTCATAACGAAAGGCTTAAACAGCTCGATTGCCATCTCTTTTGGCAGACCGCACTGATAAATCTTCAGCTCTGGTCCAACAACAATAACGGAACGTCCGGAGTAGTCAACACGCTTACCAAGAAGGTTCTGACGGAAACGTCCGGATTTACCTTTCAGCATATCAGAAAGGGATTTCAGGGCTCTGTTTCCAGGACCTGTAACCGGACGTCCACGACGACCATTGTCGATCAGGGCATCAACTGCTTCCTGAAGCATACGTTTCTCATTGCGGACAATGATATCCGGAGCACCAAGCTCCAGCAGTCTTTTCAGACGATTATTACGATTAATGATTCTTCTGTACAAATCATTCAGGTCAGATGTCGCAAAACGTCCACCATCCAGCTGTACCATAGGACGAAGATCTGGCGGGATTACAGGAACAACATCAAGAATCATCCACTCAGGACGGTTTCCTGACTCGCGGAAGGATTCAACAACCTCAAGACGTTTGATGATCCTTGCACGCTTCTGGCCTGTTGCCTTAACCAGCTCTGCCTTTAATTCAGCGGAATCCTTCTCAAGATCGATAGCCATAAGGAGCTCTTTGATAGCCTCAGCACCCATGCCTACGCGGAAGTTATTTCCGTAAGACTCACGGGCATCCTGATATTCTCTCTCTGTAAGGATCTGCTTGTACTGAAGTCCGGAATCTGCCGGATCCAGTACAATATAATTTGCAAAGTAAAGAACTTTCTCCAGTGTTCTTGGAGTCAGATCCAGGATAAGTCCCATACGGGACGGAATACCCTTGAAATACCAGATATGGGAAACAGGAGCAGCAAGCTCAATGTGACCCATACGCTCTCTACGAACGGAAGCCTTGGTAACCTCAACGCCGCATCGGTCGCAGACAACACCTTTATAACGGATTTTCTTATATTTACCGCAGTGGCACTCCCAGTCCTTGCTTGGTCCGAAAATTCTTTCACAGAAAAGTCCGTCTTTCTCCGGTTTCAAGGTACGGTAGTTGATGGTTTCCGGTTTTGTAACCTCACCTCTTGACCACTCTCTGATCTTTTCCGGGGACGCCAGTCCGATTTTAATGGCATCAAAAGTCATTGGCTGATATGTTTCATTGGTATTGGTTGATTCTGCCATGTATTCTTTTCCCCTTTCTACTCTTCGATATCATCGTAGGAATCGTCGATTTCGGATTCATAATCCTCTTCTTCGTCCTCGTCCACATCAACAAGTTCCTCTCCGTCAAACTCCTGCTTGGTATAGCCATGTTTGCTGAAGGATTCCTCTCCTCTGTGGCCGCGGGAATCTCCCTCGATAACTGCACGAAGATCGGTTTCGCCGTAATCTACATTCTCCATGATCTGAACTTCTGTCTGATCATCTTTGAGCACACGTACATCCAATGCCAGGGACTGGAGCTCTTTAAGAAGAACCTTAAAGGATTCCGGAATACCAGGCTCAGGGATGTTATCACCCTTGATGATTGCTTCATAAGTCTTCACACGACCGACTACATCATCGGATTTAACTGTCAGGATTTCCTGGAGTGTATAGGATGCACCGTATGCCTCCAGAGCCCAAACCTCCATCTCTCCGAAACGCTGTCCACCGAACTGAGCTTTACCACCCAGTGGCTGCTGTGTAACCAGAGAGTAAGGACCTGTGGAACGGGCATGGATCTTATCATCAACCAGATGATGCAGTTTCAGGTAATGCATGTGTCCGATTGTGGTCGGACCGTCGAAGAACTCTCCGGTACGTCCGTCACGAAGCTGTACTTTACCATCTCTGGAAATCGGAACACCTTTCCACAATGCTCTGTGGGCTTTGTTCTCATCCAGATACTGCATTACATCAGGTGCCAGAATGTCTTTGTATTTCTCACGGAACTCTTCAAAATCTTCTGTATTTACATAGTCATTTGCAAGTTCCAGTGTATCCTGGATATCATTCTCGTTTGCACCATCGAATACCGGTGTGGAAATATTAAAGCCAAGTGCTTTGGCAGCAAGACTTAAATGAATTTCCAGGACCTGTCCAATGTTCATACGGGAAGGTACACCCAGCGGGTTCAGCACGATATCCAGTGGACGTCCGTTCGGAAGGAATGGCATATCCTCAACCGGAAGTACACGGGAAACGACACCCTTGTTACCATGACGACCAGCCATCTTATCACCAACGGAGATTTTTCTCTTCTGTGCGATATAGATACGTACAGACTGATTAACTCCTGGAGACAGCTCATCACCATTTTCTCTTGTGAATACCTTGGCGTCTACAACGATACCATACTCACCGTGTGGTACCTTAAGGGAAGTATCACGAACCTCACGTGCTTTCTCACCGAAGATTGCACGAAGAAGTCTCTCCTCTGCTGTAAGCTCAGTCTCTCCCTTAGGAGTAACCTTACCAACAAGGATATCACCAGCACGAACCTCTGCACCGATACGAATGATTCCGCGCTCATCAAGATCCTTGAGTGCATCATCACCTACGCCTGGAACATCACGAGTGATCTCTTCCGGTCCAAGCTTTGTATCACGGGATTCTGCTTCATATTCTTCAATGTGAACAGATGTATAAACATCGTTCTGTACAAGTTTCTCACTTAACAGTACGGCATCCTCGTAGTTATAACCTTCCCAGGTCATAAATCCGATCAGAGGGTTCTTGCCAAGAGCAAGCTCTCCCTGAGAAGTAGACGGACCATCGGCAATAACATCACCTGCTTCAACGTGCTCGCCCTGATTAACGATCGGACGCTGGTTGTAACAGTTGCTCTGGTTACTGCGCATGAATTTGGTAAGATGATAATCATCTTTTGTTCCATCATCATTCTTGATGCTGATATCGGTAGATGTGGAGCGAAGTACAGTACCAGACTTTCTTGCAACCACACAAACACCGGAGTCAACAGCTGTCTTTGCTTCCATTCCTGTACCAACAACTGGTGCTTCTGTAGTAAGAAGCGGAACGGCCTGACGCTGCATGTTTGATCCCATCAGCGCACGGTTCGCATCATCGTTCTGAAGGAATGGGATCAGGGCTGTAGCTACAGAGAATACCATCTTAGGAGATACGTCCATGTAATCAAACATCTGACGCTCATACTCCTGAGTCTCTTCACGATAACGACCGGAAACGTTCTTACGAACGAAATGTCCTTCTGCGTCAAGTGCCTCATTCGCCTGTGCTACATGGTAGTTATCCTCTTCATCAGCGGTCATGTAAACAACTTCGTCAGTTACACGCGGATTCATAGGATCCGTTTTATCAATCTTACGGTAAGGTGCCTCAACAAATCCGTACTGATTCAGCTTTGCATAAGATGCAAGGGAGTTGATCAGACCGATGTTCGGACCCTCAGGAGTCTCGATCGGGCACATTCTTCCGTAATGGGAATAGTGAACGTCTCGAACCTCGAATCCGGCTCTGTCTCGTGACAAACCGCCAGGTCCAAGTGCGGAAAGACGTCTCTTATGGGTCAGCTCACCAAGAGGGTTGTTCTGATCCATGAACTGTGACAGCTGGGAAGATCCGAAGAACTCTTTTACAGCAGCTGTTACAGGTTTGATATTGATCAAGGACTGCGGGGAAATGCTCTCCACATCCTGTGTTGTCATTCTCTCACGAACCACACGCTCAAGTCTGGAAAGACCGATACGGTACTGATTCTGAAGCAGTTCACCAACCGCACGGATACGACGGTTTCCTAAGTGGTCGATATCGTCGTCATTTCCAATGCCGTATTCCAGATGCATATTGTAATTAATAGAAGCAAAAATATCTTCTCTTGTAATATGTTTCGGAATCAGGTCATGGATATCTCTGCGGATAGCAGCAATTCTATCCTCAAGTGTGTCATTTTCTTCCAGAATTTTTTCGAGTACAGGGTAATATACTAACTCTGTAACCCCAAGCTCTTCCAGGTTCTCAATTTCTGGCAGATAGTGATGCATGTCTACCATTAAGTTAGAAAGGACTTTAATTCTGCGGTCTTCTTCACCCTGGATCCATACAAATGGAACTGCAGCGTTCTGAATGGCATCAGCCAGTTCTCTGGTTACGATAGTACCAGCCTCTGCAAGAATTTCTCCTGTAGAGCCCTCAACCACATCGTCAGCCAGCTTATGACCAACAATTCGTTTATTGAAATGAAGTTTCTTATTAAATTTATAACGTCCGACCTTGGCAAGATCATATCTTCTCGGATCAAAGAACATCGCATTGATCAGGCTCTCTGCGCTCTCAACTGCAAGCGGCTCGCCTGGACGGATTTTCTTATACAGTTCAAGAAGACCTTCTTCATAATTTGTAGAAGTATCCTTTGTGAAACTTGCAAGGATCTTCGGCTCTTCGCCAAACAGATCAATGATCTCTGCATTGGAACCAACACCAAGTGCACGGATCAGTACAGTGATCGGAACCTTACGGGTTCTGTCCACACGCACATAGAATACATCGTTGGAGTCAGTCTCATATTCCAGCCATGCTCCTCTGTTAGGAATTACTGTACAGGAAAACAGTCTCTTACCGATTTTATCGTGTGCAATGGCATAATAGATTCCAGGGGAACGTACTAACTGGCTGACAATAACACGCTCAGCACCGTTAATGACGAAAGTTCCTGTCGCGGTCATAATCGGCAGGTCTCCCATGAAAATCTCGTGTTCGTTGATCTCATCTGTTTCCTTGTTAATCAGTCTCACTCGAACCTTCAAAGGTGCGGCATAAGTTACGTCACGTTCTTTACACTGCTCGATGGTGTATTTAGCCTCTTTTTCATCAAATGTGAAGCCGATGAATTCAAGACTGAGCTTTCCGCCGTAGTCTGCGATTGGAGAAATATCGTCGAATACTTCATTCAATCCTTCGTCGAGAAACCACTGGTAAGAATCCTTCTGGACCTCGATCAAGTTCGGCATTTCCAGGACTTCTTTTTGTCTCTGGTAGCTCATTCGCATGCTTTTTCCAGTTTTTACAGAACGAATTCTGTTTTTTTCCATTGACGTTTCACCCCTGTTTTATTTTATTTATTACAACATCAGCCCGCTCTGCTGCATAAGCATAGTAGGCATATCTTGCCATAATATAGCATTCTTCACTATAGCACAACAAAAAAAGCCTGTCAAGCACTTTTCTGTTGTTTTTTCATTTGTTTTTTATTTGTAATTGCTGAATAGTTATAATTTATTTTACTTTTCTCTTGCTATAAGAAAGGTTTCCATATTTATCCGATAATACAAAGAGAAGCGTCGTTCCTTTTTTCTGTTTTTTGATAGAAATATTATATTTCTTTTTGGAATTGATGCTTCCTCTGCCGATTTTTTTATTCTTGTTTCTGCTTACTGCATAAATTGTAAGCTTCTTTCCACCCGCCGCTTTGCCTGTGATCTTCACTGACTTTCTGGTGATCTTAGACGCAGTAGGCATTTTCACGGAAATGATTCCAGTGCTGTTTTCCGCATAAATTGCATAAGTACTGCCATTATTCTCCAGACGGTTCTTTTTGTTTCCGGAAATCTTTGACCTGCTTACATATAAACCGCATTTTCTGCTGCCAGTAACCGCATTTCCATAAAGTTTTCCAGTCTGACTTGCGATCACTTGGATTCCTCTGCCGTTCACATTCGTAATCCTGTTAGATTTTATAACAGCATTTCCAATATTTTCCACATATATTCCGTCCAGCATACAGCCTTTCACCTGATTCGCTGTGATCTGACACTCCTCGCTGCCCCAGAGAACAATTCCGTTCTTTTTTCCGGAGGATATACGGTTCCGGCTTACTTCACACCCGTCAGAGCCATTTTCCATAAGAATTCCATCACCGCCGATACCTGAAATCACATTATCCAGGACTTGATTCTCTGTGGATGGAGTCCCCAGCTTTCCGCCGTCATAAGCGTAGATTCCTACATTTTTACAACCTGATACCTGATTATCTTTTATCACATTTTTGGAAGAAGCAGACAGGTAAATTCCCATATTGGAAAAGGATGCAGTTTTTTGCAGTTTCAACTGATTATTTTCCACTGTACAGCCATCAGCTAGATAAAGGCGAATTCCATTTCCATTCCCTGTGATCATATTTCCCTTTACCTCAACACCGGTTTCCTTATAAATACCTGTCGGAATTCCCTTAGCCTGTGCCTTTGAGCTGTCACTTACCCAGGCTCCCTGGACTTCAATTCCATATCCTCTCCATGTGTTTCCATTGATCTGGCTCACTGAAGAAATAGAAATCTGATTGTTTTTCACGGAAATGCCCGCATTCTGGTGGTTTCCTGCCATTCCCGCAGCAGTTCCTGGCATAAGATGGGTATTCGGGAAATACATGCAGCTCACAAGCACTCCGCCGCCTGCATTCTCTATTATATTGTCCTCCACAGCAGAATCCACGTAATTCAGGCACCAGACAGCTCTCTTTTTCACATTTCGAAAGGTATTCCCCTGAATCACGATGTTCCGGTATGGTCTGTCGTAAATCATGCTGTGACTGCCCACTCCTGCAAACACATTCTCAAAAATGTTATCCGTAATCCTGACATTCTCACAAACTGCTCCATCAAAGGGCTGATATCCTGGAAAAATATAGTCCAGACATGCATCCAGCTGAATGCATTCCTGTCCGCCGCCTTCATATTCCTGCCAATATCCCCGGAATGTACAGCCAGTCACGGTTACATCTTCCGTACCTGCCAGCTCAAGAAAATGAGATTTCAAATTGTTTAGAAATGTTACGTTCTTCACAGTTACGTGTCTGGCATGTCCAATCCTGAAGCCTACAAAACCGCCTGTGCCTTCCTTATCTTCGACAACCGGGTAATTCAGATCCCAGGTTCCGCCTTCAATGGTGATATTGTGATATCCATCATAACCTCCGGCAGAAAGTATGTCATCTCCCAGTCTGAGGACCACATGCTTATCTGTACAGGATTTCGTCAGTACAGCTCCTTCTGCATAAAGAGTAAGATTGCTGTACATATGGATAGTTCCGGAAATCAGATAGCTTCCCTGCGGGATGATTACCGTACAAGGAGTTTCATCTGTAGCTCTCTGCCCCATAAAGTGAAGCACTGTATTCAAGGTTTCGGTAATATCACTTCCATCAGCCACATCTAAAGTCACTACTGTAGCGTTTTCGGGAATAGCCACCAAAATCTGCTGTTCATTACCAGAAGGTACAGGTGTAAGCGGAGTTTCTTCTGGCTCCTCTTCAAAATCATTATCAGACTCATCTGCTGAAAAAAATCCCACCTCAGCTGTTCCGCCATAGAAGCCAGTCTCATCCTCTTCCATTTCCGGCTCAAGATCGCAATCTGAAAAGCTGTCTTCAAAATTCTCCGTCACATTTTCTGCTGATTCAGCATATATAACAGAACTGCCTCCCAGATATAAAGAAACTCCCAGTAATGTTACAGTCAAAAACATTTTTATATTCATTCAGAATCTCCTTGCACAAAAAGAATCCTGATTGCAGGAAACTCCAACAGAATTTCCTGTTACACAAAAAAATCCCCGCAGTGGCCTGCACGACAGACTTCTGCGGGGAGCATGGTTCGCTTAAATACACCTAAATTATTTAAGAGTAACTTTAGCGCCTTCAGCCTCAAGTTTAGTTTTGATATCCTCAGCCTCTGCTTTGGAAGCGCCCTCTTTAACCATTTTCGGAGCACCATCAACAACTTCTTTAGCTTCTTTAAGACCTAAGCCTGTGATCTCACGAACAACTTTGATAACTTTAACTTTGTTAGGACCTACTTCTGTAAGCTCTACGTCAAACTCATCTTTCTCCTCAGCTGCTTCACCAGCACCTGCTGCTGCTACAACAACGCCTGCTGCTGCGGATACACCGAACTCTTCCTCGCAAGCTTTTACTAAATCATTTAACTCTAATACAGATAACTCTTTGATTGCTTCGATAAACTCAGCTGTTGTTAACTTTGCCATTATAATTTTCCTCCATTTTTAAATTTTTTGTGGAATCAATGATTCGATTCAGCGACAGAAGCTTAAATTATTCTGCTGCTGGTGCCTCAGCCTCTCCGCCCTTCTGCTCTGCGATCTGATTAAGCACACGAGCAAAGTTGGTAATAGGAGACTGGATACTTCCAAGCAGTTTGCCAAGAAGTTCTTCTCTGGACGGGATCTGGGACAGTGCCTGGATTCCTGCCTGATCGTTGTAGTTACCCTCAACAATACCAGCTACTAACTCAAGTGCCGGATACTGTTTTGCAAATTTAGCAAGGATTCTTGCAGGAGCAGTAGCGTCTGTTGCAGAAATTGCAATAGCGTTTGTTCCATGTAAGTGCTTGTCAAGATCTGCACATGGAGTACCTTCAAATGCACGACGCATTAAAGTGTTTTTGTAAACCTTGTACTGTACGCCGGACTCTCTTAACTCTTTACGTAAAATAGTATCCTGCTCAACTGTAAGACCACTGTAGTCAACAAGAACAACAGCCTGTGCGTCTTTAATATTGTTAGCGATTTCTTCTACGATTGGTTGTTTCAGTTCTACTTTTGCCATGAAATGGTACACCTCCTTATAGAATTTGATATACCGCCAAAAAAAGCCTTACTGTAAGACAGCAAGGCTTAACGTAATTCTTACGAAAGAATACTTAGTCCTCGGTAGGCGTTTTAATCCTTATGCCTTACGGCACCTACTGTCTTCGGCAGCGTTCTGTAATAAAATACCACGTTCGATTTTATTTGTCAATAGTAATTTTAATTTTTTTACATCTGTATGAACCATTTATGATAATGTCCTAATATACCATAAAGGAAAATGTCCCAATGTAGTATAATGCTTCCATCAACAGATGGAGGTAACGATTATCAGAAAGGTAGAATTATCAATGGATGAACAAAAGAAATATGAGGTGATCAAATCATTGGCAGATCATCCAGCCCCTAACAAGCAGAGAGCTGCCCTTACTCTCGGTTGTACTGTACGTCACATTAACCGTATGCTTAAAGGCTACAAAGAACATGGCAAAGCCTATTTTATCCATGGCAACAGAGGACGTAAGCCAGCCAATACCATCCCCAATGAAACTCGTAATCTTGTTGTCGATTTATACCGCAACAAATACTATGATGCCAATTTTGAACATTTCACTGAGTTATTAGGAAAACATGAAGATATCTACCTCTCCCCTTCAGCGGTTATGTCTATTCTCGAAGCTGAATACATTCTCTCTCCCAAGGCTACAAAAGCTAAGAAAAAGAGAATCAAAGAACAATTAAAAGCCGATAAAAAAGCGGCGAAATCTCAGAAAGAAGCGGATCAGATACAGATTAATCTTGTTGCTCTTGAGGACGCCCATTCCCGCCGTCCCAGAGCCGCTTATTTCGGTGAACTGCAGCAAATGGACGCAACTCCCTACGAATGGATCCCCGCTCAGATATGGCATCTGCATCTGGCTATAGATGATGCTACAGGAAGGATTACCGGCGGTTGGTTTGATACCCAGGAAACTCTGAATGGCTATTACCACGTTTTCCATCAGATTCTCACAACTTACGGTATCCCCTACAAGTTCTTTACAGACCGCCGTACTGTTTTCACCTATAAAAAGAAAAACTCCCCATCTATCGATGAGGATACCTATACGCAGTTTGCCTATGCCTGTAAACAGCTTGGGGTTGAACTGGGATCAAGCAGTGTGCCTCAGGCAAAAGGACGTGTAGAACGTCTGAACCAGACGCTACAGTCGCGCCTGCCAGTCGAGTTGAGACTTGCAGGCATAACGACCATAGACGCTGCCAATGAATTCCTAAACTCCTACATAAAGGAATTCAATGAGAAGTTTGCCCTTCCCCTTCATGGTATCAAGTCTGTGTTCGAAGTGCAACCTAAAATTGAAAAAATCAACCTGATTCTTGCAGTTTTATGCGAAAGAACGGTAGATACCGGACACTGTTTAAGGCATTCCAATAAATACTACCGTATGATTGACAGCAGAGGCAATCAGGTCCACTACCGAAAAGGAACAAAGGTAATGTTTATTCAGGCTTTTGATGGCAGTCAATACTGCTGTGTAAATGACAAAGACATCTATGCACTGGAAGAAATACCCGAGCACGAAACAAAATCAAAAGACTTAGATATAGACTATACTCCGCCAAAACCAAAGAAGCCCCGCATTCCACCAATGAACCACCCCTGGCGTCGTCAACAGTTTGGAAAATTTGTCAAACAGCAAGAACACCACCAGAATGATCAAGATACAAAAATTGCCTGAGGAATGAAGCACATCAATATAACAAGCCCCAGCAAAAAGCCGGGGCTAATACTTCAATTATTTTAGGACATTTTCAAAAACGCTTGACACCATATACCAGTGGAGATTGTTACTGTTTATGATTTACTGTTCACGCCGACCAGTAACACGCTTCGCGATGCACAGAAAGACGAACCTTCTTGTGACAAGCACAAGAAGTAGCATTTGCTGCGCAAACTTAATCCTCATGTTTTCTGTGAACTTTGTTCACAAAAAACACCCGGGAGTACAGAGACAATCCTCTGTTCCCGGGTGTTTCTTCATCAGTTAATTTTTTTCAGCCAGAAGAAGCCATATGCAGGCACATTTACACCTGCAGCCTCCATCTCCTGTCCGGTAATCAGATCCTTGTAAATTCCATCACGTTCATTAATCCATGCTGTCTTATCATATTCACTAAAGTTAAACAGGCCGTAAATTTTCTCCCCTTCATAATAACGGCCAATGCAGAGAATACTGTTATCCCATGTATCCACAGTCCAGGTATCTGCATTTGTCATAAATGCCTTCTCTGTTTTGCGGATTTTTTCCAGCTGGAGCAGACGTTTGTTCAATTTACCCTCCACAGTTCTGGCGTTGCCGCTCATGGCTGCGCGATCCCAATTCATAGCCCCTCTGTGAATGTATCGGGAATCCGGTGCTTTGTCCGGATCATTTTTGTATGAATAATCATTTACCTGTCCGATTTCATCTCCACTGTAGATCACAGGAATTCCTGACTGCATGAACATATAGGCATGAAGCATAACATCCAGCTGGATTGCTTTTTCCATCGCCGTTTTGTTTTTCTCAAATCCTGCCTTCTCAATACCGCACATGGATGCGGTGGTTCCACAGAATCTTGCATCTCCGGTAACCGGATCCTCATTGTAAAGCACTCCGCGACTGTTGCTCTCCCCTGCAAAGCCCTGGAAATAGTCATTGAGATATTTCTTATGAGAACGTTCTTCAATGCCTTCCTGCTGAAGTGTAGCATAGTCCAGTCCCCAGCCAATATCATCGTGGCAGCGCAGATAATTCAGGAATACGTAATCCTTCGGCAGACCATTTACAATATCAAGCTGTTTTTTCAGAAGGCGCACGTCCCTTGTGGCAACGGTATGCCATGTAGTTGCCATTGTAGTTACATTGTAAAGCATATGGCATTCCGGTTTTTCTACAGTCCCAAAGTATGGCACAACCTTTTCAGGCTCCATAACTACTTCTCCAAGAAGAATCACTCCCGGGCATACAATCTCGCTGATCAGACGCATCATACGCACAATGGTGTGTACCTGTGGAAGATTCCGGCATGGTGTGTTCAGCTCTTTCCAGATATAGGGAACTGCATCAATTCGGATTACATCAATTCCCTTGTTTGCAAGGAAAAGGAAATTATACATCATCTCATTGAAAACCCGCGGATTTCCATAGTTCAGATCCCACTGATAGGGGTAAAAGGTTGTCATTACATAATGCCCGATTTCCGGCAGCCAGGTGAAATTACCCGGTGCAGTAGTTGGAAATACCTGAGGTACTGTTTTCTCATAGAGGGACGGAATATACGGATTGTCGTAGAAGAAATAACGGCTCATATATTCCCCGTCGCCCTGGCGGGCTTTTTTTGCCCATTCATGATCCTCAGAGGTATGATTCATTACAAAATCCATACATACACTGATGCCTTTTTTATGGCAGGCATCTGTAAGTTCTTCCAGATCATCCATAGTTCCCAGATTTTCCTGTACTTTACGGAAATCAGCCACTGCATAACCGCCATCAGAACGGCCTTTCGGCGTATCCAGGAACGGCATCAGATGAATGTAATTTACATTGTTTTTTTCCAGATAGTCAAGCTTGCTTTCCACACCTTTCATGTTTCCTGCAAAATTGTCTATGTAAAACATCATGCCAAGCATGTCATTTTTCTTGTACCAGCCCGGATCTGCTTCACGCTTTCGATCCAGCGCCTTCAATGTGACGGTTCGTTCTTCATAGAAGCGGTGCAGCTGGTCGCATAACTCGAAAAACATGGAATCATTTCCATAAAGCTCCATGTACAGCCAGCGTAATTCATCTGTTTTCTTTGCCATACGCTCCTGAAAGATCTTATCTTTTTTCTCTCTTTGCTTCACTTTATATCCTCCTCATATCTGTCGGCAATTCTCAAAGCTTCAGCTCGTACTTTGTAACATCCATCTCCACTTTTCCATCTGCAAAGAAGGAAATTCCATCTGCCTCCAGATCTGTATATATCGTTGCAGTCATCACATGCTCTCCATCATTTACAAAAATCTCAGCACTGAAACGGTCCAGGATCAGGCGAAGCTTAATTTCTCCATTTTCACTATTCACAAGGCTTCTTCTCTGATGGATAATTGCGCGTCTGGAACCGGAGAACTTACGGTCAATTTTCAATACGGATTCATAAGGGCGGAAGCTTACTGCTGTATGGTACGTATCATTCTGGGCAAAACGCACTGCAAATTTCTTATAAATATTCTGCGCATCTGCCGGGCGAAGAGTGATTTCCATATCCACGCATCTTCCCTCTATGCCATCCAGACGAATTACATCCTCAAAAGCAACATTCTTATATTCTGTCTTATTTGTGCGAAGCTTCTCAATTTCCCGAACCGGTTTCTGGATCAGGCGGCCGTCTTTAATGGAAAGCTCTCTTGGAAGGCTCATCTGTCCAAACCATTTTCCCTTCGGAATTCTGTTATTCGCACATGTATCCCAGTTCTGCATCCAGCCGATCATAATTCTTCTTCCGTCTGGTGCTTCCACTGTCTGCATTGCATAATAGTCGATACCATAGTCCACTGCCTGGTCTTTTTCCGGAATAAAGGTTTTGGTCTCCTCATCAAATTTACCAATCAGGCAAAGAGTTCCATCACCATTGTGGTACTCAAAGCCTTTTGGAAGCATATCCTGAGGGCTTACAAGTACTACATCTTTTCCATCCAGGGTAAAGAAATCCGGGCACTCCCACATTTTTCCGAATCTGCCATCATTAGAAAGCATTACGGATTCAAACTCCCAGTTAAACCCATCTTCACTTCTATACAGAAGAATACGGCCGCCTGTTCCGTCCGCCCTGTCATTTACGATCACGCAGCGGTAAGTGCCATCCTCGCATTTCCACATTTTCGGATCACGGAAATCAAAGGGGCTGCTGTTTTCCGGCATGTCTTCTGCTGTAAGAATCGGATTTCGTACATCCTTTTCATAATCCATCCCATCACCGACTGCAAGGCTTTGTGTCTGTATATCGCGGACACCTCCATCCGGCTGTGCTTCTTTTCGCACACTGGTGTACATAAAAAGCTGTTTTCCATCTGGAAGCGTAATGGCACTTCCTGAAAAACATCCCACATAATCATATGGCATGTCCGGGGCAATGGCTGCCGGAAGGTATTCCCAGTGAAGAAGGTCATCACTTACCGCATGTCCCCAGTGCATTGGTCCCCACTGGGAATCATATGGATAATACTGGTAAAATAAATGAAATTTGTCTTTGTAATAAGAAAAACCATTGGGGTCATTCATCCATCCAACTTTTGGAGATAAATGAAATTCCGGTCTCTCCAAAGGTGTAATATTCTGAGCCATTGCATCTTCGTATCTTCTGGCATCTCTTAAAGTCTGACTTATCATAATCATATCTCCTGTTGTTATTTATTAATCAAAACACATTTCAAGATAGTAATTATGGGGTCCAAAAATATTACTATCATTGGACCCCATTTTGGTTTTAACCTTTTACTGCTCCGGAGGTAACACCCTCAACGATGTAACGCTGCAGGAACAGATACAGAACCAGGATCGGAAGCATAGCCAGAAGGAGGGCGGCCATTACCAGTCCGAGGTCTGTTGAATAAGTACCATAGAATGCCTGTGTTGCAATCGGAAGAGTATACAGTTCTTTACGTCCGAGAACAAGGCTTGGAAGAAGGTAATCATTCCAGAATGCCATTGCATCAATAATCGCAACTGTTGCGATGGTTGGTTTCAGAAGCGGAAATACAATTTTCCAGTATGTCTGCCATCTGGTACATCCATCAATAAATGCTGCTTCTTCCAGCTCCATCGGAACGCTGGTGTGAATTGCACCATGGAACATGAAGGTTGCCATGGAAAGGGAAAATCCCACATGCATAAGGATCAGAGTAATACGGCTGTTCAGTACTCCAAAGATGCCACCGTAAAGAGAAACCAGCGGGATCATAAGTACCTGGAACGGAATAACCATAGATGCGATCATCAGGGAAAACAGAATACCGCATGCTTTCCATTTATTACGAACGATTACAAACGCTGTCATTGCAGAAAGCATAATTGTAAGGATCGTAGAAACGGTAGTAATCAAAAGAGAGTTTGTAAAAGATGTTGCAAAGTTCATCTTTTTCATAGCATCTGTGAAGTTGGTCAGGATAAATCCGTGAGAGCCAACCAGTGCCAGCGGATCTGCCGTGATATCACCTTTTGTCTTAAACGCATTGAAAATTACCATGATAAACGGGAAGATAAATGCCAGAAACAGAATAACCAGCACTGCCATTGTAATAAAATGGCTGATTTTTTTCTTCTGAGCTGCTTTTTTGTTTTCGTCCATTATGCTGCCACCTCCCCTTTCTTACCAATGTAAACCTGAGTCACACCTACGATCGCGCAGACAACAAACAGGATCAATGCCTCTGCCTGACCGGTACCGTAGTTTTTGTAAGTAAATGCCTGATTGTATACGTGCATAGCTGCCATTACAGAAGAGTTAAATGGCTCACCTTTTGTCAGGGAAAGGTTTACATCATATACCATGAAGCATCTTGTAATCGTTAAGAAAAGACACTGTACAAAAGAAGATCTCATAAGCGGGATCGTTACGTTAATGGTTGCCTGTGTCTTGGTACAGCCGTCGATCTGGGCAGCTTCCATAAGGCTCTTGGATACGCTCATAAATCCGGCTACATAGATCAGCATCATATATCCTGCGTACTGCCACACAGATACGATGATCAGACATGCCATTGCACCGTTGGTGGTTGCCAGCCAGGAAGTGGAAAGAGCACCTACGGAAAGAGATTTTCCAAGTGATACAAATGCACGGTTAAATACGAATTTCCATACATAACCAAGTACGATACCACCGATCAGGTTCGGAACAAAGAAGCCTGCACGGAAGAAGTTCTGGCCTTTGATTCCGCTGGTAAGAAGGTATGCAAGGAAAAATGCTACCACATTTACCAGAATTACAGCGATAACAGAATAAATCAAGGTACGTCCAAGTGCCTGCCAGTAAGCTGCATCCTGAAATGTAGCAATGTAGTTTGCCAGTCCAACAAATGGTTTGTCTTTTGAAACACCGTCCCAGCTTGTAAATGTAAGATATAATCCGTAGATAAATGGAAGGATTACAACTGCACTAAACAGGACAGTGGAAACGCCAGCGAACATCAAGTACTGTTTTACTTTATATTTCATGGTGTTTTGTTCCATAATCACGATCCCCTTTCCCTTTTCTTTTTTGTCTCCACCCTTTTCCCGCTGCCTCCGAAAATCTATTATCCAGTACTTTTCTTTTTGTGAGGGAAAGAGGCCGCACGCCGCATGGCACAGGCGTGCAGCCTCTTGAGGGGGGGTGGCAAATTTCTATAAAACTACAGTATGTTTGTTAAATTAATAAGTTGTTACCAAAGGATAAGTCTTAGTGCTCTACAGGAGTTGTGTTCTTCCAGTAGTCTTCAAGCTCTGCTGCAAACTCAGCTCTGTCAATCTGTCCTGCGAGGTATTTCTGGAAGGTTGCACCGCAGATGGAAAGGTGATCATCCGGAAGGTAATTGTAGTTGTCAATCAGAGCTGCTTCATCAGCATATTTCTTAACAGACTTTCCAAGTGGATCGGATACTTCTTTTTCATTGTTAGAGAATGCAGGTACAAGTGCACATGTCTCAGCAATGAAGCTCTGTCCTTCATCGGAATCAGCAAGCCATGCAAGGAAGTCCTTAGCTGCCTGACGCTGCTCATCACTTGTTGCATCAGAGGAATCGATCATCATGAATTTGGAACCTCCACCAACAAGCTTCTCATTGGATCCGTCATCTGTGTTCTGCGGTACTGGCATCATTCCCATATTCTCTGTATAATCATATGCATTGATTACGGACCAGTCCCAGTTTCCTCCGAACATGAATGCGATCTGTCCTTCAGCAAGCATCATCTCGGTTGTCTCACGCTCTGCAGCGATTGCAGAATCTTTTGCGTAATTATTCTCCATCATTACATCGAAGAAGTCCATAAGAGAATTGAATTTCTCATTGTTTGCAAGGTCTGCTGTTCCTTCATAAAGAGAGGAAACAAATGCTTCTACATCTGGCTGCTGCTCGTAAACCTCAGCAAGGAAGTGAGCTGCAAGGGACCAGTCCTCTTTCATGATACCGGTAGGTGTTTCCATTCCGCCTTCTTTCAGTTTCTCAAGAAGCTCTTTAAAAGAATCAAGTGTCTTGTAATCATCCGGATTGAATGTCTCGCCTGTGATTGCTTCGATTGCATCTGCATTGTAAATAACACCGCGTGCTTCAAGGCAGGTCGGGAAACCATTGATCTGTCCGTCAACTCCGATTGCGTAATCAGTCTCATTAACCCAGCTCTGATCGCTTAAATCAATTGCATGGTCTGCTGCAAGTGAATAGATATCTTTCGGGTCTACCATAGAGATTGTATATGGATCATTCGCAGAATATCTGGTAGCCAGATGAGCAGATACTGTATCACTATTGTAATAAACCTCTACGCCAACGCCGGTCTCTTCTGCATACTGAGCAGCTAATTCTTCGAACTGGCTCTGAACCTCCATCTTGGAGTTAAAAATTGTGATGTTCACATCGTCTGCCATAACCGGTACAGATACACTTGCCATTGTTGCTGCTGCAGTTGCAACTGCAATTGCCATTGAAATACGTTTTTTCATTTTTGCTTCCTCCTGTTTTTTACGTTCTTGTTGAGACGTTTTCTTGATGATTGTATGATAGCATTGTGCTTTGAATGTGTCAAGCGGTTGTCATGTTTTTCCGTGGTTTCAAAGTTATTTCGTTAGTTTTACACTATTTTAAACGCCTTATTTTATGCAATTTTACATGTGTTTTATACTGGTATGTTGCGTTATTTCAGTTTTTTCTGTTTTTTCTTGAAATTCGCTCTTTTCAATATCGCAACCGCATATCATATTTATTATCGTACAAAACAAAGCGAACAAGTATGTTTCATACTTCCTAAATCCATCAAGCTTTTAGAGACTTGTTACGCTTTGCGCGTCAGATGCACTCTGCTTTAACAAACAGATTCCTATTGCATAAAAAAATCAGCTGCTACGCAAAAACCAGAGGCAATTGCTATAACAGCTGACTTGTAATTTTCTATTCTGGAGATTTCCCGATTGTCTAAAAGAAATTCCTGTTTCTTTCAGGTTGTTCCCCTCTCAACCAGGGTAACCGGAAATACAGTCTTGGTGGGTACCACTTTTCCCTCATCAATCTGTGCAATGGCAGCAACTGCCATCTCCGCCATCTGCTCCACGGGCTGATGAATTGTCGTAAGTCCCGGGCTGGTAAACTGCGCAATGTTCACATCGTCAAAACCTACAATCTTCAACTGCTGCGGAACCTTGATTTCCAGATCCGCACATGCCTGCAGTACGTAAGCACCAATAACATCTGAGCTGGCAAATACACCGTCCACATCAGGATTATCCACCAGTACTTTTCTCACAAATTCATAATATTCCAGAGAATCAAAAAGACGGTTATCCGTTACCATAACCACATTATCTTTATTTAATCTCTTACAGGTATCGCTAAATGCAACTTCACGGAGATCTCCGGGCATATGGATATCAACCCCTGCGCTTGTTCCGCCGATAAACATCAGCTTCCTGCAGCCCTTCTCAATCAGAAGCTCCGTTGCCAACACTCCGCCCTGATAGTTATCACACTCAATCCCGGACGTCCCTTCATCCATGGAGCGCTCCAATGTGATCAGCGGAAAATCCAGTCCTTCAAACTTCTCAGTCTCAAAGCTTCCACTGCAGAGAACAACACCGGCCACTCTTTCACTTTTGCACATCTCAATGCACTGTTCTTCACGCTCTTCTTTATATCGCGAAACAAAAAGCATGATGCGGTATCCCCGTTTCACAGCTTCTCTCTCCAGGCGGCTTAAGACCTTGGAAAAATAAGGATGTTCAATACTCGGCAGAATAACTCCGATGGTATTGCTCTTCTGTTTGGACAAAGCACGAGCTGTCTCGTTAGGCTGATAATTCAGCTCTTTCATTACCTGATATACTTTCTCACGGGTCTTATCACTGATATATCCTCTGTTATTCAGGACTCTGGAAACTGTTCCTACCGTCAAGCCTGAGGCCTTCGCCACATCCTTAAGTGTTGCCATATATATAAATCTCCTTTATTGCGAGCTGCAGTATTTTTTTACCGAATCAAATAGTGAAGCGGACCTGGAATCTCCGCTTGACTTTCATCTTGATTTTATCACCTCGTAGTTTCTTGTGTCAACCGATAAATATATTCCGTTTTCACGCCGTTAAACTTACTGTTGCTGTTCACTGGTAACATTCCGCGAGGTGTTTTTTGAACAAAGTTCACAGTAACAACTTACTCTGTTTTTACACCGATAAGTATATTCTGTTTTTACATCCACCCGGCATCCATGTCACTGCAGGCCATCACCACGCAGTCGATTCCAAGAAGGATCAGATAACCGCCAATAATAAAGCCCGTTGAAAACAACGCTACCCACGGCCAGATGATCATCAGACAACCAAGGATGATTCCAAGAATATTTACAATCAAGGTAAAGTAATAGTAAAATTTTCCTGCCAGACGGACCAGAGGGATGTGGGTCAATCTGGAAACAGAATGAGCGATGAACCAGATTGGGAGAAGCAGGGTCATAATCAGCTCTCCGGCATTTGGGTACATCAGAAGCATTAGTCCGGCAAGGAGACTTAAAATTCCAGTCACCAGAGCAATGGTAGGTCCGAAGCCGATATAGCGCTCTGTTTTTGCATAAAATACAATATCTGAAATTCCGGTGATGACAGCAAGTAAACCATACGCAAAGGTAATTCCGCGGAGCATGCCGCCCGGATTACACAACGTATAAATCCCAAGAAGGATCAGCAGGATTCCCTCAATGAGTTCCAGCCAGCCATAACGTGAACGTCTTCTCATTTTTCCTCACTCTCCTCTTTGTTATTTAAAATTTTCATAAACTCTTCGCCAGTTATCGTTTCTTTTTCATAAAGGAACATAGCCAGTTCATCCAGTTTTTTACGGTTGTCTGTCAGGATCTTTTTGGCTTTTTCATGTTCTCGCTTTACTAATTCTACGACCTTCTCATCGATTTCCTTCTGGGTATCTGCAGAGCAGGAAAGGGATGCATCGCCGCCAAGGTACTGGTTGGAAACGGTTTCCATAGCCACCATGTCGAACTCGTCGGTCATTCCGTAGCGAGTGATCATAGCTCTGGCAATCTTGGTTGCCTGCTCGATATCGTTGGAAGCGCCTGTGGTAATCTCGCCAAACACGATTTCTTCTGCAGCACGTCCGCCGGTGAAGGTTGCAATCTTATTTTCCAGTTCTTTCTTTGTCATCAGATACTTGTCACCAGTTTCTACCTGCATGGTATAGCCGAGTGCACCAGAAGTACGCGGAATAATAGTAATCTTCTGAACAGGAGCGGAATGGTTCTGAAGGGCTGCCACCAAGGCATGTCCGATTTCGTGATAGGAAACCACTTTTTTCTCCTGGTCAGAGAGAACTGCGTTTTTCTTCTGGTAACCAGCGATTACCACTTCAATGCTCTCTTCCAGGTCTGCTTCTGTAACGATTGTACGTCCGTCACGGACTGCACGAAGTGCTGCTTCGTTTACAATATTTGCCAGCTCGGCTCCGGATGCACCAGATGCCATACGTGCGATGGTGTGAAAATCCACATCATCGGATGCTTTGATTTTTCTTGCATGAACCTTCAAAATTGCTTCACGTCCTGCAAGATCGGGAAGCTCAACTGGTACGCGGCGGTCGAAACGTCCTGGACGGGTAAGTGCCGGGTCAAGGGATTCCGGGCGGTTGGTAGCTGCCAGAATGATAACCCCATTGTTGCCTTCGAAACCATCCATCTCTGTAAGCAGCTGGTTCAGTGTCTGCTCACGCTCATCGTTGCCCCCTACCTGGCCATCACGTTTTTTACCGATGGCATCGATCTCATCAATGAATACGATACATGGGGCTTTCTCTTTCGCCTGCTTAAAAAGATCACGAACTTTGGAGGCACCCATACCTACAAACATTTCTACGAATTCAGAGCCGGACATGGAAAAGAATGGGACATTCGCTTCTCCGGCAACGGCTTTGGCAAGCATTGTTTTACCGGTACCTGGAGGGCCTACAAGGAGAACGCCTTTCGGCATGGAGGCTCCCACGTCTGTGTATTTCTTTGGGTTATGAAGGTAATCTACAATCTCTGCAAGGTTTTCCTTGGCTTCATCCTCTCCGGCTACATCTGAGAAACGGATTCCTTCACTGGACTGAACGTAAACCTTTGCATTGCTTTTTCCCATGCCAAATGCCATGGAGTTTTTGCCTCCAGCCTGTTCCATCAGCTTCTTCGCCATATAATTTCCAAGAACTATGAAAATGATCAGCGGCAGTAGTCCGGTTACCAGGAAGCTGAGAATCGGGGAGGTCTGCTGGTCGATGTCCTTAGTAAAGGTGGCACCGCACTCATACAGGCGGTCAGTGAGATCCGGGTCATTCATAAGACCGGTTTTGTAAATTTTTTCATTGTTCTTGTCGGTAAAGACGATCTGGTTATCTTCCACTTCTACTTTACCGATGTTTTTGTCATTGATCATGCTCATGAAGGTACCGTAATCGGTTTCTTCTACCTGATGCTCCATCAAGATTGGGGAAACCACCAGATTAAAGACGATCAGCACCAGAAGCACAATACCGTAATAGTAGATCAACGGCTTTTTTGGGGTTTTTACTTCTTTCATGGTTGTAGTCCTTTCTTATGTAAACTAACTTTGTATTGACTTTTTTGTCAAAGCTTTTCCGCATCATTGCTTTGTCTGACAGACTATTGTCCACTTGCTTACGAAACGGACATGTCACCTATAATCGACTGCCAACAATACAGTATATAAAAAATCAGACACGCCATTATGCCTGTTACTGCTCTTCTGCCTCTTTCTTCTCTTCCAGACGCTGGGCTTCAATAGCCTGCAGCGATACCAGAAGTGCCCGGTTTACTGCCTGCATTGCAAAATCAAGGGCGTATTCTGCGGTGAGGATTTTCTCCTCCGTTCCTGGGAGCACATTTCCAAATATTGGCTCCTTATTTTTCAAATTTATGTTTTCTGCCTCCAGCACTTTTCCAACTGCTGCCTCCACCTGGTCGTAGACGCCTGCCAGCTTCATTACACAGTCTGTCTTGGAATGGCGAAGTCTGTTTTCCAAAGTGATACGGCTTTCCTGACATTCCTGTCGAAGATTCTGGATCTGTTGGTGGAGTCTTTCCGTATCCATACTCTCCGCCAGCTGAATCCGACTGTGGGTCTGTTCCAGTTTTTTATCCAGCTCGTACATTTTTACGGATAAAATTTCATGTGCCATATATGGTTCCCTCCTCTCCTTGCGGATTACGTTATCATTTCTAGTACATCGAAAATTAAGTTTCTGCTATATTGGCGCAGGATGATTTCTTCATATGCAAGGCGGAGGAAGGAGGCGTAGCGGTGGCTACGGCGACCGACGACAACGCAGCAGATGAAAAATCAGACAAGTCAATATGGCAGTTACTTAATATTCGATGTACTAGCCTTCCTCAAACAGGCTCTAGAACATGTTTGAAAAAGGCTTTCTGCAAGATGTGCGTCACAATCACGCTCCGTAATCCTGATAATTTTATTCTAGTACAAGCAAAAGAAAGTGTCGATAGTCAGAAATTTCACCGTGTATAGACAAAACGGGCAAAGTGTAAAAAATACACCTCGCCCGTTTGATCTCTTATTTAGTTTCCTCCATGTATTTGCAATCGGCCTCTGGATTCTATTCCCAGTCAGTCTCCGCCTCCGTCACTTTCACTTTCAAAACTGCTTCAAGGTCAATAAACGCAGGAATAAAACTGTCACGAATAAACAGGAGCATTTCATCAATCGCATCTTCGTTATATATATAAACAGATGTATTTCTTTTTTTCAGCATAAGCAGCCATACAGCAGAGTCATTTACAAATCCCAATCTGTATCCCAGCTGTAAGATTTCTCTGGGAGAACCCGTCTCCGCGCCAGCTGCGCCATGAAGCTTCAATACTTCCTGTAAAGCTTTCCATGCAAGTTCAAAAGTAAGATTAAATTGTCCAATTACACCTGTTCTGTATATTTCATTATTCTCAGCAAGTTTAAAATCAGCATTTTTCAGCACAGAAAGACAGTTAGAAAAATTATCAAGTTTTTTCATAGATTACAACCCTTTCTGGAAGATCATAGCCCATACTTTGCCGCCTCCATTTCCTGTAAATACAGTCAAACGATATTTTATAGTTCTTCTGGAGCATTCTTTCCCATCATAATCAAATAGACTTCGTGTACGATCATATCCAGATTCTTCGTATCCTCCGGTGTCCAGTCCTGGAAAATACCAAAGATAGCATGGCTATGGTAACGGAGGATCAACTTCAGTTCCTGGCGGCTGTAGTTCCGGTACAAATTTTCTTCCTCCACAATGCTCTCAAACAACTCGCAGGTTCCTTGCATAAGGGTTTGTTCCAGTTCTTTTCCATAATTACTTTCTATTCCTTTTCGCACTTCGGGTATAGCATTGATGGCAAAAACAAACAGATACTTCAGCGCTGCTTCTGCGCCGCCCTGCTCTTTGCACGCCTCTAGCAGCCGCCTGGTTCCCTGCTTTATGCTCCACTGAATCATATCCGGTATTCCTTCGAAATGGTAGTAAAATGCCTGCCTGGTGATCTGGCACTCTTCCACAATATCCTTTACTGTAAGCTTCTTTACTTTTTTCTCCAGAATCAGCTTACGGGCTGCTTCTGCGATGATCTCTTTCATGTCCATATACTGTGGTTCTCTTTCCTTTATCCGGTGTTGAATCATAAACAGTCTCTAATTCTTATACCTTAATAGCTACATGCAAATCATATTATCGGCAACAACGACTAACTACAGCTCATACAATTTCACAGGTTATATATCTTTAACAATTTTCCTATGACGCTTATACCCACTGCATTTTCCAATAATGCTTATATTCATACTTTGAGTTTCTAATTTGACTCTTCTGAATCTGCAATATTTTCCTCATCTACAGTATCTTGTTTCTCTGGTACCACTGCATCTTCTCGCACCTGCATAGCGGCTCTCTCACGAATGCTCTTCTTCGGGGCGGCCGGTTGAGATTGCTGAGAGGATTTCTTCCTGGCTGGGTCTACTGCAAATTTGCGTTCCGGATCAGCCTGGGCAACTTTGCCTAAACGGGTGGCACCCCAAAGTAAAAACAGCGGAAGCACAATGGCTGTAAAAAGAAGCCCCAGATTCATCAATCCGGTAAAAAACAGAATTACCTGCATGACAATCTCTGTTATAAGAAGCGATATGGCCAGTTTCACAGAAAATCTGCTCTTATCTACTCTGTTGGAATTTCTTACAGATAGAAATCCAACTACAGCTTCCCAGATTCCTACTGCAATAAAACAAATACCAATCCCTTTCAGAAGTCCACTTCCCACTCCGGCATTCTCAAGAAGTTCTACATACTCTGCAGTTCCTTTATCTGCTTCCAGAGCTGTCATAAAGAAATTGATTCCATACATGATCGTGGAGGTAATGGCTGAAAACATCAGGAAAATACCACCAAACATCAGACACATCTTGCCATTCATCGCCTGCCGTGTCACCTTCATCTGCTCAAATTGATCCATAATCAAACCTGCCTCTCTTTTTTGCGAACCGACAAAAACACAATTTTAATATTAGTCTAACATATCACTTTTCGTTTTTCAATGTACAGGTTCCTGTTCATGTAACAAACATTATGGGTTACGATTCTCGATCTTCGCAGAAACAGGCTCTAGCTTAATAATTACCTTTACTTTCCAGATTCAGCTTTATATAATGTATTAGAGTGTGTTTGACGCACAAGTTACATGTGAAAGGCAGGTTTTACCAATGAACTGCAATAAAAAAGATCTTTTACTTTATGCCGTTACTGACCGCAGCTGGTTAAATGGCAGAACTTTATATGACCAGGTCGAAGAAGCCTTAAAAGGTGGGGCTACCTTCATTCAGCTACGCGAAAAAAATCTGGATACAGATAGTTTTCTCAAAGAAGCTGCGGAAATCAAAGAGTTATGTGCGCGCTATCATGTACCATTCGTGATCAATGACAATGTAGAAATTGCAAAAGAAATCAATGCCGATGGCGTTCATGTAGGGCAGGAGGATATGGCTGCTGGTAATGCCAGAGCCATCCTCGGTTCTGACAAAATCATCGGCGTTTCTGCGCATACAGTTGAAGAGGCTGTTCTTGCTGAAAAAAATGGCGCAGATTATCTGGGAGTAGGTGCCGCATTCCAAACCGGAACCAAAAAAGATGCCGGCAATATCAGCCATGAAACTATAAAACAAATATGTGAGGCTGTAAATATTCCCGTTATTGCTATCGGTGGAATTACACATGACAATGTAATGGAGCTGGCTGGAAGCGGTATCTGCGGAATTGCAGTTGTAAGTGCCATCTTTGCAGCTGAAGATATTACAAAAGCAACCAGAGAGCTTAAAGAGCTTACTCTCAAAATGAAAGATTCTACTTGTATTTCCAAAGACAATGCATCTTCCAGGAAAGGAATTTCATGTTAAGGGGTGCCATCTGGGATCTGGATGGTACGATTCTGGATTCTATGTCAGCCTGGGATCATGTAGGCGAAAATTACCTGCGAAACCAGGGAATTGAACCTGAACCGGATCTGGATGAAGCAATCGCCACTATGAGTCTCCACCAGGCAGCTGACTATTTTATTGAGCACTATGGTGTAAAACAGACCCAAGATGAATTGATCAAGAGTGCTGTAGCAATTGTAGATGATTTCTACCGCTATGAAGCTCAGCTGAAGCCTCATCTGAAAGAATTTCTGGCTCAGCTTCATGAGACCGGAGTCAAAATGTGTATTGCCACTGCTACAGAGCGCTCCCTCGTGGAAGCTGCCCTGGCACGTTGCGAAGTGCTTGATTATTTCAGTGAAATCTTTACCTGCTCCTCTGTGGGTGCCGGAAAGGACGAACCAACCATTTATCGGGAAGCCTTGAACTTTCTTGGCACTGACCGAACCAATACCATGGTCTTTGAAGATTCTCTTCATGCCCTTACTACAGCTAAGAAAGATGGCTTCTATACCACTGCTGTGTACGACTCTCATGAAGAAAATCAAGAGGAAATACAGCGTCTGGCAAACTGTCGGATTCATGATTACGGTGAGTCGGAAGAGTTTATTAATTTTACAAAAAATCTATAGAACTTTTTATTTGGCGGGAAGCTTAATTGCTTCCCGATATTCTTTATTCAACCAAGTATCTACTACATTGACGCAGGATGATTTCTTCATATGCAAGATGGAGGAAGGAGCCGTAGCGAGCTACGGCAACTGAATTCGGGCAAAATATACCGCAAAGTGGAGCGTACAGATTGCGGGAATGATTTTTCAAACAGATTCTAGTACATCGAAAATTAAGTTTCTGCTATATTGACGCAGCAGATGAAAAATCAGACAAGTCAATATGGCAGTTACTTAATATTCGATGTACTAGCTTATTTGCCACTTCACATGACTTCCCTTCTCGTCTTTGCTGACGATCAGCTGATCTTCAATCTCCTGCTTCAGCTCGGTCACATGAGAAATAATTCCAATCAACTTGCTTCCTCCCGCCAGTTCCTGAAGAACCTTTACCGCCTGTTCTCTGGAATGCTCATCAAGGGAACCGAAGCCTTCATCCACAAACATTACATCAAGATGTATCGCTGCAGAGCTCTCCTGGATCTGATCTGCCATTCCAAGTGCCAATGCCAGGGCTGCCATAAAGGATTCTCCTCCGGAAAGGGTACGGACTTCACGCTCTTTGCCGGTAACATTAGAATATACCATAAGATCCAGACCACGATTCTTGCCTTTCCCCGCATTCTCCTCGTCTACCATACGAAGTTCAAACTGTCCGGCAGACATATTCGCAAAGCGGCGATTGGCCGCATAAAGAATCTTCTCCAGGTAATATCTCTGCACATAGGTTTCAAGATCCATACGGTTTCCGGACATATTTCCAGACAACAGCTTATAAAGAGTTTCCAGCTTGGTATGCTTTTCAATGATTTTACCTCGCTTCTCCATCTGAGGGCTAAGAATATCATATGCCTCTTTATCAGCTTTATACTGTTCTTTATAAAGTTCCAGTTTCGTCTGAGTCTGAAGCCGTACTTTCTCAGCTTCCTCCATCTGGGACTTGGCAGCTTCCATATCTGGCTTGCTCCTGCCATCTATGGCTTTTCCAGCTGTTTCTGCAGTGGTCTGTGCGGCTAGTTTTTTTCGCTGCCAGCTGTCTGCTTCTTTTTGCAAAAGCTCCGCTGTTTCACGGGTATAGTTCTCTGCTATGTCCGCCCATTCTGCCTCTGTCATATTTTTCTCATTCATCAAAGTCTGATAAAAGGCCTGCCGCTCCTGGTAAAGCTTCTGGTGATCTGGAAGTTCCCCTTCAAATCGTTTAATCAAGCTGGTACAGTTAACCAGCTCTTCAGAAGACGCTTTTTCTTTCTTTTCAGCTTCCTTGGAAGCAGCTTCTGCAGCTTTCCATTTTCCTTTTGCCTGGTTAAACTCTGTCATAGCCGCCTCTTCTGATGGATATTCCCGGGAATCATTCAACTGCTTCAGAAGAGCTTCTGCGCTCTTGGCTGACGCTGCTGCCTCAGTCAGCTTTTGTCCGCATTCCTCTACGGCAGTTTTTCCTGATTTCTTCCGCTCTTCTACCTGTCCCAGAGCATCCTGAAGATTACGCAATGTTTTCTGGGCTGTATTAAGTCTTGTACCCTCTTCCTGTAATAAAGTTTTCCAGGTTCCAAGAAGTGTCTGTATCTGCTTCAGCAAGGCATTCCAATTACACTCTTTATCCGCCATCTGATCCTGGGCTGCACCAGGGACTTCTGAATTTCTGCTCTCCTGGAAATTTTTTATATTGTCTCCCAAAGAATCAAATACTTCCAGCATTCCTGCTTCCGGGAACTGCTCATGATCATTTAAAATACGCGTGCACAGCTTCCTTCCTGTCTCTTCCAAAAGTCGTTCTTTTTCTGCAACTATATCCACAGCTGACCTTGCTTCACCGGCAGACTGTTCCTGCCTGTTTCGAAGCTCAGAAACTTCTTTTTCTGCCAGTTCCAATTGCTCACGGGTGAGATCTCTATGAAGGGTAGAAGCTATGCATGGATTCGGATGTTCTATTGCGCCGCATACAGGACATGGTTTCCCCGGCTGAAGCTCGCGTGCCAGAAAACCAGCCTGCTCATCCAGAAAAATTCTCCGCATAGACTCATATTCCTGGCTCTTTGCGTCATATCTGATTCTATTCTTCTGGTATGTCTCTCGTGCTTTCTTCGCCAGTTTTTTCTGTGTTTCTACACCTTTAAGAAGATCTTCCGTTTCTTGTACTTCAATGCCAAGTACTTCCAGTTCCTGATTTTTCCCTTTCCAGACAGCAATTTTCTCATTAGTGTCGGTCAGCTTCTCTGACTGAGCCCTCCAGTCTGCTTCCTGCTTCTCCATTTTCTCCAGATCTTCTCTGGCTTTGCGGTCTGCGGCCTGCGCTGCGGTCAGATTTTGCTGGCTGGTCTTTACACTTTTTTCTGCTTCCTTGATCTGCTTAAGGAGCTTCACTTCTTTATTCACGCGCTCATAAATAGTGGTGTACGCCTTAAGCTCCTTCTCTGCCGTTTCTTTCACCGCCTTCGCTGTCTGAATGACAGATTGTGACTGTTCTTTTAATAAAGGAGCTCGTTCCTGCTGCTCCTTTAAGGCACTCTCACATGTCTGCATATTACGCAAGGCATCCTGACAGCGTGCGTATTCGCCTTTTATTTCGTATGCTTTCTTAATTTTCTCTGACAGAATGGTCTTTTCCCCTATTTGTGCTTCCACTTTCCCACATTCAGAAAGCTGAACCTCAGCGTTTTCCAGCTGCGCATATAAATTCGTCAGCTGAATGGAACTGTTGTAGATATCCCTTTTTTCGTCGCGGAGTTTTGATGCGGATTGTAATTCTTTCGAGGTAAAATTCACACTTTTCTCCAGTGTTCTGCATAACTCGCCCAGATGATCCAGAAAGCAATCCATCACTACAATTTCCCCATTCAAAACCTGCTTTTTTAGCCCTTCTATTTCCTGCCACTGGTCATATTCCTGGGGAATTACCACATGGGCAGCTTCAGTCTGACATGCAGTTTTGATCTGGGCAATCTCTTTTTCCAGGGAACGCTTGCGATTCATCAGCTCGTCCACAATATTCTGGTATAATTCAGTGTTAAACAGCTTCCGGAAGATGACTTTCTTATCATCAGATTTTGCACGAAGAAGCTCCATAAATTCTCCCTGAGCGATCATGGCAACCTGCATAAACTGGCTTTTGGTAAGACCGAGGATCTCCCCCAGCTTGCTGTCAGCTTCCTTCTGTGGATATTCGGTACCATCTGGCATGATCAGGCTGACAGACCCCGGTACTTCACGACTTCCTGTATTTTTCCCCGCCCCTCTTGTCAGAAGCTTCAGATGTCTGGGAACACGGCGGACAGTATACAGCAGGCTATTTTCTCCTGCCCCTTCGGAAAAAACAAGCTCTACAAATGGTTCAACGTTCAACTCTGCATACTGGCTTTGCAGTACAACACCATCTTTCTTGTTTGTACTGGAGCTGGCTTCACCGTAAAGAGCAAATACAAGGGCATCAAATATAGTTGTTTTTCCTGCTCCGGTGTCTCCGGTCACAAGAAACAGATTCTGATTCGGCTCCTGAAAATCGATCTGTGTCAGTTTTCCGTAGGAACCAAACGCCTGCATGATAAGTTTCACAGGTCTCATTTCGTCACCTCCTGTACTGTATTGATAACCTCCTGAAGAATTTCCTGCTCTTCCGCATCTGCATTTCCGAGGAACTGGCAGCAAAGTTCAAATGGATTCAATTCACGCTCACTGTCTGCATGTCTGGTATAATCAACCTGCCGCACAGTCTCACGGCGTATCTCTAGAAGCCCTGGAAAAGCCAGACGCAGACGATCCTGCATATCAATTACGTCCAGATCCACCTTATCCGTAAGAATTACTGTCACATAATCTTTACAGCGCTGTGCCAGAACACTCTCTAAATCTCCCTTGATCACTTTTATCTGGCGCAGCGGTTCCAGTGGAATTACTTCTGTAGTGATTTCGCCCTTTTGTTTTATGTCAACCATTATAATTCCTTTATTCTGACCTGCTTCACTTACAGAGCATGCCAGCGGCGTTCCACAATAGCGATAAAACTCGCCGCCTGCTTTCATTGGCTTATGAATATGCCCCAGTGCCGCATAGTCAAATTTCTGCAGAATATCGGCTGACACCTGGTCAATATTTCCTACTGTCCGGATCTCAGAGTCCATTCGTTCAATTTCTTCTGCATTCTCCCCCATGGGCAGATAGAATTGATGGCTGACCAGAATGTTTCTCTGGTCTATGTTGACCTGTTCACGTTCTATCAGTCTGTGGATCGTATCATTGTAAGAAAGATTATTTCCATTCTCATCTGTACCAGTGATCAGCTTCACCATGGAAGGCTTCACAAAGGGAAGCAAATAAAAATTCACCGGCCCATATTCATCCTGGAGTACCACTTTCTCAATATGATCTTCTTCTGTCTGCGGCGGTATTCCGATCATATAAATTTTCTGACGGTCAAGCACACTCCGAAAACAGTTCACACGAGGTGCACTGTCGTGATTTCCACTGATCATCATAATTACAGAATCCGAAACTGCATTTCGCAGCTTTCCGATAAAATGATCAAACACCTCCACTGCTTCTGCAGACGGAACTGCTTTGTCATAGATGTCCCCTGCGATCACGATCGCATCAGGCACTTTCTCTGCGGCCTTCTGAATTATTTGATCCAGTATATATTCCTGATCTTCTCTGAGATCACGATTGATTAATTTCAAGCCAATGTGTAAATCTGATAAGTGAAATATTCTCATAAACCGTTCCCCATTCTTATCTTCTCAAAATTCCAGTTAAACTATATATTTCATATACCTTACTATTACCGATTGTATATATAAAACCAACTTCACAGCCCTATGCATTTCTGTTATATTCTCTCCCAATCCATGCCATCAACACATCTACTATGTATTCCTGCTGCTCTTCTGTGAGCCGCACTCCTGCTGGAATTCTATGCCACTTATACAAGCATCCCCGACAGCAGCAGCCAGTAGCATGCTGAGCCAGGAATACAGGGTGCCCGCGCATTGGAGTCTGTTTGCCATCATTGGGAATCTGAGCCGGAGCCAAACGTGTTCGCACAAAATCTGAGGCATGACTGCGGATGGTATCCATTCCTTTCTCCCGGATATATTGTATATCCTTATCCTTCAGATGAAAACGACTGCGAAAATTCGAGCGGGACAGGCGGGCAAACAGATCACAAAACTGGTCCTGTTCCGGATCATATTTTCGCAAATACTTCTCATATCCATTCAATATTTCTGCAATTTTCAAATTAAGCTCTGAACTATTATACGTATAGTTCTCATCCTCTAAACGAAAATAGAAATCTATATTAACTTTCAGCTTATTGTTTCCACGCTTTATTCCTCTGCCGCTATTTCTGAAGTTACTACTATTCGTCGTATTATTAATTCCTTCATTTTTTTCATTTGTTCCACCGCCTTCTTCCTGCACCAGAAATTTCACCTGCGCTGCATGCCTCTTCAGAAGAGGAATAATGCAAAAATACAGCCGGTCATCTTCCATATGAAGATACCCCAATACCTGTTTGTCTTTATTCATAAGCTGAATCTGATTCCCATGGAAAGCTTTTGGAAACAGATATTCGCCAGACTGCAAGCTTGCTATAAGCCTGCCTTCCGGGGATGCGGCTTCTGCCGCCAGAAATGCTTTAGCCCGATAAATTCTCTGACCTTTCCTATCTGTGCTCTCTGGTTTCATCAGGGAATCCAGAACCAGTAATGGGTTCACATATTGCATAGAAAGATATTCAAACAGCTTCGCCTGGATGCGAAAACGGTATTCCTTCAAATCTGGTACAGAAGATAAGTCTTCTGCGTTTACGGCATTCTCCGTTCTCTCAAGGAGGACTGCCGCTGCATGACGAATACTGGTAAGAAAAAGCGCGAAATCCTCTTCCTCCGGATCCCACATATATTTTCCACAGGCAGCCTGATAATACAGTTTCCCCTGGGCTTCCTTTCGTTCTTCTTCAGAAAGATTCATACTATAGTGCAGATAAATATTCCTTGGTATAAAAGCAGCCTCGTTCCATTCACCAGACCATTCCTGATGCTGTTCCCTCTTCCCAGATTTATGATTGTCTGTGCCATGAGCCTCTGTTCCATAAACTTCCGTTCCATATACGTTCTGCATTTCCCGGCTATCGCTCTGGCTCAGTATCCGATACGCTTCATTTATCTCCTGTGCGCGCTGAATATGGGCTTCCCCTACTTCATTCAATGAGTCCGGATGAAAACGGCTGATCATTTTATGATATTTTCGCTTAATTTCCCTTTCATCATCTTCTGGGGCAATCCCCAGAAGTTCTATTGCATCTTGTGTATTCATTATATATTCCCGATATTTTTATTTCGTTTTTGTCTTCATATTCTTTCAGTATACATTATTTCAAGTAAAAGGGCTATAAATTTCCAATTTAACTTACTCTGAGTAGATGTCATTATAAATGGGAATCGGTTGGATATTGTTATGATTTATGGCTGGGAAACTAGTTCCCAGCCATTTTTTCTGATGTGTCTTGTTATAATTTTATCGGATGTGTTTCGAAAATCTTTCGTTTTCTTATTGATCTTAGGTATTTTGGTTGATCTTTAGCGGCTTATGAATCTTTAGTAATTTACAAATCTTTGGTGAAACACAGAACTTTCGTACTTCTAAGTTCTTTTGTATTTTCAGATTCTTTTGTGCTTTATTGCTTTCTTTCGTATTTCAGATTTCTTAAGTGTTTTTCGTATTTCTCTTTCGTTGATGTATCTATACTACCATATCTGTCGCTTTTTGTCATCTGGCAAAGTGAACATATTTTCGATTGTATTTTCATCTATTTTTTATTCTATCAATATATTACATCAATACCAGCATGATAATCCCAACTATCACAAGAAGGGGAAGTGCTATGTAGATCAGACCTCCCAGAACTAATCCGATCAGGACAAGGGGAAGGAATATCAGACGAAAAAAGATTTTCGTAATTCCCCAGGTTGCGCGGAAGGCAAGTCCGATCATTTTGCCAAATATACCAAACATTAAAATGATAAATAACAGCGTCAGCATAAATTGTCACCTCGTTTTCTTTTCAGGCATTATACAATATGGTCTGCCCTTTACTGTAATCAACAACTTAATGGGGATTTTCACTTCAAATAAAGAAAAAATTTACAAACAGCGTAAAAAGCCCCCTGCGGAATCATTCCGCAAGGGGCGATTATTCACTATACGATTATATACTTCGCTTAAGCCATCATCGGCTCCAATGCCTTAGCCAGCTTCTCTTTTTCAGCTTCTGCCTCTGCAAGATCTTTACCCAGTGTAGTGTAATAAATCTTAATCTTCGGCTCTGTTCCGGATGGACGAACAACTACTGTCTCGTTATTCTCCAGTTTGTAAATGAGAACATTTGCTGCTGGAAGACCGGTCTCCTCAGGCTTCTTATAATCGGTAACCTTCACTACCTTGTAGCCTGCAATGTCTGCCGGCGGGTTGTCACGGAATTTCTGCATGATTCCTGCCATAGTATCCATTCCGCTGAGTCCCGGGAATTCAAAGCTGTCAACCTTGTTCAGGTAGCGGCCATACTGTGCGTAAATCTCCTCAAGTCTCTGCTTCAAGGAACTTCCAATGCTTCTGTAGTATGCAGCCATCTCACAGATCAGCATGGATCCGATAATGGCATCCTTATCACGTACGTACGGTCCTGCAAGGTATCCGTAGCTCTCTTCAAATCCGAAGATGAAACGGTCCACTTCACCGGCAGCCTCGAGCTGTGCGATCTGGTCACCGATCCACTTAAATCCGGTAAGTACGCTTCTAAGCTCTACACCGTAGTGCTCTGCAACTGCGTCTGCAAGAGGTGTGGAAACGATAGATTTCACTGCAACCGGGTTCTTCGGCATTGTGCCTTTCTCGATACGGCCAGCTGCAATATAGTCAAGAAGAAGAACTCCCACTTCATTACCACTTACCAGCTCATAGGAACCGTCCGGGCATTTCATGGCAATACCAACACGGTCTGCATCCGGGTCAGTAGCAAGCATAAGATCTGCTCCTGTCTCCTTGGCAAGCTTCAGTCCCTGCTCCAGAGCTGCGAAAATCTCCGGATTCGGGTAGCTGCATGTGGTAAAATAGCCGTTCGGGTATTCCTGTTCCGGAACAATTGTTACATCTGTGATTCCGATATCCTTCAGGATCTGGGTTACCGGCACAAGTCCGGAACCATTCAGCGGGCTGTAAACCAGCTTTAGTCCTGCTGTCTTGCAAAGACTTGGACGAACCTGGCGTGACTCGATTGCATCGTAAAGAGCACGTTTGCAATCGTCACCAACAAAGCGGATCAGACCTTCCTCAACGCCCTCTGCAAAGGACATATATTTCGCACCAGTCAGAACGTCTGTCTTCTGGATCTCATCATAAACGATAGCCGCAGCATCATCTGTCATCTGGCAGCCATCCGGGCCGTAAGCCTTGTATCCATTATATTTAGCAGGGTTATGAGATGCGGTAACCATAATACCCGCGTTGCACTCATAGTAGCGTGTCGCAAAGGAAAGGGCCGGTACAGGCATTAATGCATCATAAATTCTGACCTTAATGTCATTGGCAGCCAGAACTCCTGCTGCTGTTTTCGCAAATATATCACTCTTCAGACGGCTGTCGTAGCTGATTGCAACGGTCTGAGTGCCGCCCTGAGTCTTCACCCAGTTAGCAAGCCCCTGTGTAGCCTGACGCACTACATAGATATTCATACGGTTGGTACCTGCTCCAAGAACTCCACGGAGTCCTGCTGTACCAAATTTCAGAGCTACTGCAAAACGATCTTTAATTTCTTCGTCGTTTCCTTCAATCTTAGATAATTCTGGTTTCAGATCTGCATCCTCGAGATCCGCTGCCATCCAGCGCTTGTACTCTTCGTTATACATTTTAACCACTCCTGCCATTATTATTCTATTTATTTTGTCGAATATTACTACAGATATTAATAATATACCACATTTTTCACGAAACGGCAATATAAGCAACAAATTTCTACCAGACATTTTTTCTCTGTTTTCCACTAATTTCCGACAATTATACATTTCAGTCGCAGTTCACAGGGAGTTACTGTTCACTGGTAACATTCCGCGAGGTGTTTTTTGTGAACAAAGTTCACAGAAAACCCGAGAATTAAGTTTGCGCAGCAAACGCTACTTCTTGTGCTTGTCACAAGAAGGTTCGTTTTTCTGTGCATCGCGAAGCGAGTTACTGGTCACGGAGTGAACAGTAACCACAGGGAACATTCCATTCTCACATTATCAATTTAGGTATAGCGTTCCCGGCTTTTTTACGCTATAATAAGATAATGTGCGAAAGCAACCATCCTAACTGCTTTCCCTTTATCTGACATTGAGATTTGAAAAACACTATAAAATTCAATTGCAGCAATCTTTACAGCTGCAGAACGGAGGAGATTATGGAAATTGTCTGCCTAGACTTAGAAGGTGTGCTTGTCCCGGAGATCTGGATCGCATTTGCCGAAGAAACCGGCATTCCGGAGCTGAAACGAACCACAAGAGACGAGCCTGATTACGATAAATTAATGAAATACCGCCTGAACATTCTGAAAGAGCATGGTCTTGGTCTGAAAGAAATCCAGGAGACCATCGCCAAGATCGCCCCGCTTCCAGGCGCCAGGGAATTTCTGGACAAATTAAGAGCACAGACTCAGGTTATCATACTCAGTGACACCTTTTCCCAGTTCGCAGGTCCTCTTATGAAAAAGCTGGGCTATCCTACCATCTTCTGCAACACACTGGTAGTGGGCGAAAATGGCGAAATTACTGATTTCAAAATGCGCTGCGAAAAGTCCAAATATACCACTGTGAAAGCCCTGCAGTCCATCGGCTACGACACCATTGCCAGCGGTGACAGCCACAACGACCTTGGCATGATCCAGGCAAGCAAAGCAGGATTCCTGTTCAAGAGCACGGATGCGATCAAGGCTGAATATCCGGAGATTCCGGCTTATGAAACATATGACGAGCTGTATGACGCAATTATGAAGGCAATTAAAAATTAATGTAAAGTAAAACTTGGATTCCATCCAGTTTCCGCCAATACACAGCAGTTGGGCAACTGCTATTCCTAAGCATGTCATTTCAGATGCGCTCTTAGCGAAGGTAAAATCCACAACCTGCATAGACTTAGGCGTGAGGGCTTTCCCGAACGTCTTAGCCAGAGTTGACCGTTAGTTCACCGGAGCGCGGTACCGACCTGCGTGGAATATCAGTTGCCCAACTGTGTACCTCTTATATCTTTTTCACGCTTTCCCTCTCAATAAACTGCGTACACATCTGCATCTTGATCTTAATCCCGTCATTATCTTTCAGAATATCCCGCAACCGCCTTACAACGGCTCTTCCCATCTCCTGCTTCGGCACCCGGAGTGTGGTCAGAGGCGGATAAGAAATTGAGGAAAAAGTAAGGTCGTCAAATCCCACAATAGATATGTCCTCCGGAATCCGGATTCCAAACTCTGCCATAGCTTTCATAGCCCCCAGCGCGATCATATCGTTGTCTGCGAAGAAAGCTGTAGGCAGCTTCACCTTCTCAGACAAATACCGTTTCATATTCTCGTAAGCACCGTCGATGGTAGTTGCCATTGTAAAAATATAGTCCTTACTCAGGGGAAGTCCCGCCTTTTGCAGTGCTGTCTGATACCCTGCAAAACGAGACCGGAAAGGTTTGATCCTGAAATCTCCCCGCAGATAACCAATCTCTTTATGTCCATTGGCAATGAGATACTCTGTAGCCATACGCGCAGAATCTGCATTATTGATCAGCATGGCATCAAAGCTCATATCCTCTTTCCAGTAATCAATCACAATAAACGGGCAGGTCATCCCGCGGATCAGGTCAATGTCCGCATCCACCATCTCTGTTCCCAGAAGGATCACGGCCGACGCCTTGTCATTCATGATCCACTTCGCCTGTTCCTGATATCCAGGATCTCTTTTGTCCAGATTACACATCTGCATTTCCATTCCACAGGCGCGGCATTCCTGTTCCACCCCGGAAATCAGCTGGATAAAAAAGGGAGAATCCTCAACCACAGCACCATCCCGCTTAAACATGACAAATTTTATTTTGCGGATATGATTTTCCTCAAAATACCCAAGATCCTGCGCCACTTTAAAAATCTTCGCAGATGTCTCAGCATTCACGCCTTTTTTGTAGTTTAGTGCATTTGAAACAGTTGCCGGAGAAAATCCTGTGATCTCACTGATTTTTCTCACACTCACTTTCATTTTAGTTCCTCCTCTGTCGGTAAAATAATGCCATACATCTGCGAAAAAAAGACGCTGCAAAAACAAGCTATCACCTGTTATTCGCAGCGTCTTCTCTGATCATTTTATGCCGGGAACGCAACTCCCGCTCTTAAAATTATGTTCGGATAAGGTGTAAACTCACCTGTACGGATTGCAAATTTGCACTGTGCAGACATCTTTTTCAGATCTACGTGGTCAATTCTGCTCTCCTCTGCCTCAGGAAGGCTCTGCTGAATATATGCAAGAAGCTCCGGATTTTTTTCCTCAATCTCATTTGCAATGGTGTAGGCTTCCACTTCTGTCTCCGCCAGCACTGCATCCATCACCTGTTTAAAGGTAGGAACCCCTCCGCATACAACCAGGTCTACAATCTCCACGCCCTTTGGAATGGGCATTCCTGCATCACCGATCATAAACAGATCTTTATGTCCCAGCTCTGCGATACAACGGATCAGCTGGGCATTTAAAATCCCTGATTTTTTCATGCTATTCCTCCTGCATCTCTGATTATTACTATAAATCTTTTTCGGATTTTTTTCAACTTTTCAAATTATTTTAACATTAAGAAAGGTTTTGGTTACTGTTCACTCCGTGACCAGTAACACGCTTCGATTATTTATTCTCGTTTCTTGCCTGAAGTGCCATCTTCGCCTGAAGATTTCTCTGTGTCTGGTCAATTACAACTGCAAGGATGATAACCAGACCACGGATAACCTTCTGCCAGAACTCGGATACACCACACATTGTCATACCATCATTGATAACACCGATAACAAATGCACCGACTACAGTTCCGATAATGGTTCCGGAACCACCGCTCATGGAAGTACCACCAAGTACGGTAGCTGCGATGGCGTTCATTTCCCAGCCATCACCAGATGCAGGATGTGCTGCGGAAAGCTGTGCGGTGTTGATCATACCAACCCATGCTGCACAGAAGCCGGAGATCATGTAAACGATAATTTTGATCTTGTCTGCTTTGATACCGGAAAGACGAGCAGATTTCTCGTTGCCGCCGACTGCAAGTACATACCATCCGAATGGAAGCTTCTTCAGGATAATAACGGAAATAATTGCAAGCACTGCGAAAATGTAAACACCGGTAGGAATGCCGGCAATATTGCTTCCAAGGATTTTGAAGCCTGTGTTGCCAAGTCCGTCATAACCTTTGATGTCGGAGAATGTTGCACCGTTGGAACGAAGGTTCGCAAAGCCACGGCAGATGTACATGGTACCAAGGGTAGCGATAAATGGTGCTACACCTAATTTTGTTACAATAAGGCCGTTGACTGTACCGATGATGCATCCAACAACCAGCATGGTAATAATGATTACCGGAACGCTGAAGTAAAGAGTTACACCTGCAAATTTCAGTGTAATACCTTCCTGGATCATACCACCGGCAAGCATACCAACAAGTCCGACTACAGAACCAACGGAAAGGTCAATACCGCCGGTAATGATTACGAAGGTCATACCAAGTGCAAGGATTCCATACAGGGCTACGTGCTTGGCAACCATGGTCAGTGTAGATGCTGACAGGAATGTGGTTCCTTTTACAATGGTAAAAAAGATGACCAGGAGTACCAGTACAATAAAGGTACGTCCTTTTAACAGTGTCATTAACAACTGATTATTATTTGATTTTTTGTTATTCATTGTTCTGCTCCTCCCCGGCTTACGCATTTCTTCCGGTTCCAAGTCCGGCATAAGATGTACGTACAAGTGTGTCTTCTGTGATCTCATCTCCGGTCAGCTCGCCGGTCTTTTTGCCATTTGACAATACAACGATCCTGTCTGCGATTGCCATGATCTCTTTCAGCTCAGATGAGATAACGATAATGGAAAGTCCTTTTTCCGCAAGGTCGTGAATGATCTCAAAGACCTCAGTCTTCGCACCGATATCAATACCACGGGAAGGCTCATCCAGAAGTAAGATCTTCGGCTTGGTCAAAAGTCCTTTGCCGATTACAACCTTCTGCTGGTTTCCACCGGACAGTGACAGGATTGGAAGTCTCTTATCCGCCACTTTAATATGGATATCCTTGATCTGCTCGTCAACTGCCGCATTCTCTGCTTTCTCGTCAAGGAACAGACCTTTTACATAATCCTTCATAGAAGAAATAGCGGTATTCTTGCCGATGTCAAGAGTCTGGATCAAGCCCTGGCTCTGACGATCCTCAGGTACAAGAGCAAAACCGTTTTTGATCTGGGCGGCAACATCTTTGATATTTAGCTTTTTGCCCTCATAGAGTACATCACCGGTGTGCTCCGGATGAAGTCCCATCAGGCACTCAAACAGCTCGCTTCGTCCAGCTCCCAGAAGTCCGTAAACACCAAGGACCTCGCCTTTTTTCAGATCCAGGCTTACGTGGTCAAGAGTCCAGCCGCCGCCTTTTTTCGGAAGGCACATATTCTTAATTTCCAGCACCTTCGGCTGTTTGGCAAGGTCAATGCTTCTCTCAAAACGGTGATACTGGGTGTTCTTTCCAACCATATTCTCTACGATCCAGCTGAGCTCAATGTCCTTTACATCAGCATCTGCAACGTATTTTCCATCACGAAGAATGGTAACGTGATCGCCAATCTCCATGATTTCTTCCAGACGATGGGAAATATATACAATGGAAATTCCGGCTTCCAGAAGCTCTCTCATAATCTTGAAAAGTACCTTAACCTCTGCGGCAGAAAGAGAAGACGTAGGCTCATCCATGATCAGGACACGTAAGTCATCCTGGTTCAGGTTTCGTGCAATTTCCACCATCTGCTGCTGTCCTACACGAAGATCTCCGACCATGGTTTCCGGTGGAATTTCATGTTCCAGACGCTGCAGGATTTTTTTCGCACCCTCTGAATGGGCCTTGTCATCCAGGAAAAAGCCTTTCTTTTTCTCATGTCCCATAAAAATATTCTGGTAAACTGTCATATTCGGGAAAAGAGAAAGTTCCTGGTGGATGATTCCGATACCTTTTGCACGGGCTGCATTGGTATCCTTGAAGTAAACCTCCTGGCCGTCCATGTACATCTTACCTGCTGAAGGCTGCTCGATTCCGGCAATCATCTTCATCAGGGTGGATTTTCCGGCACCGTTCTCACCGATCAGAACGTTTACCTTTCCTTTCAGAAGATCGAAGGAAACCTGATCCAGAGCTTTGGTTCCGGGATAAATTTTATCAATTTTTTCACAATGGAGAACAACATTCGGATCATCAAACATAATGCTTCCTCCTTTTATTCAATCGTCAGCTCAACTGCTGTAACAGATACTGCATCTGTACCGGCTTCTGCGCCGCCTGTAAATGTAACAGTCTTGCCAACTACATTTTCGTCGATTCCAAGTGGGTCAATTACCTGTGCAAGCGCCTGCTTGTTCAGTTCTTTTCCATAGCTTGACCATTCCGTCTGGTTGGTAAAGCTTTCAAAATTCTTCAGAGACTGAAGGTCACGGATGGCGGTACTGGAGTTCGGTCCATCTGTCCGGACCTGAACCTCTGTAGTTCCGGTATATCCATCCAGTTCTACTATCAGATAATGTTTCGGGGTGTCTGTATTGTATTCTTTGATTTTTCCTGTGCCTTTTACTGCAATTGTTTCTGTAATGCCATCACCATTTAATAATTCAGAAAGATCCTGTGCCTTGTCGGAAATGTCCGCTACAACGGCTCCCCAGTCACCCTGGGACTCTGCTGCGGAATCAAATTCCTGTTTTCCTGTATAAGAAGCTTCTTCGCCAATGGGTACTACAGTTACAACACCACAGCCGGTAAAGGTTACTGCTGTACATGCGGCCAGAACTGCCAAAATTCTTCTGCTTTTCATAATCATCTCTCCCTGCTTTCTATTATAAAAGGCGGCGCTGGCGCACCGCCTTCCAAAGCGTGTTTAAAAAGACTTTCTGCAAAATATACCACAAAGCGGGGCATGCAGATTGTGCGAATAATTTTTCAAACACTCGTTCATTTTTTTATAAAAATCTGTTTCCTGGCAGCCAGATTATTTAGCTTCTGGTTCTGTGTAAACAAATGCGTTCAGGCAATCTGTGTTGTCAGCTGTGATTGCTACACAAGGAACAAGCTGTTTCTCTTCTTCCGGAGCTGTACCGTTAAGGTAAGCGTCTGCCTGCTCAACTGCCATCTCAGTAATCAGAGCGATCTGCTGAAGAGCGGTACCAACCATGTCACCAGATTTGATGTAAGCGTTTGCTTCGTCAGATCCGTCAAGACCGATGATCTTAATGTCGTTACGTCCTGCATCCAGGCAAGCCTGAACAGCACCACATGCCATTGTGTCATTACCGCAGATAATACCGGTGATCTCTGGATTGGACTGAAGGATTGCTTCTGTCTTCTCATAAGCTTCTGTCTGATCCCAGTTAGCGGACTGCTGAGCTACCATCTCAAGATCCTCATACTCATCAATTACAGAATGGTAGTTATCAGAACGAACCTGGCAGTTTGTATCGGATTCAAGTCCAAGGAGCTCTGCGTATTTGCCTTCGTAGTTCATAGCCTCAACCCATACTTCTGCGATTGCTGCTGCACCCTGTGCGTTATCTGCAACGATCTGTGCTACTGCAAGTCCGGACTGGTTGATCTCACGGTCGATAAGGAAAGTCGGGATTCCAGCGTCATATGCTTTCTGAACTGCTTCGATGGAAGCATCTGCACCAGCGTTATCGCAAATGATTGCTGCTGCGCCATCGTTGATAGCTGCTTCGAAAAGCTCAAGCTGTGTAGCAGCGTCGTCATCGTGGGAAGCACATTTTACTTCGTATCCAAGTTCTTCAGCTTTTTCTTTCGCAATTACCTGCTCTGTGTTGAAGAATGGGTTAGATGTGGAAGGTGTGATACAGTAAATGATCTTGCTTCCGCCGCCTGGAAGTAATTCTGCATTCTCTTCAGCCATTACCGGAACTGTCATTAAACCTCCAACCATCGCTGCTGTCATAGCCAATGCCATTGCTTTTCTTGCTTTCATAAATACGTCCTCCTTGAAATATAATTAAGATCTGTTTTTGTTCGGTTTTCTCTCCGAACTGTTGATAATTTGATTATAAACGTTTGTATAAATATTTCAATAATCTTTTTAGTTTTATGTGCTATTTTGTATGAATGCACAAGGTTTTTATTGTGATTTTAGTAAGTTTTTACTATAAAATCTATGTATTCCCAACCATCCATTAGTGCATTTATGTAAACGTTTATATAAACATTTATAAACAGTATGTAAAACCTGTCATGCAAATTTGGCTTGGTTTAATTGGTGTGTAATTAGGTTTATTACTTACAAAAAAAACAAGACAGCCGCTAAGTTCTCATGCAAGCATGGACTTTGGCGACTGCCTCGCATAAATTATGGAATATGTCGTTACTGTTCACTGGCAATGTTGCTCATAATTTACAACATTCCCAGCTCTTTCTTCACTTCATCCGCTCTCGGAATGGACGGTGTAGCGCCTGGCCTTGAAACAGCAATGGAGGATGCCTTTGCAGCCATTCTCAGTGCCTCCTGGATGGATCTGCCCTCGATAACTGCAGCAATGAAATATCCTGTAAATGTATCACCAGCCGCTGTGGTATCCACGGCTTTTACCTTGAAAATGTCCTGGAAAACTTTTTCTTTTCCATCGTAATAAACAGCGCCGTCACTTCCAAGTGTAAGCACGAAACGTGCATTAGGGAATCTGGCAGCCATAGCATCCAGAATCTGATCTTTATCCTTGCAGCCAGTGATCTGCTCACCTTCAATTTCGTTTACGAGAAACAGATAAACCTTACTGAGATCACAGGTACTCAGCTTGTCATCAAAAGGTGACGGATTCATAACGATCTTCATCTTTTTCTCATAAGCCTGGTCAATAATGTAGTCCAGCATATTGATCTCATTCTGCAGGATCAGATAGTCTCCTTCTCCAAAATCAGCAAGAACTTCATCTACAAATTCCTTTGTCTGCATCTGGTTGGTTCCACCGTATAAAATGATGCAGTTCTGGGCATTTTTGTCCACCTGGATCATGGTATGACCACCCTTTACCGGAAGTCTGCGGATATATTTGGTGTTTACACCAGCTTCCTTACAAGCCTCTAACAGAATATCTCCATCTGTTCCCACGATTCCTGCATGATAAACCGGCACCCCAGCCTTCGCCAGTGCAATAGACTGGTTCAGTCCTTTTCCTCCGCTGAAAACTTCCAGCTTGGAAGAATGCTGGGTTTCACCGCCTACAATGATGTGATCTACGGAATACACGTAGTCTACGTTTAATGAACCGTAATTTAGTACTTTCATGTAAAAACCTCCTTTTTGTTATGTTCGCTTTGCTGTGATCTCAGCGAACCCAAATATGTAAAATATATTTTTCCTGTCCGATTCTGATCCGTCAGAACTGACAGTATTTTATATTCCTATTATGTTGTAGAACTTTCACCGCGTCAACTAAATTTTGCCCCTTATTATCCATGCCCTGTTCAGCAACTATTACAGCCAGCTTCGCTGTTCAAAAAGAGCGGCTCAATCCGCTTTCACGAACAAGCCGCTTCTTTACTTACTTTTTATTTCGGAGCCTTCTGAAGCTTGCTGAACATATCGCCCAAAAGTGCATCACGATAAATGAATCGTACAAGTCTCATCTCATGTCTGGTATCATCCAACTCCCATTTCAGATTCTGGGTCAGTCTCGGAGTTGGAACCAGTGTGGAAGGGCACCAGTTTGGATTAACCGCATATCCTACTGTAGAAATATCCCAGATAATTCTGGAAGGTGAAAGCATGGAATCTGTTTTCGGAGCGCCCTCATCGCCATAATCATCCAGACCCGCGCAATATGTCTGATGGAAAAGATCCAGCCAGTTCTGCGCCATCTCCTGGGACATCTGGCTTGTAACTGTCTCGCAAAGATAAGTTCCCACTTCACTCTTATTTTTAATGTGATATTCCAGTTCCGGACCGGTAACAGAAAGATAAGAAGCAACGGACATACACGGTACCAGTACCAGCGGAACGCCGCTGTCCAGAATTACCTGGGAAGCCAGCACATCCTGTCCAAGGTTGAACTCAATTGCATGCGGCCAGTATAACGGCTGTCCGGACAACCATATAACAACCATTTTTTTGATAATTTCGGGATCCATCAAAATAGCGGAAGCAACGTTGGTAATCTCGCCAATAGCAATTACATAAAGCACATCTTCACATTCACGAACTCTTTTTACCAAATCTCTGGCAGCATCACTGTCTACAGGCTGGTCTTTCACAGTCATGTATCTCTCAGAGCCCCGGAATACTCGCTCTTTGAAATCATCTCTTCCAAGAAGTCCCAGCAGCTTCAGGATTTCCTGGTAGCTTAATTCAAGACCTTCCTTAAGATCTCCGGTCATTGGAATTGCTACACCGTCAGTCTGCATTAAGCGTGCAAAGAAATCTGATGAAAAAGGTGCGGCGTAGATGGCTTCCATCTGTATTTTTTCCGGTGAAAGCATTGCATATGAAATTGCGAACTGGTCATCTACCTCATTATATGTATCTGAATCAATGACAGCGTGGATTTTTTTTCGGGGCGGTTCCAGACGCTGTCTGCGCTCCTCTGGTGTTATAACTGGATATTTCATTTTTTGCAACTCCTTTCCAAGCATTTATGAAACACTTATAGCCTTTTGTCTGGCTGCTCTTTTTTCCTTAAATTCTTCTATTCTTCCTGAGTTTTCAAACAAAATCATTACAACCAGAAGGAAAAATCCAAGTACAACATTCTGGAATGTATCCGGAAGTCCTACTGCGATCAGACCGATGAAAATAATGTTTAATGTAAACTGTGCAATAAATATTCCAACTGTCAGGTCACAAATCCGCTGTAATACCAGTGCCAGCAGAACGCTGATCAAAGGCTTAAACATAATCGTTACACTTCCAAGACTTGTCTGTGCTCCTACAGAGCCGGACTGACTCAGTGTAAGGATTGCAGCGATTCCGATAAATACACTTCCATATACAAATGATTTGCATTTTACCAGATCTGTTTTGATACCGGAGTTCTTCGCAACGACTTCATTACTTCCTACAGCTCTCATATGGAAGCTGAATACAGTATGGTTAAAAATGAAGTAAAACAAAACAGCTGATAACAGGAAGATAATAACAATATTCGGAGAAGAACCAAAAATTGCATATTTATTATCAATTTGTACAAATCCGTAATGTCCTGCAAGTTTTGAACCAACAATCTCAAATACCATTGCCAGACCCATTGTCAATACAAGTGACGGAATCTTTAACCACCAGTTCAGGACACCTGTAATAACACCAACAACGATAGCACTGATAATTGCTCCAAGGATCATTCCTGCAAACCCATACTGAGCTGCAAGAAGACCGCCGATAACACCGCTGATGACCAGACGTGAGCCTATGGTGAAATCGAATACTCCGCAGATATTACCATAAGCAATGGCATATGCTGTGATGGTAGGTATGATCGTCTGAATAAAAATTGTGTAAATACAATTCCAGTTACTGAACCTTTCAAAGCAAATAACCAAGAAGATCAGATAAACGATTACAGGCAGCATGATTACTTTCAGTGTATTTATCAAAAATCGTTTCATATAAGTTTCATCTCCTTATTTTGCAATTGCGTTTACAACTGCTTATTTGCTGTGACGCTCAACTACATCAGCAATAGAGAAGGTAGAAATCAAATCATTCATGTAGTCCATATCAATATCAGGATTGTAGAATTTGATCATTTTCTCTTTAATTTCATCTGCTGTGTAAACCGGCTCGTCGCCCAGGAAGTATTCGTTGAACTGCTCAGCCTCTTCTGCTGTTGTAAGTTCCAGGTAAGGGGTAATAATGTTTGTAGGTCCATCTTCAACAATTGGAGTACCAATAACTTTGTTTACAAGGATAACTGCAGATACAAGCGGGTCGATCTGCTGCTGTCCGCCGTAAGATACGTGGAAAGTACCCTCTTTCAGGTAATCGCCAAGAGTTGTCTCAAAGTCAATACGTCCGACTTTGATATCGCCAGCTTTATCATGGTCTGCAAGGGCTTTTTCGATTGTAGGAATGGCACCGCCGCAATATGTTCCAAGTACCAGGATACCATTCATTTCCGGATATGCTGCAATATAGCTTTCAACAGTCTTGGTCATATCTGTTGTTACAGTAATGTCATAAGTTGTGTTCAGAATGTTTACACCTGCTTCTTCTGCGCCCTCAGCAGCACCTTTGTCACGAAGGTCAGAGGAAGTATCACCTTTTGCAATATTGATAACACCTAAATCAGTTACACCCATGTCTGCCATTGATTTTACAATGTTGGAAGCGCAGGTCTCATCATCTTCGTTGCAGCCTCCTGCGAACCATTCTGAATCATACATAGCTTCACGAATGTCGTCATCACTAATGGTACGGAACATTGTACCCCAGTAAACACCAGCATCTGCGCACATTGCATCAACTGCAGGAAGCATGGAATCGGAAGCCGGCATGAAAAGAATACCATCAACATCACGGCTGATCAGTTCACTGATATTGTCGATCAGTCCATCTGCGGAGTTGTCAGTTACTACGTTTACCAGTTCGCCTCCCGCAGACTCTACAGCTGCTTTTACGTTGTTGTAAATGGAGATCCAGGTTGGATCTGTATTAGCAGTATCCCATGGAAAACCGATTTTGAACGGTTCCGGATCTGAGCTCTCTGCATATACGCTCACGCCAGAGAACATCGTTGCGGTCAGTGCTACTGTCATCCCGATTGCCATAAATCTTCTTAATTTCATGTTTCTTTCCTCCTTGAAAATTATATAGTTTTTATTTTTTGAGCAAATGCTCATAGTTCCAAATTCATGATCTGCTTATTTGATCACCGCTGCACTTCTTCGGTCAAAGGAAATCGCTACTACTACCACAAGAAGAATTCCCTGTACCACCTGCTGTGTCAGTCCGTCAATTCCCACAAGGGACATTCCACTCTTTAGCAATGCCATTGCCACACTTCCGATGATCGCTGCACGGAACTTTACATTCCAGCCGCCGGAAAGAGGCATTCCACCGAACAATACGGCGAGAAGTACATCAAACTCAAATGCGTTTCCTGTTTTTGATGAAGCTGTGCAAGCTCTTACCAGTGTGAAAAATCCAACCAGTCCGCAGATCAGGCCAACCAGCATAAAGGAAATCATTCTTGTTCTTTCTACATTGACTCCGGATTGTCTTGCAGCTTCCCTGGAAGATCCAACTGCCCGGCAGTTTTTTCCAAATGAACATTTCTGAAACAGAGTTCCTGATATTACCAGAACAATTATCATTGTAAGGATTTTTACCCAGTCCTTATCGAACACTCTCATGGAGATCGGGATTCCTACAGAACCATTGAGGAAATAAGTGGTCAGTCCTCTGAAAATAAAGGATACTGCCAATGTTCCAATGAAGGATTCCACTCTCAGATAAGCAGTAGCAAAACCGCTTAACAGGCCAATTCCAGTTCCTGTAAGGAGGGCCACCGGCAAAATCAGCGCCGGACTGATGGCTGCGGAAAAAGCTCCCATTGCTGCGGCAAATCCCACGATAGCTCCTACGGAAAGATCCAGCTCACCAAGTGCCATGACGAATGTGTACATCATAGAACATAAGGCAATACTGAAAAAGTTGTTAAAAATATTCATCAGGTTTCGCTGTCCCAGAAGCTTTCCACCTGTCAGTATCTCAAATAATACAAGAACCAGTATAAGACCCAGGAATGCGAAATTGTTTACCAACAATTCTTTTATGTTTGTTTTTGGAGTCTCTGACGCTTTGCTGTTTTCCATCCTGCTCACCCCTTAAATCATTTTCTGTATTAACTTCGCTTCTGTCAGGCCTTCATTGCGAAGGAATTCTCCTGAAACAGCTCCGTCTCTTAGAAGAACAATTCGATCTGACATACCGATCAGCTCCTGCAGTTCCTCAGAAATCAGCAGAATCGATTTTCCTTCTTCCTTCATCTGCATAATCAGCTGATAAATTGCAGCTTTTGTTCCTACATCAATTCCTCTGGTCGGACAGTCAAGAATCATGATATCTGAACCTTTTCCCAGCCATTTCGCCAGAACTACTTTTTGTTTATTTCCACCGCTTAAGGTGTTGCAGAATACTTTTACAGAATCTGCTTTTACTTCCATTCTCTCTGACCACTTCTCTGCCAGCTGTTTCTGTTTTTTCTCAGAAATCGGACCAAAAGGTGTGAGATCTTTTAAAGACGGAAGACATATATTATCTTTAATGCTGCTGATCAGCATTAAGGATTCCTGGTCTCGGTTTTTGGAAACGTAGCCGATTCCATGTTTTACTGCCCAGGAAGCACTTTTTACAGGTTCCTTCTGATCTTTTAAAACCTCTCCTGTCTCCGGCTTCAAAAGTCCGAACAGAACTTTTCCCACATCGTGCATACCACAGTCGCTTAGGCCTCCAACTCCAAGGATTTCTCCTTTGTGCAGCTGGATGTTCAAATTTTCCAGAGATCCGGCAATTACATTTCTGGCTTCCAGTACAACCTGTTTACTTACTTCTACGCCTATATCCTCTCTGTAATAATGTCCTGACAACTCTCTTCCGATAAGCAACTGTCTGATCTTATCTGCATTAAATTCTTCTTTCTGCAAATTTGCTATAAACAAGCCATCTCGCAATACAGTAAGGGAATCACATTTATCCATGATTTCTTCAATGTCATGGGAAATAAATAAAATAGCTTTTCCCTCATCCCTTTTTTCTTTCATCAATTTATAAAGCAGCTCACGTCCTGCAACGGACAATGCAGTTGTTGTCTCATCAATGATCCAGATTTTGGGAGATATATATAATGCTCTTGCCAGTTCTACCAGCTTTCGGTCTTCAAAGGAAAGCTGATCAATCATCATTTCCGGCTTAATATTATCTACGTAAATGCTATGAAGCGCTTTGGCAGCTTCCCGGTTCATTTCTTTTACATTAAGCACACCGCCTTTTGCAAACTTCTCTTCTTTTCCAAAAAAGATATTTGCAGCTACTGATATTTTGGAAATGGTTCCCTGTTCCTGAACTACCATGCTGACTCCGTGATTGATTGCATCCACAGTTCCGGTTGGTTCATATGGTTCTCCGTCCAGGTACATTTTTCCACTGTCATGTTTCTGAATTCCGGCTACAATTGATGAAAAAGTTGATTTTCCAGATCCGTTCTCACCAACCAGACCTCTGATTTCTCCAGCCTTTATGGTAATGTCAAACTCTTTCAATGCATGTACTGTTCCAAATGATTTGCATATCTTCTCTGCCCGGAACAAATATTTTTCCTGCTCAGCCATGTCTTCACCCCGCATATCCTGCATTTCTTTGTGTTTCCTTGATTTCTGACATTATTATAGTCCGTGGTTTTTGTGCAATAAAGATGATTTTTTTCATATTTTGTTAGATTTTCCGTCTTTTTTAATATATTTTTTCATATCATCTTATTTTATTGCACAAAAAATGCTGTTATATGCAGTTTCTTACCACCACACATAACAGCACTTTTTCGTTTTTTAATGTACTCTAGAGCCTGTTTGAAAAAGGCTCTAGTCTTCGCCAAATTCAATGGTAATTTTGGTTCCTTTAGTCATTTCGCTTTCGATTTTCATGCAGTTTGTATTTCCATACAGATAATACAATCTTCCACGGATATTAGACAATCCGATTTTCTTGCCTCGATCTTCTGGATTAAAGCGTATACTACTGATCTCATCCAGCCTTTCTGCATCCATTCCACCACCATTGTCTTCCACCGACAAGGTAAGATTTCCATTTTCGTTTCTGCAAACACTGATTACGATTTTTCCACAGAATTCACCACTTTCCTCATCGATCAGACCGTGGAATAAAGAATTCTCCACCAGTGGCTGGATCATATTCTTTGGAATCTGCTCTTCCATCAATTCTGGTGCAATATCCCATTCTACTTTCAGATTTCCGTCATACATAAATTTCTCAATAACAATATACTGGTTCACAATTTTCATCTCATTTGCAATAGTATCTGTAATCTGGATGTCATTTACGCGCAGACGGTCTTTCAGGATCGCAATCAGCGCGGAATTTACCTTTACAATATCTTCGCAACGCCGTTTTCTGGCAAGATAATTGATGCTGTTAATGGTATTGTAAATAAAATGAGGGTCGATCTGGCTCACCAGAAGGCTAAACCGGATCTGCTGCTCTTTTGCCTCTTTTTCCCCGATTACTTCTATGCTGTGTTTCAGGTCATCGATCATTTTATTAAAAGAGAACTCCAGCTGGCCAATCTCATCTTCCCTGTCGGACTCCACTTTACAGTCCAGATTTCCTTTAGCAGCCATAAGCATATGCTGGGACAAAACCAAAACAGGTTTTATCAAAGTATTTATATTTCTATAATTCATAAACAATACCAGGATGAGGAAAATGGCAAGTGTTCCGAAAAGTCCTGCAATATATGGAAAAAGCACCATCCAGATAGATTCTTGGTTCACAATGGAAACTACCTCGTAACCACAAGTGGCAGATTTGTTATGAAAAACAATATCGCCAGTTAAAGCTTTCCGTTTATTTTTACTGTCATTCTTTTGATCATCGTTCTGCTCAGCCGCCTTCCTGGCGTCTGCAATGTCGTCTTCCAATCCATACACATAAAAGGTGTTTCCGGTACTGTCGACCAGATACCATGCATCAAGACTGTTTCCTGCCAGACCACGCATATCCTTCAGGGTGTTATTCAAATTTACAAACATAACGATAGTACACCACTGATTATTCAGATAATAATTTCGGGCATATGCCACTGTACAATAGGAGTTTGAACCAACCGAGGCCTGGTACACTGAAGAATAAGAACGTCCAAAGCCATTGCCCGTCATATTAGAAAAATTTTCTGAATTCAATACCTCCATATCTTCCTGAGCAATATTTGTCATGGAATCAATGATAGGCGCATTTTGACCGGCAATAGCAATTCCACGGATCATCCCCATATAACTGGTGAGATTGTTTAGCCTCACCGATGCTCTGGTCTTATTTTTCGTGTCCGGATTACTTAAATAAGTTTGAATATCATTATTCTGTTCTACTGTTGCCGCAACATTTTCCATATAATTTTCCACTAGAGACAGTGTATTTTCCACGTGTTGCAGCAAAGAAGCTGTTGTATTCTCGGAAATCTGCACCTCGTTTTCCTTAAATACCGGAAAGAAAAAGCCAAAGGAAATTCCAATAGCTATAATAAAAGAAATCAGCCCTCCAGTAAGTATACTCACCATCAAGCGTTTTCTGAAAGATGTTTTACATTTATTCCTCGTTTTTTCTTCCCCCTTTTTTGGAATATTCTGTTGGAAACATTCCAGTCTTTTTATAAAAGGCTTGACTGAAATACTGGCTGGAATTGTATCCTACCGCAGAACAGATCTCATATATTTTATAGTTTCCATCAGCCATCATTCTCTTTGCTGCTTCAATTCTTACATCTGTCAGGTAGCTTTTCAGAGTGACACCGGTTTCTTTTTTAAATTCACTGCTTAGGTACCCAGGGCTTAAATGTACATAGGCAGCCACATCATTGAGAGACAAATCCGGATTTCGGAAAGACCTGCAAATATATTCCACTGCATCAGAGATTACCCGGGAATAGCCGTTTACTTCTCTAGTCAGATACTCATGGTAGTGATTTACCTGCGCTTCCAGCCAGGCAACAATTTTTTCTGCGTCCAGCCAGTCTTTCCAGCAGGAAGCTATCCGCGGAACTTCTTTTCCAGCTTCGATTTTATCATAAGCATGTTTCAATGCCGTGTAACCAGACTGGACAGTAGTTATAAATTGCTCTGCGCAATCTGTTTTTGCAGTATTCAGAATTTCATAGAGCATCTGAGTACGTGTCTGTGAATCTGATTCTTTCAGCATATTCTCCATGGAAAATCTCTTATTCAAACCAACAGAAATCTGCCCTTTTCCCAGTTCCTGCACCTGGGAGCAGTCTAACTTACGGATTTTTCCTGTTCCCTCCATATATTTTTTCAGAAAAAGATTTTTGTTCTCATCGTAGAATCGCTTAAATTCATAAAGACTGATTCTCCCCTGGACCGTGTAGAGAGTAAAACTGAAGCCTGTTTCTTCTTGAAGTTTTTTCTGAAACTTACACGCCAGTTTATACAATTCCTGTTCATAACTTCCATATGAATTTTCTATGGAATTCAGAGCGATTACCATTTTTCTGCCTGGTATCGCTGTGATTACTTCTAGATCCCAGCTATCTATTTTCTCATTTGTCAGAATTTCTACGAATTTTGAGCGATATACTACAATTTCTTCTGGCACAGGTTCTCCACTCAGGCTTATAGGAAGATCCTGTTCCACCATGATAATGTGCTCCGGTCTTTTCAAAATCTGTTCAATGTCTGCACTTTCTGTCATTTCTTCGGACAGGAAAAATTGTTCTAACATTCTATCGGTTATGTAGCGTTCCCGCTTTCCGGCTTTTATGATGTTTGTCTTCAGACGATTCAACAGATCAGACAATGAACTCTCCGTAATTTCACTTTTTATCACATATTCAGTAATTCCAAGACGAATAGCCGCTTTCGCATAGCTGAAATCTTCATATGCCGTCAATAAGACAATACTTACTTTTTCATCTGTTTTACGTATTTCGGATATCATTTCTATGCCGTCCATAAACGGCATTCGGATGTCCGTAAAAATCACCTGAGGACGATATTCCCTGTACTTTCTCAACGCCTGCTTTCCGTTAAAGGCCGTTGCAATTATCTGGTAACCATATGCCTCCCAATTGATCATCGTACTCAGGTCTTCCAGCATGAGCTTTTCATCATCTACAATCATTACTGATATCAGTTCTGTCATACTTCCTCCCTCAATACATACATTATGTGTTTTATATTATTAATTTAGGGAGGTATTGTCAATACAACATAGAAAATTGTTACTGTTCCATCTTTCACCACAACATGCTTTGTGATCCAAAGAAAACCAGCAGTTATGTAGCATAGCGCCGTCAATTACAGCGCATATTCCTGCAGAAGCTTTTGCTGTAATTTTCGGTCTGAAACAGACCTAAGAAGTTCCTCCTGCCTGTTATCAGCCAGCAGTAAACGATTTAATTTGTTGATCTGATTTTTTCCAAGACGTTTCCCTCGACGTTCTCCATCTTTGACCATATCATCAAGAGCCTTGCACATATTCCATCCTCCTTTCAGATTTTTTACATCATCCTTCAGTTCCTCCAACATTGGAGACCTTGCCATTACCGCCAACAAATTATATGTATCTTCTGCCAGATTCTCAAAGACTTCCTTATTTTCCGTCACATACTTCTGCAACTTATTTCTGTTTTGAGCCTTTTGTAAAAATCCTATCACCCATTTCAAATCTGTATGAAAGTTATCTGCATTATCAAACCTTCGTATATCCAAAACGTGAATAGGATACTTGGTAAAAATCAGCTGCATTTTCTCTGATTCGGCAACTTTTCCAAACAATTTGTGCATAGATCTCGCAGCATCCCATTTTTCTTCTCCAAAATATACAATTAGAATTAATAGCGGATTAATACTATCACTCCTGCTCATACCTGACAGAAATTCTGCCCCATCCTTTAAATTCTTTTTCTCTCTATGTTCTTTTTCTAATCCTTTCCATTGGCTATAGTACGCTTCTGCTTCCTCATTCATTGCTCTGATTGGCATAGCATAATGTATTTTGGTTTGATTTTGTAAAATAACTCCAATTCTGCAGCCATCAATCTCCACATTGCAAAATAAATCCACAATATTTGCTTTTGTCGTAACTTTTGTACCTTTTCTTTTTATCTTTTGCAACACAGGATCTCTTTCCCAAACACTTTCCCAGTGAACTACTTCATCGCCATAAAAAAAATAACCATTCAAAAGATCTGCAAAGCGTTTCGAATTCTTAAAATATTCTATAGAAACCGCATTCTGTGCCTGCATAAGCTCCTTTCCGGAACGTTGCACTTGGCGTTAGCATTTCTTATTAATATATAATTTATATTTTTATTATATCTTTTTAATTATGCTAATACAAGTACTTTGTTCCTATTTATGCTGTTTAAATTGAGTTACCCGGTCGAACTGACCATACTGATTATAATTAGACTTAAAATTGAAATTTCAAATGATTTTCAGATATCTGATTGACTTAGTATAACTCTTAAACATGTACCAAGTCAATCAGTTAAATATTAAATACATGTAACTTTTTAGAGCCTGTTACAGTTCATTGGTAACGTTCCGCAAGGTGTTTTTTGTGAACAAAGTTCACAGAAACCCCGAGAATTGTGGCGTGAAATCATGCGAATGCATGATTTTGCATTGCTATTCCTTTTCGAAAGTGTTCTGGTAAAAAAATTATATATCCCACTCTATTTTCAATCCAAAATCCGCAATTTCTTCCCATCCCGTTCTATAATCCCCTCATCTGCCAGGTTCTTCAGCTCCCGCATCATAGCACTGCGGTCTACACCGAGATATTCGGCAAGGGTGGTGTAGGACATAGGCAAAATAACAGTTTTCGTCTGTTTTTCTGCGGCGATGGAATTTAAATAGGCCATGATCTTCTTTCGAGTGCTGTTTCTTGACAGCACATAGATCCGGCTGGCCTGCTGGCTGGCACGCTGAGCAATCATCTGGAGCAGATTGCTTACCAGCTGGCTATGGAATTTACAGGCATTTTCGCAGCGTTTGATCACATGCTCATAGGCGATAAACAGCACTCTTGTTTCGGATTTTGCACAGACATAATAGTGCTGGGATTCTTCAGATAAAAGGAATGGTTCGCCGAAAACACTATCCTTTTTCAGGTTATCTATCATATATTGATTTCCATCTTCATCAATGCAATAAAGAACTGCCTGACCTTCCAGGATCAAACCTATTTTTTTCATGGAACTGGAATATTCCATCACAGTCTCATTATTCCGATAGACTGCTTCATGCATATCGAAACAGATGCGCATACGTTCCTGTTCTTCAGGAGTTATGTATGAAAAAAGTGTCACTGGTGTCATTTCTACAATCCCTTTCTATCAATTTATCCAGAACATGTTCAAAAAATAATTTCTTATATCTTACACCATTTTGTTGTATTTGCAACAGACTTTATTGCAAAATTTGGTTATACTAAAGCCATGTTAAAGAAATAACAAAGCAGTAAAAAATACATAGTTCCCTCAAAAATCACAAACAATTACATCAATAACAATATCTCATAAAAAGGAGACGAACCTCTATGAAAATTACAGACACCATCCGCTACGCAGGCGTAAACGACCATCAGATTGATCTTTTCGAAGGTCAGTACAAAGTACCGAACGGTATGACGTATAATTCCTATGTGATCCTGGATGAAAAAATCGCAGTCATGGATACTGTAGATGCAAATTTCACTCACGAATGGCTGGATAATCTGGACCGCATCCTGGAAGGCCGCAAGCCAGACTACCTGATTGTACAGCATATGGAGCCGGACCACGCAGCAAATGTGGCAAACTTCCTGAAAGTTTATCCGGAAACCACCATCGTAGCCAACGCAAAAACCTTCACTATGATCCAGAACTTCTTCGGTCTCGACCTGGAAGGACAGAAGCTGGAGGTTACAAATGGCGGCACCCTCAACCTTGGAAACCACAACCTGACCTTTGTTTTCGCTCCCATGGTGCACTGGCCAGAAGTTATGGTAACCTATGACAGCACCGATAAAGTACTTTTCTCCGCAGATGGCTTCGGAAAATTCGGCGCACTGGATGTAGAAGAAGATTGGGACGATGAAGCTCGCAGATACTTTATTGGCATCGTTGGAAAATACGGACCACAGGTTCAGAAATTACTGAAAGTTGCCGCAGGTCTGGATATCCAGATCATTTGCCCTCTTCACGGACCTGTTCTTACAGAAAACCTTGGACATTACATTGGTCTTTACGATACATGGTCCTCTTACACACCAGAGACAGAAGGAATTGTGATTGCCTACACATCTGTATACGGTCATACAAAAGCAGCTGTAGAACTGCTGGCTGACAAACTTCGAAGCAAGGGATGTCCCACAGTTGTTGTATATGATCTTGCAAGAGATGACATGTCACAGGCTCTGTCCGACGCATTCCGCTACAGCAAGCTGGTTCTTGCTACCACAACTTATAATGCAAGCATTTATCCGTTCATGCACGACTATATCACTCGTCTGACCGAGCACAACTTCCAGAACCGCACAGTGGGCATCATCGAAAATGGTTCCTGGGCACCTCTGGCAGCAAAAGTTATGAAAGAAATGCTTTCTGGCTGCAAGAAGATCAACTGGCTGGACACTACTGTAAAAGTGCTTTCCGCAGTAAACCAGGAAAACAAGGATCAGCTGGAAGCTATGGCAAACGAGCTCTGCAAAGAATACATTGCCCAGAATGATGAGCTGGCAAACAAAAATGACATGACAGCCCTTTTCAGAATCGGATACGGACTTTATGTAGTTACCTCCAATGACGGCAAAAAAGACAACGGACTGATCGTCAACACTGTGACCCAGCTCACTGATACTCCAAACCGTATTGCGGTAAATATCAATAAGGCAAATTACTCCCACCATGTGATCAAACAGACCGGAGTTCTCAACGTAAACTGCCTGTCTGTAGATGCACCGTTCTCTGTATTCCAGCAGTTTGGTTTCCAGACCGGACGTAGCGTAGATAAATTTGCAGGTCAGAAGGTCTACCGTTCCGATAACGGACTGGTATTCCTGGACAAATATATTAATGCATTTATGTCTCTGAAAGTTGAACAATATGTAGACCTTGGTACCCATGGAATGTTCATCTGCAGTGTCACCGAAGCCCGCGTCATGAACGATCTTGACACCATGACTTACACCTACTATCAGAAAAATGTAAAACCGAAGCCAGAAACCGATGGCAAAAAAGGCTTCGTCTGCAAAGTATGCGGCTACATCTACGAAGGTGACGAACTCCCAGATGACTTCATCTGCCCGCTGTGCAAACATGGAGCTGCAGATTTCGAACCCATCGGATAAAAAAACAACCAGATAAATTTCTCAAGGCAGCGCAGGATCCAGAGCGTGTCTGAAAAAGGCTTTCTGCAAGATATGCGCCACAATTTGTGGGAATGATTTTTCAGACACACTCCGGAGCCTATGCTGCCTAATCACCGGTAATAGCAATTCTTGCTGCACCCGCTGGGAAAAATCTGCAATTTCAATTTTCGCCGAAACTCCATTTCGTCAGCGGATTCTTTCAATATATTCAACGCCATTCGAAGATTTCGAATATCTTTTTCCATGTAATCCGTATAATTTCCACGGCCAACCAGCTTCAAGTGCGTAATTCCGGCTTGCTTTAACTGATAAAGCGCACATAGACCACAGCCAGTTTCACCGCAAAGATAACCTGCAGAATCATAGGAAAAATCATGTAAACTGTGAAAATCATCAGGAACAAAGTCGTCTGACAGCAAATGCCCTCCGTTTATTTCCTGATTGAAGATTTCAGGACCGGCATTTCCCGTTTTTAAGGTTCCGATCTGATAGGGCACTTTACAAAGATACCCCATCTCATCACAATGCAAAGAATTACAAAATGCACCTGTAAACTGGCACATTTCATTCAATACAAAAGCCTCAAATTCCGGGATTCCTTCTGTCCCACTCTCACACCGCTCTCTATCTGAACTGTAAGCATCTGCCGTATCCATATCCTTTAACATTTCCACATTCGCAGCATCTGTCCCATCCTTTTTTCCACATTTATCAACAACCACTTTCATATCTTCGAATGTATTTTTCCTGTGAAAAATCACACGTTTTAATCCCAGTTTTCCCAATGAAGCCACCATCTGGCTGTTAATTTCTCCACATTCTCCACTGAGATGGATTTCGCAGTTTATGCCATTTTCACGTAAATATACCATCAACGCCGGGTCTGCAATAATATAACTGTGAAAACCGATTTTCATACACTGGCTTATAATCCCGGCAATTTCTGGATATTGTTCCGGGATATAATACAGGGAATTGAAGGTAAGATGGACTGGTTTTTCGTACTTTTTCATCATCCCAGACAGGATTTCCAGCTCACTGAATGCGCCAAGCTGTACGTTATAACAAAGTACTTCCCTGCGGTTTAAGGGCAGTACCGTTCCGTATTTCTGGGACCAGGAATAAGGAACATAACCACAGAAAAATTCATCTGCACCAGCCTCCGCGAACTTTATATATTCATCTATTGAGCCTAATCCTGCTACTATTTTCATCACTTATCTCCATAAATTCCAGCCTTGAGCAGCCATGTACTTCATCCTGAATAAAATATCGCTTCTGCCTCAACACGGGTATGTCACCTGCCGGCGGCATTACCATGCTCTTATTACAACCCGGTCCACACCGTTTTGGATATAATTCTTCAGTATTTCTTCCTCTTTCAATATCCTCATATCAATCCCAAACAACGAATTATACCGCCCTATCATATGCAAATGTTCCGGATACAAAAGTGCATATTCCGTACAATATCCCGGGCATTTTTTTGCAAGCTTTTGTCGTCCTCTCTCGCCAGTTTCACATACTGCACCAAGAGGACAATACTGTGATGTATTGGTCTGATAGAACGGAATATGCAGGCTGTTTTTTCCAGGTGGAATCTGCTGTTCGTAACCGCAGGATTCCCATTCAAAGCGTTGGATTCCATATTCTCTTTCCAGAAAATTACGGTAAAATCCAGCATTCAGGCTGTTCCTCTCAAACCATTTCTGTTCTCCTTTTTTGAACGGAATCCGAGGGTCTTTTCTGCGTTTATTTAACAAAATTCCAAGGCTGGGAATCAGATTCCTTCTGCTTTTTTTTACTAAAGAAGCCATTCCCCAGTCATTTACAACAATCTCTACAGACTGCCTTTTTTCTTCACACCACCGGTTAATTTCATCAAGCAATTCTGTTATATAATCCAGCATATATTCCCGGATATAAGAAAAAACAAGTGTGATTTCCACCTGTTCTGCCGCTGCTTTTTCTATTATTTCAAACAACAATTTACGTTCCGGAAACAGAAGATGACAGAACTGATTTCCAATATAAAGGTGATCCGGTACTCTATGTTCCAGAATAATGTTGCCGCAGATACCGATACATTTTCCGGCATACTTTTTGGAAAATTCTGTCAGGGAACTATTCAAATATTCCTGATACAATTCCGGGCGATCTATCTCCAGCGCCAGCTCCGTAACACCTGATTCAGGCGGTACCTGGCACTTATACCCAGGCTCAAAGCCAGTTCCGCACTGAGAACAATTATCAGTTAAATCTATACGTTTCCCATTATAAGCGGACTCCAATACCTCTGGCGTAAGCTCTCTCCGCCATATTCCCACCTGCTCTTCCAGACTGTCACACTTGACCTCATCCAGTTCCCCCGGATACCCTGTCAGGCTTTTCGCCAACGCGCTGTCGTCCTCTTCCAGCTTCAGATGAATGTAGTGATTATACTGATAAAGAAGCCTCTGAACCGCCTCTGCATACGCTTTCTGCTTCACCGTCACCTTATATTTCACACAAAATCCGGAGAGTTCTGCGTCCACCACATCAGACCTTTGTATATCGTATTCTGGAATTTCCAATTCACGATAACACCCATTCTTTATATCATAAAAGCACACCTTCAAAGCTTCTGAATCAGAGATATTTTCTTCTATTGTCCGAAAACAAAATCCACTCTCATCAATCTCTGTAATCCGAACCTCCCGTCCTCCCACAACCCCGGCAAGAAGCCCGAAAGGAATCATTGAAACCATTGCAATCACACCCTGTTCCGTCTACGAATACTGCAAATATATCTCAGAATATATAAAAAAACAATCTTTCCAGTTTATAAACCTTTTCTCCTTTTTTCTTCACAAAAGAATGGTAAAATTAACTTAACGACTATGAAAACATAATCATTGATTTTTCAAACACGCTCCAGTTCTATCTGGTATGCTTCATATTCGCTCACCGCAGCAGGAAGCAGTATTCCAGCCTCCATAAGTGCAGCTCCCGGATATACTTTTCCGGTAGTTTTTTCCCGATAAAAAGCATCCTCTTCCATTCCTTTTAAGGTAACGTATGCTGCCGACGGATTGGCCTCTGCTGTAAGTCTTATCACACTTACCAGTGCCTTGGATCTGTCATCTGATACCACCATCCAGGCCGCAAAATTATCCTGGAAAGGATTGGAAAGACGGTAATAATCTCCTTCACGGATCAATTCCTGATACTCCCTGTATTGGGCAAGCTGGGCACGGATTTCTGCTTTTTCCTTTGCATTTAAAAGTGCGGGATTCAGTTCATAGCCAAAGGTTCCAGACATAGCTGCAACGCCTCTTGTATGCATACTGGTCACTCTTCCGGTCTGATGGTTTGGCACTGCTGACACATGGGAACCCATTGCTGCTACCGGATAAAAGAAGGAGGTTCCATATTGAATCCGTGTACGATTAATAGCATCTGTGTTGTCACTGCACCAGATCTGAGGCGTATAATACAGCATTCCGGCATCAAATCTTCCGCCGCCTCCGCTGCAGCCTTCAATAAGAATATCCGGATAACGGTTCGTAAGTTTTTCCAGGAAATCGTACACCCCAAGAACATAATCATAGGTCACGTTTGGTGCATAAATATCTGCCAGGCTGCGGTTCATATCCCATTTAATGTACTCCACATTCCCCTGATCCAGAACTGCGCAAATGCGTTTAAATATCTCATCACGTACTTCTTTTCTGGAAAAATCAAGGACCAGCTGGTTTCTGGAACGGACAGGCTTGCGGCCTGGAATTGTGATTGCCCAGTCCGGATGTTCCCTGTAAAGATCACTGTCCTCACTGACCATTTCAGGCTCAATCCAGATACCGAATTTCACGCCTTCTGCGTTTACTCTTTCGATTAATTTCGTCAGAGTTCCGCCTAATTTTTCCTCGTTCACATACCAGTCGCCGAGAGAAGAATTGTCGTCATTTCGCTTTCCGAACCATCCATCATCCATAACCACCATATCGATTCCAAGCGCTTTTGCCTCCTTTGCAAGCTCTACGATGGTGTCTCCGGTGAAATCAAAATATGCGGCTTCCCAGCTGTTGATCAGGACAGGACGATTTGCATGGACGTATTTTCCCTGGCAGATATGATTCATAATGCAGTGATGGTACTGCTGGGAAAGCCTGGAAAGACCTTTGTTTGTGTAGGATAAAATAACCTCTGGCGCGGTAAATTCAGCTCCGGCTTCCAGGGAATATGCAAACAGTTCATCAGTCAGACCCATCTGGATTCTGGTCTGATCATACTGGTCCTTTTCTGCTTCTACAAGGAAGTTTCCACTGTATACAAACAGCATTCCGTAGCAGCTTCCGCTGTCTTCATTTGTGTTTTTTCCTGCAAGGATTACCCCTGGATTATACTGGTGGCTGGAGGTTCCACGGCGGCTGCCAATTCGGGTGCTTTCATGGGAAACCGGCATTCTTTCCATGTTTCTTTCCATAGCATGTCTGCCATAAAATTTGATCAGATCATAGTCTCCGTGAAGGAAATCCAGGCATGCAGACTGGGCTTTTTTTACTGTTACAGGGGCTTTTCCAGCATTCTTAATTATCACACTTCTGGTGATAATATCTTCTTTTTCCAGTACTCCGTAGAGCAGATGAAGCTCTACTTTTGTAACAGGATCTTCCAGTATAATCTTCAAAGTTTCCGCTTCATTTTCTTCTGCACGGACGAATGGAAGACCTTTCAGAGTGTATTTTCCAGCCGCAATTTCATGTGTTATGTAAACCGGATTGCAGCACTGGGAACCATCTGCATTCTCTATGTTTAACGCATAATTTCGGAAATCTCCTGTGCCAAGTGATGGATATTCCTGTGGCAATGCATCCAGAGAATAGGTTCTGTCGCTGCCTGCTGAATTCGGATTTCCAGAAAATCCACGGTCTCCATAATTCAGAAGATAGTCCATTTCTCCTGCAGTTCTGGCACCATAATACAGGTGCAAAAGGTACCCTTGAGCATCCGCCTGCATCTGATAGGTAGTGTGGGCAGTGGTGAGGGTAAAGATCCGGGTTATTTCGTTGAAGGTAATTGCCATGAGTGGGGCCTCCTTTTTCTATGATGTGTTAAGTATAGCATACCAAAATCAACACTTAAATAGCTTAATTTTTCTTATTTTATGCCTTTATGATGGTTTTTTATGGTATAATGAAATATATTATCGCATTATGATATATTGTCAGCAAATGTAACGGAGGATTCCGGATATGGATAACAACTTTCACATTTTTCCGAGCGAAACTTTCATTGATCTATGCCTTTACCAATATGGACATGAGAAGTGTACTCCCGGACATTTATTTGGTCCGGCAACGCGGAATCACTATCTTTTTCACTATGTTCTTTCCGGAACAGGCACCCTGATGGCCACGAATTCCAAGGGGCAGAATGTAAATTATCAGGTTCGGAGCGGACAGGGATTTATGATTTTTCCAGGACAGATCACCACTTATGTGGCAGATATTCAGGTGCCATGGGAATACGTCTGGGTGGAGTTTGACGGGCTGCGTACCACAGAAATCCTCAACGTTTGTGGCTTTTCCAAGGATGCGCCAGTCTATATGGCCCACTCCAGGGAGGCACGAAAAAAGATGGCGGATGAACTGATTTACATTTCTCAGAATTCAGAGCAATCTCCTTTTCATCTGATGGGACATTTCTATCTTTTTGCGGATCTGCTTGCGCAATCTGTTGCCAGACCGCAGCCTGCCGCCACCAGTAAAATGAGTGATTATTATATAAAAGAGGCAATAAATTATATCGAACAGAACTTCCAGAATGATATTTCTATTGAGGATGTGGCAGCTGTATGCGGTATTAACAGAAGCTATCTGGGACGAATTTTCCGCACCAGCACAGGACGCTCTCCACAGGAATTTCTCATTCATTACCGCATGACAAAAGCGGCGGAATTGCTGAAGCTGACCACATTATCTATAGGAGATATCGGCTCTGCCGTAGGCTACGAAAACGCCCTCCACTTCTCCCGGGCTTTTAAAAATGTGTATGGGGTTTCACCGCGGGCGTGGCGGGAGCAGCATAGATGAAATTTTGATTATACAAAAAAGGACTTTCCGATTTCTCAGAAAGTCCTGTATCTGCTTGCGGTTATTGAATTTTAGAAGTTAAATCCTACGGATTTCAGTGTTCCGTCTGCGGACTGTGCGGTTACGTCCTGGGCAACTACGCCAGCTTCTGTCTCCTGGATGTGGAGGGCGCTCTGGGTTTCGTTTTCCTCTGATGCAACATTTTTGAATTCCATATTAATTACGACTGCTTCGTCTGGAACTTCGATCTCAACACCATCTGCGATGAAGGTTACGTCGTAGAAAGTGTACTCGTCGTCTTCTGTTGTTCCAAGGTCTCTGATGGAAGCCTGTTTTGCTTCTTCATATTTCTCACTGCCAGCTTCAAGCTTTACAGCGTTCATTTCAGCGTTTTCTGGAAGAGCTGTCTCATCAAACACTTTTGCAGTGATAATGACTTCTTCGTTCTCGAAACGGAAATCGGAATCTACGGTAGTTTCTACTGCATCTCCAACTTCACCGGTTCCATCGGTAAACTCAGCTGGATCAGCTTCTGCAGAGCTATCTGTGAATCCATCAACAAAAGCGGCTTCTTCAGCAGATTCCCCGGTCTGGAACTCATCCTGAGATTCTTCTGCCTGAACTTCCTCGGTCTGTGCAACCTCCGGCTGAACCTCTGTCTGAGTCTGCTCTGGCTGAACCTCCTCAGTCTGTGCAGCTTCCGGCTGAACTTCTTCCACATATACAGCTTCATTACCTGTAGTAAAAGCATCCATCTCTGCAAGTGCCTCCGCATCTGTAAATCCTTCTGCGGAAACTACTGTATACCCTGTCACCAGCATTGTCGCTGAAATCATAACTGCCATTGCTTTTTTTAATGTATTCTTTCTCATAATGGAAACCTCCTGAAATCTATAAAGTCATTCCCAAATGTAATATCCTTTAATTTGACTTCATTATACCAGTAGGGCTGTTTCGTCAACTCTTTCTTCGGGATGTTTTTCCACTTTTCAGGAAAGTTTTTTTACTTTTTTGCAAAACCAGAACCACAGGGCTGTTCTGTAGTTTTCCTTAATTGAGCAGGAAGCTAAAGTGAATCTGCAAAAAGGCGATCCGCTTTGTGTGCGGACCGCCTTCATTTGTACTTGCTTTGTTATGGTTCCAATCTGATCAGAAACTTTGTTTTGCTTTACTGTCTTTTGTTTCTTCTGCGGCGTCTTTCAGTCTCGGCTGCAAGCATTGCAGCTGCAAGAAGAAGCATCAGATAAGTTCCGATCGGGGTATCATCTCCGGTCTTCGGTGATTTGCTACCGCCGTAGCCGCCGGAATGATTTTCGGAGCCACCGCTATTTCCACCATCGGAAGAAGGAGTAGGTGTTGGTGTTTCTGTTACTGTGCTTTCTTCCTGGTTGGTGATGACAACTTCTGCTGTCATATTCGTTTCATCAAATATAACAGAATCTGCACTTACGGTAACTTTATATCCAAAGCCTTCGGAGCCTGCAATTGGTTTTCCGTTGGAATCAGTTTCCGTTACATACAGGGTTACCTTTGCTCCTGACTGGGCAAGACCAACATTGATGATCTCACTTACTTCATAGCCACCGTCCATATCAAGCTTGATAATGTTCTGCTCAACCTGCTGGGAAAGCTGTGTATGAGCTGCATCATCAAAGATACCTGCATAGAATACCTCGTTGCTGTTTCTGGTGCCTCCATCTGCACCAAGAACCTTCTTGGTAATTGTCAGCTGACCCTGTTTGTAGAATCCATCTGGCGGGAAGCTGCTGAACACGTTTTCAAAGGAAACGGTTGTTGTTCCATTGGCTTCGGTTACTGTTGTGGAGTTACCATTGCCAAATACAGCTTCATAGACGGTTCCATCTGCAAGAGCGCCGATCGTCTGAGAAGTTCCATCCTGTGTACACTCTGCAATGTAGTATGTCTTGCCTGCCTTAATATTCTCTGAGAATACTACGGTGGAAGCATCTGCATTCTTGAACACAAGAGCTTTCACATCAGAAACTCTCTGAGTGCATTCTTTATCAGAATACAGGGCTACATAGAAGGTCTGATCTCTTGCTGCCAGATTTTCACCAATATAGGTAAGTTTCTTGGTTACTGCAATAGATGCTGAGGTTGCCAGTTTATCCTGTACAAGTAAAACACCATCCTTGGAAACAGCTGTTGTTTTTTCTGCATCTACTGTTCCGTCTTCTTTCAGAACAAAAGTAGTGTCGCTTGTAAGTAAATATCCGTCTGGAGCTACAGTCTCACGAAGAGTGTAAATCTTACCGGTTTTCAGTTTCTCGGTAACATGAGCTTCCTTGGTGGAATCCCACTCGTCTACTACGTTTCCATCCTGGTCAATGATCTGGATGTGAGCACCTTCCAGCTCTTTCCCATCGGAAATATCTACTTTGCTTACTTTTACAGAAGTTCTGCTGTCTTCTACCAGAAGGGTTCCATCCGCTGAGATGGTTGTGCTGGTATTATCTTTGTCAAGAGTTCCATCCTCCTTCAAGCTAAAGACTGTGTCAGCTGTAATAGTATAGCCATCTGGCGCTACGGTCTCGCGAAGGGTATATTTCTCACCGGTCTTAAGACCTGTTACTTCATGAGATTCCCAGATGGAATCCCACTCGTCTACTACATTTCCATCTTTGTCAAGGATCTGGATATGAGCACCTGCCAGTTCTTTCTGGTCGGTAATATCCACTTTGCTGATCTTAACAGATGTGATTGTATTGGTAATGATAAATCCTTCTGTGGCATTTCCTGTTACTGTGGAAATATAGCCAGCTGTTTTGCCAATTTCTTCTACTGTGTAGACAATATCCTTTCCAGACTTCTTCTCATCAAGTTCGGACCAGGTGTAAGTCCACTTGTTCTCTGCGTTCAGGGTAATTTCCTCGCCGCTGTTTTCTCCATCGGCTTTCAGCTGAACCTTGATTTCCTTCGGTCTGTGACCGCCGCGGTCATCGTTATCAGCCCATGACTTGGTAACTGTGACGCTGGTCTTTCCTGGTGCATAGCTATTGGTGATATCGTAGCCGGTGATCTCAGTTGTGTAATCTGCAACTGCATCCTCGGTTACCGTGTATACAATTTCTTTTCCAGCCTCATATTTCGGCAGTTTTTCGAAGCTGTAGGTCCAGTTTCCATTTTCGTCTGCGGTTACGGTCTGGCTGTCTTTCTCCTCGCCGTTTGCAAGAAGTCTTACAGTGATGCTCTCCGGACGTTTTCCATCCTGATTGTCCGCATCGTTCCAGGTCTTGGAGCCCTTCACCTCAGTTGTCTCGGTTGTGTAAGTGTTGGTGATGTTAAATCCGTCTACACTTGTTTCATAACCTTCCACTGCTTCCTCGGTTACGGTGTAGGTAATTTCCTTGCCATTTGCATATTTCGGCAGGTCTTTAAAGGTGTAGGTCCAGTTTCCTGCTTCGTCTGCTTTTACAGTCTGGCTTGCTACGATCTCTCCGTTTGCAAGAAGGTTGACGATAATGCTCTCTGGACGCTTGCCATCCTGATTGTCTGCGTCATCCCAGGTCTTGGTTACGGTGATGGAAGTTGTTTCTGGAGCGTAGGTGTTAGTCAGAGTAGTTACAGTTCCGTTCTTGCTGTTGTCGGTAAGTTCGTAACCTTCTGGGAGAGTTTCCTCTGTCCAGGTGTACTCGATTGCTTTTCCGTCTGCTTTTTCCGGAAGGTCAGATATAGTCTGTTTCCAATTGTTCTCGACGCTCAGGGTAACGGTCTTTCCGGTTTCTTTACCGTCTGCAAGAAGACTTACGGTAATGCTCTCCGGACGTTTTCCATCCTGATTTTCAGCGTCGTTCCAGATCTTGGTTACTGTTGCACTGGTCTTTCCTGGAGTGTAGCTGTTGGTGATGTTGCTGCCATCGTAGGTTGTAGTGTAATCAGTTACTTCCTCCTCAGCTACGGTGTAGGTGATTTCCTGGCCATTTGCATATTTCGGCAGATCTTTGAAGGTGTAAGTCCAGTTTCCTGCTTCGTCTGCAGTTACGGCCTGGCGAGTTTTCTCTGTGCCATTTGCAAGAAGGATTACAGTGATGCTTTCCGGACGCTTGCCATCCTGGTTGTTTGCATCGTTCCAGGTCTTGGTTCCGGTAATCTCGGTGGTCTCTGGCTGATGAGTGTTAATGAAATTATAGCCATCACTCTCGGTTGTGTAGCCATCGACTGCATCCTCAGTTACGGTGTAAGTGATTTCCTGTCCGTTTGCATATTTCGGAAGGTCTGTGAAGCTGTAGCTCCAGTTTCCGTCTGCATCAGCACTTACACTCTGGCTCTTAAGCTTAGTTCCGTCTGCAAAAAGGTTTACGGTAATGCTCTCTGGACGTTTTCCATCCTGATTATCTGCATCTTTCCAGGTCTTGGTTCCGGTGATGGAAGTAAGCTCTGGAGTATGAGTGTTGGTCAGAGTGGTTACCGTTTCGTTCTTGGAAGTTCTTGTCAGGCTGTAGCCTTCTGGAACATTAACCTCGGTCCAGGTGTAGGTGATATACTCTCCATCTGCTTTTTCCGGAAGACCAGTTATCGTCTGTGTCCAGTTGTTCGCAGCAGTAAGAGTAACAGTTTTGTTAGTTGGCGTTCCATTTGCAAGGAGAGCTACGGTAATGCTCTCTGGACGAATGCCATCCTGGTTGTCAGCATCATCCCAGATCTTGGTTACAGACGCGCTGGTCTCACCTGGGGTGTAGCTGTTGGTGATGTTGTAATTATCATCAATAGTTGTTGTATAACCAGGTACGGTAAGCTCGCTTACCGTGTAGGTAATTTCCTGACCATTTGCATATTTCGGCAGATCGGTGAAGCTGTAGGTCCAGTTATCGTCAGCTGTTACGGTCTTGGTGTCTGTAATTATGCCATTTGCAAGAAGGTTGACGGTGATGCTCTTTGGACGTTTGCCATCCTGATTGTTGGAATCGTTCCAGGTTTTGGTTCCGGTGATGTCGAGGGTTGCTGGTTTATGAGTGTTGGTGATGTTGTAGCCGCTTACGCTTGTTTCATAACCAGCTACCGCACTCTCAGTTACTGTATAAGTGATTTTTCCTTTTGCATCATACTGCGGCAGGTTCTTGAAGACATAGTTCCAGTTTCCAGCCTCATCAGGAGTTACCACCTGACTTGCAGCTTCTGTTCCATTTGCAAAAAGTTTTACAGTGATACTTGCTGGTCTGATTCCGTCCTGGTTGTCTGCATCATTCCAGGTCTTAGAGCCGCTGATATCAATTACTCCTTTATAAATGTTTTCAAAAGCAATTGCATCAACAGTATAATCACCTTTCTTGATCGTCTTGCTTACCTTCAGTTTTCCGTTTCCTGCATCTGCTACAGTTACTTCAACAGTATACTCAGTAGTATCATAAGTAACTTCGGTATTCTCTCTCTGAACTTCTGATACTGTGTAAACATGAGTTCCAACATCTTTAAGAGTATAATTGAGCGGGCTGAATGTTACATTTCCATCTGCATCGTTGGCAACGGTCTGAATAGTCTCTCCGTTCTTGTCCTTCAGCACGAAGTTAAAGGCATCAGCTTCAAGAGCTTTGTTCTTCAGAGTCTTACTTGCCTCCAATGTCAGAGATCCCTTTGCGTCGTAGGTATTGTCGAATATAAGCTCCTGACTATCCTCAGCAAAAGCTGCACTCATTATTCCAGTTGCCTGGTCATAGCTTACAATTACTTTCACAGTAAAGATACTGTTATCGTAAGTTACACCATTTACAGTATAGTTATTCTCAGCGGTTGCTCCCTCCGGGATCACCTCGTTTACGGTGTACTCATAGGTCTTCTCGGATTCATAGCTTCCGTCCGCTTTTTCCAGGTCGGACAGTTTATAATTCAGCTTATTATTAAAGCTGATGCTTCCGTCTGACTTGTTGCTTCCGGTTGCTACTACCTTTCCGGCCT
>NZ_JBCOMJ010000013.1:0-118438 GCF_040924225.1 Ruminococcus sp. RTP21484sp1_RTP21277st1_D2_RTP21277_210401 | reverse complement strand
CATGGCGATGCTCTTTATGCGATTGCATTTGGCTGGCCAGAGGACGGAGAGTTCTGTATCCGTACACTTCGTAAGGGTGGTGCTTTTGACGGTGAGATTAAGAAGGTAACTATGCTGGGAAATGAAGGTGAGCTTGCTTTTTACAGAAAAGAAGACGGGCTTTATGTAAAAGCACCGAAAAAGAAGCCTTGTGACTGTGCTTATGTTTTGAAAATCAAATAAATTTATCTATATAAAATCCCCATCTGAGATTATTGCTGTATAAGCAAAGCTTCAGGTGGGGATTTTTAAATTAATTTTGTGATTTTGCGAAATTTTCATTTTGCCTTTGAATATATTCGTCCAGTCCGTCAGATCGCATTTGCTTTAACACATTTTCCCACATGTCTACGGCATCGTCATTTCCGATAATACAGCTTATGAATTGTTTAAATGCATTGGAGGTGCTAAATTCCTCTGTTGGTTCTTTTGGATAGCTCATGAATGCATAAGGGCGGCTGACCTGCGTAGTGTGCTCCTTGCAGTAATTGGCGGATTCAGAAGCAAGAATAGTTGCAAATTTTCCATAACGGAGGGTATTCATATCATTGACTTCAAAATCTTTCCAGCTTCCGCCCCAGGTTGCAATACCGGAAAACAAAATAGAAGATGGATATTTTCTGGCAAGAGCTGTGGTAAGGCTTTCTCCTTTTGTATCCAGAAGGCAGGAATAATTTCCATCTTTATCCTTTTCATAATCAATTCCCTCTAATCCATAATGACAGAAATCCTGTCCTTCATCAGAAAGAAGAAATTCAAATAGAGCAAGAATGCGCTCTGCTTTTGTATCGTCTACATCTGAGGAAATATAAGATTCCGACCAGAAGATGCTGGAGGAATTACTGTATCGAATCCCGTCTGGTGCGGGAAAAACAGGAAGCACATCCACACAGTCCTCGAAGGACTTATCATTCAAGGCATCCCATCTGTTTTTTAATTCCATAAGTGAAGAAGGGGAGGATTTATATTCCAGGGCACCGAGCCGTCCTGCTGCGAAGTCATCCATAACAGCAGAGGGGGATTTGGTGTAAAAATCAGGGTCCAGACCACCCTCTTCGTACAGCAGGCGATAATCCTTTACTACTTGCTTGAATGCGTCCGTGGACCAGGAAGGAACATAGAAACCGTTATTTTCCGTCCAGGAATAAACATTGCATTCAGGAGCGATGCCAAGAATCACCCATTTTCCAAGTGCATTTATGGAATTAACATTGTAACCGAGCGTATCATCAATGCCATTTCCATCCGGATCATTTTTTGCAAAAGCAATCGTCATGTCTGCAAAATCCTGAAAGCTTTCCGGATTGGAAATCCCAAGGCTATCCATCCAGTCCCGGCGAACCAGCATAGCAGCATCTGTAGCACCAAGAACTGGATCCAGAAAGGAAACACGGGGAATGGCATAATACTTGCCATTTGTATATCGGGTATAGGATACAGAATTCAAAACCTCATTCAGGCGCGGATAGTCTGTCAGATCCTCAGGCAGAGCACGGATGACTCCGGTATTGATAAAATCAGAAAAGGTTGCGGAGTCATTATTGTCGTTGGAAGAAAGTGTTAATGTGGCAAAAACATCAGGAAGGCTTCCGGTAGCACTCAAAATCTGATAACGCTCTTTGTAATTTGACCAGGTTACAGCCATCGGTTCCAGCGTAATATTAAATAAATCTTCAATATACTGAGTCATAGCGTCTGGTTCGGCTGCTTTTTCCATCTCTTCAATATTCCAATAGCCAACACTGATATTTAAATGTTTATCAAAGGACAGATTCTGAATGGATTCAGGAAGTGCCTGACGGCTGATTTTTGTAGTAGTTGAAGAGGAATCACAGCCGGTGGCTGTGAAAATCAAAGCGGCTGCAATGGAAACCCCCAATAACTGTTTAGAAATAAGATCACACATGTTCTTCAGAATCCTTTCGATAAGCGGTAGGTGTGCATCCTTTTACTTTTTTGAACACCTTTGCAAAATAAAAATAGTCACTGTAGCCAACCTGAGTGGCAATGGCAAATACGGTTTGGTCACTGTGTGCAAGAAGCCATGCAGCATGTTCAATCCGCAGACTGGTCAGATAGCTGACAAAGGTTCCTCCTGTTTCCTGACGAAAAATCTGACTGGCATAATTAGGATTGATACTGCAGTATTCTGCAAGATTTTGTATGGAAATATCTTCCTGATAATGCTTTTCTGTATAATCAATCATCATCTGCACAGATTTGTGGGAAGAAACAAGATGCTGAGGATGAAAAATGTTTGGCTGCTCTTCCAAAGAAACTTCTTGATTTTCTGCTTTTTGTTCCTGCTCCTGAAGAAGCTGATAAGCCTTTTGCATGGAATCCATAAGCTCACTTCTGGAAAATGGCTTTAGACAGTATCCGATCGCATTGTGAAACATTGCTTTCTGAGCATATGCAAATTCAGCATGTCCGCTTATCATAATGAAAAGAGTTGATAAGCCTTCCGCATGAGCTGCCTGCAGAATTTCTAGTCCACCCATGCCAGGAAGTCTTACATCCACAAATGCAAGGGCCGGTTGATGAATACGGATATATTCAAGACCGGAAAGGCCGTCATAAAATTCTGTGGTGATTTCAAAATAGTCCTGATTTTTGATGGTAGCAATCAGACTTTTTACAACCCATTTTTCATCGTCAATTACAATTGCCTGATACATATAAATATTCTCCTTTAGATGCCCTGATGAAGGGGTGAACTGTTGTGATGTTTGTGAAAATCATTTGTCTGATAAGGGACCCGCAGCTGAATATTAGTTCCCACACCTTCCTCAGAGTCAATGAGAAGAGTGTAGTCAGCTCCATAATAAAGCACCATACGGCTATTGACATTTAGAATTCCGATGCTGTCGTGATTTTGCGCATCCATTTTTGCCAGATCAGCAGAAGCATCTCCGGTTTTGTCATGAACGGAAGCCGCAATGGAATGGCGCAGTTCCTGTAATTTTTCCGGAGGAATTCCCACACCGGTATCAAAAATCCAGATGGCCAGATAACCGTGCCGGGGATTTCGTCCGGCACCGATCAGAATAGAACCGGGTTTCAGACTTTTTTCCAGTCCATGGACAATTGCATTTTCTACCAGTGGCTGGATGACCATTTTGGGTATCAGGCAGTCATAGGCATCATCAGAAAAATTATATTCAATGGTGAAGCGGTCTGCGAAGCGTTCCTTTTGGATCATCAGATAAGATTTTACGATTTCCAGCTCTTCCCGCAGAGAAACCAAGTCGTTCCCTTTAATGCTGTATCGAAAAATCTGGGAAAGTGCACCTGTAACCAGAATAATCTTATCAGTCATGCCTTCTGCAGCCATACCGCAGATCATGGTAAGCGTATTGTAAAGAAAGTGCGGATTAATCTGGCTTCGCAGAAATGCAATTTCTGTTTTGCGGTTGTTGGCTTCCAATTCATACATTCTGGTATAGGAATCAAAAATGGTATGATTCAGTTCTTCGGTTTTGATCAGCATTTCGTTAAATGCGTTAAAAATATCGTTGATTTCAGTAGACCCAATTAAGCCCTGATGAATCTGGGCACCTTTTCTGATTGCTTTTCTGTTTCCGGCGGAAATACTTTTCATAAAATCGATCAGCTGTTTCAGCGAATCCAAAAATGGCTTGTAAAGGAAGGTTACAAAGAGGAAAACCAGCAGAAGTATAGCACCTGTAGCGAGAAACTGACGCTGGGAAATAGTTTGGATCTGGCTGGTTAGCTGACTTTTGTCTACAAGCACATAAAGGGAAAGTCCAAGCTTGCGAAAGGAATAGCATTTTGCGATATAGGTTACCGGGGAGCTGTTTGCTTTTACTTCGTAGGTGTCTGTTTCAGACTGAGGTGCGGGGGTGCTAAGAACGGTACGGTAAAGGCTTCTTGTTCCATAAATCAGCTCTTGCTGTGCATTTGCAAACAGGATTTCCGGTTCATAAAGCTTCTGGCTATTCATATTGGTCATAGAGTTGCTAAGCAGATGATTAATGTCAATGGCCAGAAAAAGGATGCCAAGGCGCTGGCTCTGTCCGGTACCTAAGGTACAGATCGGTATGGCAAGGATATGGCAGTTGGTTCCGTTTATTAAGGAGGTGCCAACGGTGCAGTAGGGAAACGAGGTTTCCTCAAGCTTATCGGCAAAGGGCTTGTAGCTGAAAGCAGATCCTCCAAGGGAGGCAAAGGTACCATCCTGTCCGTAAACTGCAATATCAGAAATATATGGATTCAGAAGGAAGGTGTTTTCCAGCTGTGTTCGCAGCTCCTGATAAGCTTCATAGGAACTCTGCCTGTTCTTACTGCTGAGAAAATCCTGAACTACAGAGCTGTATGCAACGCTATAGCATATGTTTTTGTAGCTATCGTAGGCTTCCAGGGTATTTTTGGCAAGCTGCGAGGAATAAGAGTCCAGACTGCTGCTAAGAAAGTCGGTCTGTACCCGAACGTAATTCTGAGTGTTGTATAGTGTAATGCCTGCCGTGCAGACAATAAATAATACTAAGATAATAGAAAACTGCCGTCTAAGGGGAAGCAGGATTGTTTTGTGCTTTTTCATATATAATGCCTGTCCTTTCTTAATCATATTTTACAATAAATTCTTTACAGGGTGTCATGGAAAATTATTGGACAAACCTGAGAATATTCCATGTTTAGCGGAAAAACTCTGAAAAAAATGTAAAATATACATGAAAAAATTATGAATCTTCCATTCAAACACTGCGATTTATACAATACAATAATTACATCAGAAACACAAGACCGGAAGGAGAGAGAAATATGGCGAAAAGGTCAAACACCACATCCATTCCATATGCGGCAAAGAAAAAAACATTCTGGCAACTGCTATGGAAACAGAAAGCCCTTTGCATTATGGCACTGGCACCGATGATCATGCTGATCATTTTCAAATATGTTCCAATGTATGGAATTCTGATCGCATTTAAGAATTATAAAGCATCAAAAGGTGTCTGGGACAGTAACTGGCTGGAGCCTGTACTGAAAAATTTTATCAAATTCTTTAAAAATGTAAACAGTGGACAGATTATATGGAATACGCTGAAAATTGGAGTTCTGAATTTGTTATTTACGTTTCCGGCGGCAATTATCTTTGCTATTCTGCTGAATGAGTTAAGAGGAAAGGTATTTAAAAGTGCAGTACAGACAATTTCCTATATTCCTCATTTCCTTTCTGTAGTAGTTATCTGCTCTATGTTAAACGGATTTGGTTCTACCAGCGGACTTTTCAACGATATAAGAAATCTTTTGGGAATGGCGAGAGTGGATATGAATAATGGAAGTCAGTATTTCCTTCCTTTATATCTCGGTTCGCAGGTATGGCAGACAGTAGGATGGAGTTCCATCATGTATTTGTCTGCATTATCCAATGTAGATGTAACCTTGTATGATGTAGCAAATATTGACGGTGCAAACCGCTGGCAGAAAATCAAAAATATTATCTGGCCGACTATTAAGCCAACTACTACGATTCTTCTGATCATGAATCTTGGAAATGTGCTGAACAGTGATTATACCAAGATCCTTCTGATGCAGAACGACACAAACAGAAGTCAGCTGGAAGTAATCGGAACCTTTGTTTACCAGAAAGGTATCGTGGAAGGTAAATTCTCGTATGCAACAGCCGTAAACCTGTTTATTTCAGTCATTGGTTTTGCTCTGGTATTTGGAGCAAACATGATTACCAGAAAAATCAACCCGGAAAACAGTTTGTGGTAGGAGGAAAAATTCATGTCATTTGGAAAAGCAAAAAAACAGAATAACAAAATACATATTGGCAGCAGAGTATTTGACGTGTTCCTCATTGTGTTCATGATCATTGTAGCGATTATATTTCTATATCCGTTCCTGAATGTAATTGCCACTTCACTGTCTAGCAACCGCATGATCACAACCGGTCAGGTTACCTTCTTTCCAAAGGAATTTCATCTGGACGGATACAAAGCCTTATTCAAGGATGAGAATATACTGGGAGCTTACTGGAATACGATTGTAATTGCAGTGGGAACTATGATTGTCAGCCTGGTTTTGAATTCTCTTATGGCTTACGTTATGATGGCACCGGAATTCGTACTGAGAAAACCATTGTCCATTATCCTGCTGATCACTATGTTTTTCAGTGGTGGTACAGTTCCTGCTTACCTGTTGATTCAGAATCTGGGCTTGTATGACAGCTGGTGGTCACTGATTTTGCCAAATGCGGTAAGTGCTTATAATATTTTCATTTATCGTTCGTTCTATCAGGGAATTTCCCCGGAGATCAGGGAAGCCGCCCGAATTGACGGAGCCAGTGAGTTCCAGATTCTTACAAAGATTTATGTGCCCCTTTCAAAAGCATTGTACGCAACCTTCGGTCTGTTTTCCGTTGTTGGCGTATGGAACAGCTACTATGAAGCACTTCTTTACATTAAGGATCCTGCAAAACAGCCGATTCAGATGCTTCTTAGAAAAATTGTATTTACATCCAATACTTCAAACATGAGTAATGCACAGCAGATGATCAGTAATGGTAACCTAAACAGTCTGAATGTACAGTATGCCTGCGTAATCGCAACCATAGGACCAATCCTTCTGGTATATCCGTTCATCCAGAAATACTTTGCACAGGGCGTACAGGTAGGAGCTGTTAAGGGCTGATATTCAGATTATATGGAAGCTGGGGGACAGCTTTCCTTATAAATAAAAGACACACGTTTACTATTCAACAATGTCTACAAAAGAAAATGGAGGAAATTATGAAGAGAGAAACCACCAAAAGACTTACCGCTATGGGAATGTCAGTAGCAATGGCTGCAGGACTTTTCACAACCATAGGAACAACTGCTGTATGGGCAGAGGATTCAGCACCAAAAGCAACAGCTGCAGATAACGGCATTGAGCTTCCGGAGCTTGAGGACGGAACCTTACATCTGGAAGTAAGCATCGCAGATTATCAGCAGTCTTCTGATGGAACACTGGTTCAGGAAAAATGGCAGGAGGCTATGGAAAATTACCTTGGCTGCAAGCTTGACATCACATGGACAAGAACAGCTGCAACGGACTATACGGCAAATGAGCTGGTTGTACTTCAGTCCGGTTCAGTTCCGGATATTGCCACTGTAACAAAGGGATCAGCTGTCAATGAGTACGGCGAGGACGGAATCTTATTAAATCTTGCTGATTATTCCGATTATATGGTTTACTATCCGGAATATATGAAAGAGACAAACGGTGGCGAGGATTTCGCAAAGAATGAGGACGGATCCATGTATTACTTTATGGACGGCTTCTATAACCCGGATGATATCCAGGGAGCACAGTCCTTCACAGCATTTGCGTATCGTTTTGACCTTCTTAAGGAAAACGGCTGGCAGCCGGCTGCTACACTGGATGAGTTTACACAGCTTTGCTCTGACATGCAGGCAAAGATTGACGATGGATCACTTGATCTTGATTATGTTATTATCAACAACACAAAGGATTACTCCCTGTACCGTGGATTTGTTGGAATTTTCCACACATGGGATTGCCTGTACTACAACGGTGAGGAATGGGTATTCGGACCGATTGAGGATAACTTCCGTGAGTGCCTGAAATATCTGAACAGCTTATATGAGGCAGGATATATTGATCCTGAGTTTGCAACAGCAGACTTCAATCAGGGTCAGACAAAAGCTACCACAAATGTTGGCGGTATTTGCCCGACACTTTGGTCTGGATCTGTAGCGAGCTGGAATACTGCTAAGACAGATGAAAATATGGAATGGGGGCTTGCATATCTTCCGGAGAATACAGAGTATGGTACTGCCTGGAAATGGGGTTCCAGACAGGCTGCAAAATCTCTGAATGCAAATATGGGTATTTATATCAGTGCAGAAACCGAGCATCCGGAATATGCAGTAGCAATGATTGACTATCAGTATTCTGATGAGATGGTAAACCTTATGAACTGGGGTGTTGAAGGCGAAACCTATACAGAAACTGATGAAACTAAGACTTTCGTAGATGATATTTTGAACGATGCAACACCTGCAACAAAATCCGCTGAGTATGGACTTACCTCTTCTAGCGTTTGCAGAACCGGTATTCCATTTAACCCGATTGATTTCAACGCAATGCTTGAGGTTGCTTGTAATCCGGAGCCATGGTGGAATGCTGAAAAAGGTTACTATGAAGGAAAATACTGGGTTGAGTCTGATGCCAACGGCGGAGAGGATTCTGTTTCCCCATACGACAGAGCACCGGTTACTTATCTGACTGCTGAAGAGTCTTCTACAAAAGCAGAGCTTGGATATGGCGGAACCTGCGAGACACGAGCAAAAGAGCTTGCGCTTCAGTTTATCACAGGTGAGAACGACATTAATGATGACGATGCATGGGAAGATTACATTGATGACATCAAGAGCCAGACAGATGAAGACTTTGATGAAATCCTTGAAACTCTGAATGAGAAAACTGTTAAATAAGACAAACAATAAAGCTTTAAAAATTCTGCTTTCATAAAGAGAAGCCCTCTTCAGCGGAAAGGCACAGGTTATGTGTTTTCGCTGGGGAGGGCTTTTCACATGTGGGAAAGTCTGCTATGATAAGGATATTGGAAAAACAAAGTAAATGTTTTGAGAAAAGGTTGAGAAAAAATGAAGTTATTATTGGTGGATGATGAGGCACATGTGAGAGAAGGAATCTGTGCCCGGATATCCTGGAAAAAACTGAGAATTACAGAATTAAGGACTGCCAAAAATGGCTATGCGGGTCTGGAGCTGTCACGCAAATTTAAGCCAGATATTGTTCTGACAGATGTGAGGATGCCCTGCATGGATGGAGTTGAAATGGCATTTGCAATCCGGAGAGAACTGCTTGACTGCTGCATTATATTTATGAGTGGTTATTCTGATAAAGAATATTTGAAGTCCGCAATTGCATTGAAAGCTATCAGTTATGTGGAAAAGCCGATGAATCTGGACGAACTGTCCGATGCTATTGCCAAAGCAGTTCTGCTTCAGGAGGAAATGAAACTGAAGAAACAGGAAAGCGAAGAGCTGGCAGATCGGCTGAAAAAGAGCATGGATGCTTACAAAAACCAGCTGATGATGGATCTGACGAAAAAAAGCTTTGGCAGTTGGCATAGAGAGTCAGAAGTATACGCCGCTTTTCCCGGATTATTTGGAAAAAAGGACTATTTTGTATGTCTCATTGAAATTCTGGGATATACAAATGAAAATTCCGAAGGTGAGATCAATCTCCAAAAAAAGATTGCAGGGAAGTTGGCAACTGGTCTGGAAAATGCCGGGATTGCCACCTGTATTGGGCGAAAAGATGAAAATCTTCTATTGGTTTATGTTGGTCTGAATGAAATGAATGGAGAAAAATCAGTAGAGCGTCAGAAGCAGATTGCTGATACTTTGGGAGAAATTTTGGAGGAAGACTGTTTTTACGTTTTGGCAGCAGGAAGCTTAGTTGAAGATGTACTTCATATTTACCAGTCCTATAATGATGGAGTGGCACTCCTGATAACGACGTTTTATTATGAGAAAAACTGCCGCCTGGTTTATGAAAGGCTACAAGAAGGAGCTTATAAATTAGGAGAAGAAGAACTGCAGCAGTTTACTAGGCTGGTGAAACATGAGGACTTTGAGAGCACTGTGGATTTTGTTACAGGAATTGTAAGCAGGCTGCGGGAAAATCCGGATAGTTTTATTTATGAGGTAAAGGATTTCTTTGCGAGAATGTTAGATGTTCTTTTCCAGACTCCAAATGGACTGGATGATTTTGGAGAAAAACGGGAAAACAGGGAGAATATCCGGGATTCTATAAGAGAAATGAAGTTTTTGACGCAGCTAGAAGCATTGGTGGTGGAGCAGCTGCAAAGCTATTTTGACAGTAAGGTGCAGACTGGGCAGAAATTATTAATTTCTGACAAAATCAAGTATTATGTTTCCTGCCATTTTCGGGAACCGGATCTGTCCCTTGCAACTATTGCTCAAAAGCTTGAACTGACCAGTCCTTATCTTTGCAGCACGTTCAAAAAAGAGACCAATACCACGCTTACTAATTATATTATGGAATATCGGGTAGAGCAGGCGAAGAAATATCTTCAGAAGGAAAACTATAAGGTGAAAGAGGCTGCATTGCTTACAGGATATAGCGACTGCAATTATTTTATAAAGGTATTTAAGAAATGCGAAGGTATTACTCCGGCGGAATACAAAAAAGAAATTATAAAACTGTCATCAACAGGTGGAAGCGGAGACTGTTATGAAGACAATAAGTAAGCTGTGGAGGCAGAGCAAATTAAAAACAAAGCTTTTGTGGATTTACTGTTTGCTGATTCTTGTTTTTATGGTATCTTTGACAGCACTTGCGTTTTCTGTTTTCAGTAATAATCTGCGGACAAAAATCATGTATTCTGCCGAGCATGGAATTTCTCAGACACGAGATTTTATGAATTATAAATTTTCTCAGCTGTTGGATGGTCTTTCACAGATTGCTAATGATAGCCGAATCCGTGAAATTACCAGCAACAGCAGCCGTCAGGAAATCAAACAGGAATACTGGGATATGCTAGAGATTAAAGAGAGACTTACCTCTTACCAGAGCCGGGAAGAAATCCAGCGGGTGCGCTTGTATGTGGATGGAGATCACATGTATTCAGCGGATAAGATCAATCTGTTCAGTGTAGAAGAGGTTTCTTCTCAGAAATGGCTGCAGGAGCTTCAAAATAGTACAGCAGATGTGGGTGCATTTTCCAGTGAGGAGCTGGAAGATACAAGCAGTCAGCCGGTTTTGGCTTTTGTTCAGAAAATCAAAAGCATTGTGGATTATCAGAAGGTGACTGGATATGTGCGGGTGGATTTTGGAAAAAAGAATATTCAGGAGATGCTTCTAAAAGCAGATCCTACGCCAGATAGTGTGACATGCCTTATCAACAGCAGCGGACAGGTAATCGCATCGTCCAAGGAATTGGAATATCCAATGGTAAAGCCGGACTTTGAGGCAGCAGTGGAGGCCTACCTGAATGATACGTATGAGATGAAGGAAGTAGAAGCAGAGGGACAGAAATATCTGATTTCTGAAAATTATCTCTATCATTCAGGCTGGGTAATGGTGACTGTGATTCCATACAGAGGAGTGATGCAGGAGGTCTACAGCAGTCAGAAGAAATATATTTTGATGGCGCTCGTTGCCCTGATTCTGGTTGGAATACTGATTTATGTGATTGCAAACTCTGTTACCAGCAGAGTGGAAAAATTAGCAGCTCATATGCAGAAAGTACAACAAGGGAATCTGGAAGTGATTCAGGAAGATGCAGGAGAGGATGAAATAGGAAGCCTATACAGGGCATTTAATGAAATGGTTCGAGGAACCCGTAATCTAATGGATGAGAAATACGAGCTCGGTAAACAGGCGAAGACAGCAGAATTAAAAGCACTGCAGTCACAGATCAATCCTCATTTTTTGTATAACACTCTGGATATGATTAAGTGGTTCAGCTATAGCGGCAGGAACGAGGATATTGATAAGGTGGTTACAGAACTTGCCAGATTTTATAAGCTGACACTGAATAGAGGGAAAGAAATTGTGACAGTGGAAGATGAGATTGTGCATTCCAAGGCTTATGTGAGTATTCAGAATTACAGGTTCGAGGGCACCATTGAGCTTGTTACGGATTTTTCAGAAGAGGTTCTGACACGGTCCATACCCAAGATCACTCTTCAGCCGCTGATTGAAAATTCTATTCTTCATGGAATTCTGGAAAAAACGGATGAAGGAATAATCCGAATTACGGGGGAATGTAAAGGTGATGAGACCATTCTTTATCTGGAAGACGATGGGATCGGTATGGAGCCGGAGCAGGTGCAGAAAATTCTTACAGGTCATGGAAGTTCAGTAAGGGGCAGTGGATTTGGTATTTATAATATTCATAAACGGCTGAAAATCTTATACGGGGAAAAAGCCGGACTGGTTTATCATACGGAACCGGGCAAAGGGACTATGGTGGAAATTCACCTGGGCAAAGAAGTATTGTAGGAATTCTTTTCTAATAAATATTGAACAGAAAAAGGAAGGCAGATGCAGATTTCTGCCTTCCTTTTTCTGTTGCAGTTTGGTGAATGGTGGAATTTTAGACTTTTAAGTACATCAGCATAAAATAATACGATAAAATGGTAATATCTTACGATTTTTGGAGAGAGTTGGTTTTGCTATAATCATATCATCAAGAAAAGGGGATGGAGTAGAAATGAAAAAAGTTGTACCAAAGAGAAGCTATCCAAAGAGTAAAATTGGTTTTTTTCAGCAGATGAAAAAAAGCCGTACGTTGCTGCTTATGCTTATGCCGGCAGTGGTGTTGGTTTTTATATTTGCTTATATTCCAATGGGCGGTGTGATTCTGGCTTTCAAGCAGTTTCGTTACGACCTTGGAATTTTTGGAAGTCCGTTTGTGGGATGGGATAACTTCAAATTTTTCTTTCAGTCTGGGGATGCGCTGAATGTTACCAGAAACACAGTGTTGTATAACCTGGCATTTCTGATTGTAAATACCACATTAGAGGTTGGATTTGCAATCGTGCTTAGCGAAATGGTAAATAAGGTAGTAAAGAAAACCTTACAGTCTGTAATCTTTCTGCCATATTTTATTTCCTGGGTAATTGTAAGTGCTATTGCATACAGCCTTTTTAACTATGAAAACGGTGGTTTAAATGCACTGCTGAATCTTCTTGGAATGGAAAGTGTAAATGTATATGCAAAGGCTGGCTGGTGGAAATTCATTATCACAGGATTTTCTGCGTGGAAAGGTGTTGGATACGGAATGGTTGTTTATCTTGCATCCATTGCCGGGGTGGATTCTTCGCTTATAGAAGCAGCTCAGATTGATGGGGCGAACATTTTTCAGAGAATCCTTTACGTGACGATTCCAAGTATTAAGCCGACCATCATTACAATGTCGCTTCTTGCAATTGGAAAGATTTTCAAGGGAAGTCTAGATCTGTTTTATCAGCTCATTGGAAACAACGGAGCACTTTTTGATGCCACAGATGTAATTGATACTTATGTATTCCGATCGTTGATCACAGACGGAGATGTGGGAAAAACAGCAGCAGTTGGTTTGTATCAGTCGGTATTGTGTTTCGTAACTATTATGGTAGTAAATGGAATTATAAAAAGAACAGAACCGGATTACGCTCTGTTTTAGAAAGGAAGAACTACGATGCATACATGGAAAAGAATGTCTATAGAAGAAAAGACCTTCCGGGCAGTTGGATACACACTGATTACTGGCTTTGCAATTCTTTGCCTAATCCCGTTTCTAATTATTATTGCCTCTTCCTTTTCAAGTGAAAGTTACATTATCCAACATGGATATGGGTTGATTCCGGGGGATTTTACACTGGAAAGCTATGCTTCTATTTTTAAAAATCCGGCTTCTGTATTTCGGGCTTATGGCGTGACAACAGTTGTTACAGTAGTTGGAACAATCGGCGGTATTTTTATTAACACAATGACAGGATATGTTTTACAAAGAAAGGATTTTCCGTGGCGAAATAAGTTCTCATTTTACTTTTTCTTCACAACATTGTTCAGCGGTGGATTGGTCCCATGGTACATTTTGTGTATCAAATATCTGAAGCTTGGAAATTCTTTACTGGCACTGATTCTGCCGACTATGGTTTCTGTGTGGAATATTTTACTGGTAAAAGGGTTTATGGCGGGAATTCCATTTGAGATTACAGAATCGGGGAAAATTGACGGGGCAGGAGACTTTCGAATTTTTGTTCAGTTAATCCTGCCTCTTGCAAAACCTGTTATCGCAACAATTGGACTTTTTACAGCGCTGACTTACTGGAACGACTGGTATAACAGCATGCTGTTTATCACAGATGAAAATTTATATAGTTTGCAGTACCTGCTGTATAAGTTGGTTGGAAGTGCCCAGGAAATGCGCAGGATTATGGATGAAACGGGAATGAATATGGATGTAGTCCCAGTTGAATCTATGAAAATGGCATTGACTGTGGTTGTAACCGGACCGATCATTTTACTGTATCCATTTGTACAGAAATATTTTGTAAAAGGCTTGACTGTTGGAGCAGTCAAGGGGTGATATCAATAATTAAGAAAACAAAAAAATTAAATTATAAAGGAAGGAAAAAACAAAAATGAGAAAGTGGAAAAGAGCAGCGGCGATTGCCCTGACAGCAGCTATGGGAATGAGTACCTTTGCAGGTTGCGGACAGAAGGAAGAAACAAAAGAAGAAGCCAAAACGGAGGCAAATGCAGAGGAGACAGAAGAGAATACTTCTTCTGAGGACGCTAAAGATACAGAAACCTCTTCTGCAAAAGAGTACAACGGACAGGATGTATCAGATAAGGTTGAGCTTGTTATGTATGTAATTGGTGATGAAGCCGAGGATGAGCAGAAGGTTTTGGGGAAGATTAATGAGAAATTGGAAGAAAAGATTAATGCTACTTTGACAGTAAAGCATATGTCTCTCAGCGACTACGCACAGAAATATTCTCTGACAATTGCTTCAGGAGAGGCAATCGACATTATCTACGCATCCAGCTGGGCAGGATATACCACAGAAGCTACTAAGGGAGCGTTTGCTGAGGTTTCCGATGAGGTTCTGGAAAAATATATGCCTCTTACGAAGGAAAACGAGCCGGAGATTGCATTTGAGCAGGCACAGGTTGGCGGAAAGGCATATTTTGTTCCTGCAAATAATGCTGCAGTAATTGGAAATACAGTTTTGATCCGTGGTGACCTTCGCGAGAAATACAACATTGACAAACTGGAAAACTTTGACGATCTTGAGAAATATTATGAGGCAGTAGCTGAAAATGAACAGGGCATTTTTCCATATGCAGCATCCCAGAACAATGAGCAGATGCGTGTTATGATGCTGGATAATAACTATAATATCTTAGGATTAAATGGAACAGATGATAAGCTGTTCTACTACAGAGCAGATGAGGAAGCTGGTGCAGATAACGTAGTATGGCTTTATGAGACAGATGAGTACAAAGAGTGGGCTGCAAAAATGAAAGAGTGGTCTGATAAAGGCTTTTGGTCCAAAAATGCAGTTGCAAACAACACAAGCCCAAGAGACGCATTTACAAATGGAACAAGTGCGTCTCTGATTTGGAACCTTGGTACCTGCGGAGCTGTTGCAAGCGAAGTAGAGAAAAGCCATCCGGACTGGAAACCTGAGATTTATGATTTCAACCTGGATAAGAGAAAATTTCTTGGTTCCTATACAGGTGACGGTGCTGCTGTCCTGGCATCTTCCAAGAATCAGGAAAGAGCGTTCATGGCAATTGATCTTCTGAAATTTGATGAAGAATGCTATAACCTGGTAAGACTTGGAATTGAAGGCGAGAACTGGATCAATCCAGATGGGGAAGCAGATGCAGACACAAGCCATAAGACATGGAGAGCTGGTGACCGTGAGACTGCTTATCCATTTGGCTCTGCACTTTCCTGGCCATTCAAGAACAGCATGTATGAAAGAGATAGAGAAGACAAGTTCGTAGATGAGGTTGAGCTTACAAAAGAGTGGAAAGCAAAACAGGAGAGTGTATCTTTAACAGGATTTACACTTGATGATTCCAGTATAAAAAATGAACTTTCTAATTTGAATAATGCAAAAACAAAATATGTACCACTTCTGGATCTTGGTCTTATAGAAGATGTAGATGCAACTCTTCAGGAGTTCAATGACCAGGCTGAGGGGGCTGGGCTTGAAAAGGTGATAGATGCTTACAAAGAGCAAATTGAAGAGTATCTTAAGAATAAAGCAGAGTAAAAAGGTATGCAGCAAGGCAATTGTATATCCAGATTAAATGAAATAAGGTATAGAGAAAGGATTCCGGTATCAGGAATCCTTTCTCTATACATAAAAAATTTTAAGGCCTGGATATGAAAAATCTACATAGGAGATATACGTTTTTTCCATTCAAAATATATCAGGTAAATTTTATAATAAATTATTCATAAAGAGGGAGGAATATGCAATGAAACTGTACGATCTGATGACAGATAATCGCCGGGAAAATATCCTGGTAGGAAGTAAAAAACCTGTATTTGGCTGGAGAGTTGAGACAGAAAAAAGGAATGTGCGCCAGGAAAGCTATCGGGTGCAGGTCTGGGATGAGCAGGGAAATTCTGTTTGGGACAGCGGAACTGTAGAAGCTTCCCGGATGGCTGGAATTCAGTATGAAGGAAAGGAGCTTCAGTCAGGAAAAAGAATGACCTGGCATGTAAGCTGTATATTTTCCAGCGATGAGGGTGTGATAACTGCAGACGAAGAGAGCTCCTTTGAGACAGCCTATTATAATCGCGAGGACTGGAAAGGGAAGTTCATTGGCGAGACAAAGGACCATGAATATCACCTGTACCGGAAGAAATTTGGCTGTAAAAAGGCGGTGAAGCTAGCCAAGCTTTATGTGTGTGGAATGGGGGCTTTTGAGTGCTGGATTAATGGAGAAAGAGTGTCTGATCATGTAATGGAACCGGGCTGGACAGATTTTCGAAGGACCTGCTTTTATACGGCATATGATGTGACGGAATATTTTGCAGAAGGGGAAAATACAGAGAACGTAATTCTGGTAAAGCTGGGGGATTGTATGTTCAATGTTCCGGGAGGACGTTATGTGTATTTCCAGCGTTCCTACGGAAAGGCCAAGCTTCTGTGCCAGCTGGAGCTGGTTTATGAGGATGGAAAACGGGAATATGTGGTGACAGATGAATCCTGGAAAAGAGCCAAAAGTCCGATTGAATTCTGCTGTATTTACGGTGGAGAGGATTTCGATGGAAGACGGTGGACAAGGGAATATTTAACATCAGAAGCGTCGGAAATCTGGGAAGCTGCCGTGTGTGTGGAACCACCTTTAGGGGAACTGAAACCAGCACCAATGGAACCATTAAAGATAAAAGAAATCTATCAACCGGTTGATGTGAGAGAAGTGGAAACAGGGGTATGGCAGTATGATCTGGGAAAAAATTTTTCCGGGTGGGCAAGGATTTTCCTGAAAACAGATGGCAGCAGAGCAGGACAGAAGGTGGTGCTGAAAACTGCAGAAAAGTTAGATGAAAACGGACGGATTGATCAGTCTGTAACAGGAAAAGATTACGCCTGGACATACATTTTAAATGACAAAAAAGAACAGGAATTTGCACCGGATTTTACGTATACAGGGTTCCGTTATGTGGAGATAACAGGTGCTGTTCCAGAAAAAGAAATCACTTTACAGGGGGAATTTATTTATCCGGATATCGACCAGGCGGGAGATTTTTCCTGTTCGAATACCCTGTTTAATCAGATACATGAGATTGTTTTACAGGCAATCAAAAGCAATACAAAAAGCTATTTTACAGATTGCCCGCACAGGGAAAAGCTGGGCTGGCTGGAGCAGACACACCTGATCGGACCTTCCATTATGTATAATCTGGATGTGCATAATCTGTATGCAAAAATTGAAGGAGACATGGCAGATTCCCAACGGGAGAATGGTTTGATACCGGATATTTGCCCGGAATATGTGACTGGATTTGATAAGTGGCATAAGGGATTTCTGGATTCACCTGAGTGGGGAAGTGCCTGTGTGCTGGCTCCCTGGTATGCATATAAACGCTACGGAGATCTTCCATTGCTGGAAAAATATTTTCCGGTAATGAAGAAATATGTGGAGTATCTTTCGTCTAAAACACACCATGAAGTGCTTCATCACGGGCTTGGAGACTGGCTGGATATTGGTCCTTGCACCCCGCATTCCCAGAACACTCCGGTTCCCGTTGTGGCGACTTGTATTTATTATTATGACCTTCAGATTATGGCAAAAATAGCACAGCTTCTCGGGAAAAAAGAGGTTGCAGAAGCGTATCAGAAGAAAATGAAACTGGTATTTGAGGAATACAATCTGCAGTTTCTGGATGACCAGACCGGACGTTATGCAAACGGCAGTCAGGCGGCACAGGCCATGAGCCTGATCGTGGGACTGGTGCCGGAGGAGTATCAGGATAAAGTGGTTTCGCAGCTGAAGGATGACGTGGTAAAAAGAGGCTATGCCATCACAGCTGGTGATGTGGGACATCCGTTTTTGATTGCTGCACTGATGAAATATGGCATGTCAGATGTGCTCAATGAGATGACGAATATTACAGATAAACCAGGATACGGCTATCAGGTCGTAAATGGAGCAACAACCCTTACTGAGGAATGGGACGGACCAGAGCCTGGAAACATTCACGGTTCCCAGAATCACCTGATGCTGGGAAGTATTGAAGAGTGGTTTTATGGATCTCTTGGAGGGATGGAACTGGTTCGCGACGGGCTTTCATTTGAAGAAATCCGAATTCAGCCACACCTGGAAAAAGCCGTGGACTGGGTAAATGCCTGGACCATGCATCCGTATGGAAAAATCAATGTAAAGTGGAAAAAGGAAAATGAGAAAACCAGGGTTTGCTGCCAGATTCCGCCGGGACTTACAGCGCATTTGGAATCACCGGATGGGAAGGAAATCATGACTGTGGGAAGCGGATATTATGAGTATGAATTCTGAGAAAACATTATATAAAAAGAATACAGAACCTGTGCTTACGAAAGAATTATTTCAAAATCCAACCAGTGAATATAGGGGAACTCCCTTCTGGGCCTGGAACTGTAAAATTACAAAAGAGCTGATTGACAGTCAGCTGGACTGCTTTGAAAAAATGGGATTTGGAGGCGCCCATCTGCATGCCAGAACTGGTCTTGAAACGGACTATCTGGGAGAAGAATTTCTGAATCTGGTGCGTTATACGGATGAGGAAATGAAAAAGAGAAACATGCTTTGCTGGCTGTATGATGAGGATCGTTTTCCTTCCGGAGCAGCAGGGGGAATCGTCACAGAGAATGTGGATTACCGTGCCAGATATCTGCTTCTTACCAGGGAACGCAAGGAAAATATGTGTGCTTCCCGGGAAGAATTTCAAAGAGAAGCAGCCAATGGAAAAAAGCCTGCAGGTTATTATGTGTGTGCCTATCGTGTGTTGATTCAGGAAGGATTTCTGAAATCTTATAAAAAAATAGATGGTCCATGTCCCTTATACAACAGTAAAAAAGAAGAACAGGAACAGGGAAAACTGTGGTTGGCTTACATAGAATTAATGCCGGAAAGTCCATGGTTTAACGACCAGACTTATGTGGATGTATTGAATAAAAAAGCAGTAGAACGGTTTATAGAAGTGACTCATGAACGTTATTATGAGACACTGGGAGATGAATTTGGAAAGTCCATCCCAGCCATTTTTACAGACGAACCGCAGATGAAAGGAAGTATGGTATTTTACAACGGAGATTGTGAGGAAGATATTACCCTTTCCTTTACAGATGACCTGGGAGATACCTATAAAGAGAAATATGGAGTAAATCTTCTGGAAGTTGTTCCTGAGCTTTTGTGGGAACTGCCAGGGGCAACTTATGGAGCGTACAGTGTACACCGTTTGCTGTATCATGACCATCTTACAGAACGCTTTGTGTCTGCTTACTGTGATACCATTGCAGATTGGTGTGAAGCTCATAATATTGCCATGACAGGACATTACATGTCAGAACCAACCTTATACTCTCAGACACTGCGCCTTGGAGAAGCAATGCGCTGCTATCGAAAACAGCAGCTTCCAGGTGTGGATATTCTCTGCGGAGACCCGGAATATTCCACAATCAAACAGGCGGTAAGCGTTGCCAGACAAAATGGCAGAGAGGGCGTTGTAAGTGAGCTATACGGAGTAACACATTGGGATTTTGATTTTAAAGGGCATAAGCTGCAGGGAGACTGGCAGACTGCGCTTGGGGTTACGATAAGGGTTCCTCATCTGGCGTTCATGTCCATGGAAGGGGAAGCGAAACGTGACTGGCCCGCATCCATCAACTATCAGTCCCCCTGGTGGGAGCAGTACTCCTATATAGAAAATTATTTTGCAAGAGTAAACACTGCACTGACCAGAGGAAAAGCACTGGTGCGGGTGGCTGTGGTGCACCCGATCGAGTCTTATTGGGCTGCATATGGAAATACAGTGCAAACTGGTGAGATTCGAGAGCAGATGGATGAAGACTTTAAAAATGTGATTCAATGGTTGTTATTTGGCCTGGTGGATTTTGATTTTCTTTCAGAATCTCTGATGCCGGAACAATATCCAGATGGAGAACAATTACCGTATGAAATGGTCATTCTTCCAAATCTGCAAACGATTCGAAGCAGTACGCTTGCTATTTTAAATACTTTTGTAAAAAATGGAGGAAGAGTTGTTTTTCTTGGCAGCATTCCCATGCTGATTGATGGAGTCCCGGGAGATAAGGCGAGACGATTTGCTCAGAAAGTGGAGCAGATTCCGTTTCAGAGAAAGGCACTTCTGGATATTACAGAAGACTGCCGGGATATTGAAATTCGTCTGCAGAATGGCAGGCGAAGTGACAATCTGTTTTATCAGATGCGCCAGGACCATGACTGCAGATGGTTATTTGTGTGTCATGTAAACAGAAAAAGAAACCGCGCAGATCAGGGGGAGCAGATGATCATACGGATTCGGGGAAGCTTTGAAATTGAGAGTTATTATGCACTTGACGGAAGCATTTGCCCAGTGGAAACCTGTCAGAAAAAAGGTGATACGGTGGTAACGCTGACCATATATGGAGAAGACAGTCTGCTGTGGAAACTGATTCCGGTAAAAGCAGAAACAACAGCTTCTTTACATAGGAAAAAAGAAAAACCTTCCGGAAGCTTTGCTATAAAAACGGGTATTAATCATGGAACCTATGGTCTGGTGGCAGCAGCTCCGCCACGTAACAGTGATACTTGCAGAAAGAAAAATTTGCTTACCATTTATGAACCGGAAAGCTATTTGCTGGAAGAACCAAATGTTCTGCTTCTTGATAAATGCAGCTGGAGACTGGATGGAGCAGAGTGGCAGCCAGAGCAGGAAATTCTCAGACTGGATAATCAGATTCGCACCCTTCTTCATTTTCCACATCGTCAGGATGCTTATACACAGCCTTGGAGAATCAAGAATGCTCCGGAAAATCATGTGGTGGAACTGCAGTATGAGCTTTATTCAGAGATAGATGTAGAAAATTTTGCGCTTGCTATGGAATGTCCGGAAAAAGCTGAAATTTATTTTAATGGAGTAGCTTGTAAGCAGACAGATGGTGGATTTTTTGTGGATTCTTTTATAAAAAAAGTACCAATGCATAATTTGAAAAAAGGAAAAAACAAGTTGCTTTTGAAAATTCCTTACGGGAGAAAAACAAATCTGGAAAACATTTTTATATTAGGAGATTTTGGGGTGCAGGTCAGTGGGACATTTGCCTGTATTACCAGTAAGCTGTCTCATTTGTATTTTGGAGATATTACCAGACAGAGGATGCCATTTTACGGTGGAAACATAGTGTATGTTATGAAGTTTGAGCTTAAGAAAAATCAGAAGATCTGTATAAGAGTACCTCATTTTTCAGCTCCGGTTATGCAGGTAATATTGGATAAAAAGCCCAGAGGATTAATTGCATTTTCACCGCATGAGCTTGAAGTTGGTGAGCTGGAAGCAGGCATTCACAGGTTAGAAATCAAAGTATACGGAAATCGTTTTAATAGTTTCGGAACACTTCATAATAGCAATGATGAATTTAAATGGTATGGACCGGATTCTTACAGAACAAGCGGATCTGAGTGGATAGAAGGCTGGGAATTAAAACCATTTGGAATTCTGTCGCGGGTAGAAATTCTGGAAACCTAAGGATATGAAACATTAATTTATAAGCGTAACAACGCAGAGTGTCGGGGGAATAAGCAATGAGAAAACAGGAGCTGATATGGCTGGATACGGTAGAAAATCCAGAGGGACAGATGGAATTAATCATAAAATACAGAGGGAGCACAAATGAAGAAAATGCTGCAGTCTTTCTGGAAATCAGAGATAAAAATAATGTCCTTTTGAAAGAAAAAGGTGAGCTCAGACAAGACACTGCCAGGGTGAAAATAGCTGTATTTAAATGCCAGGGAGTACAGTGCTGGACACCTGAAGATCCGGCTTTGTACCAGGTGAATATAGTGCTTGAGTTATCAGATAAGAATAATGAGAAGACCTATATAAGGCATGGACAAAAGCTTGGATTTCGTTCTTTGAAGCGGAAAAATCAGCAGGTTTTTTGGAATCATAAGCCTGTAAAGCTGCTGGGAATCTGTTACCGTGAACCAGATTTTAAGATGGAAAATTGGGAGACGGTTTTGCGTCGTGATCTGGAATTATTTAAGGCAGCACACGTTAATTTTATCCGCAGTATTTACTATCCATTCAGTGAAAAAATGTTGGAGCTGTGTGATGAAATGGGCTTCTGGGTGGAAAATACAGCTCCTTTTTATGAACTGGGACAGACCCCAAAAAACATCAGTGAGCTGCCACATATGCAAAAAGAATTTGAAACAGCAGCAAAAGAATTGCTTGCAAATGGAAGCCATACCAGTGTGCTTCTCTGGTCACTGGGACATGATTGCGCATGGGGAGTAAATTTTGGAATCATTCGTGACCGCATCAGGGAACTGGATGATATTCGCCTGATGACCTTCCATTTGCCAATGTCCATTCCAGAAGAAGAACCACAGATGGATGTATGGCCGGTTCATGATATTGACTGGCGACTTCCTTTTGACAAGACATATGATCAGATGGTGATTTTTCACACACCCGGGGCAGAAAATGAGATTGGATATATGATTGCAGATGCAGACTATCCAGTGCCTGTACTTCACGAGGTCTGGTCACCGGTAGTATGCCATAACCGGGATGAAATTCAAAGAGATCCTGGAATCCGTGATTTCTGGGGAAAAAGTATTCGTACTTTTGTAGAAAAATCAGCTCGGACTCCAGGGTGCCTCGGTGGAGCAGTGCTGGCTGGCGTGGATGAGGACGGCAGCTTTGAAGGGCTGATGGATTATGAATGGGGAATTCTGGACGCGAATCATAATCCGAAGCCAGAATATTATCACTTGAAAAATGCATATGGAGCAGCTTCAAAAGAAGCATATGCGGAGTTGGAAAATGAGAATTCTGTGGTGGAAACAAAGATAAATTGTTTCAGAAGGCAGAATGAAATCCATAATATAAACTGGAAAATTCAGTGGACAGAAGATGCCCTTCACATAGAAAATGACAATATTTTTTATATTTTTTCCAGAAAAAAATGTCTATTAAAGGAAGCTGGGCTTATACAAAAACAAGGAAAAAAAGTACTGATAAAAGGCGGCCCGTTTTTGAATACAGCAGGATTCTTACTTGGGAAATGGATAGGGAGAAGCCTTGAAATTTGTTCTGTGGATGAGGCGGAAAATGTACAGATAAAGATAAGCGGAACCTATGAAAATACCCTTGATATTTGTTTTTATCTTACTCTTTTTCAGAATGGAATACTAGAAACTGCATATGAAGTTCAGAAACTATTCCGCCATATGTCACACCGTGTGAAAGCAGAAATCGGCATTTCAAGTGGTGGCTTAGGAGAGAAGGGTGGAGCTTATTATGTAACAGAACCGGATAGAGTACGAATGGTTTCTCAGGGGTGTAAGGTTCGGTTAGAACCGGCACCTGAATTAACAGAAGGAGCTATTGTAAATAATTTGGATCCGCGAATAAATTATGTAGGTAATTGGATAAAAATGGAAGATTACTGTGGAAATCTTAACGGATCTGAAACATTAAGCAATACAGCAGGAGATTACGCGGAACTGAGTTTTACAGGGACAGGAATCACTGTTTATGGACCATGGGATATTTTATATGGGATGTGTAACGTATATTTGGACGGAGAACTCTGGAAGAAAGATGTGAGTCAGTACCCACCGAAAGTGGATTTTCCGGGAATGAGCAGAGGCTATGAAAAACGCTATAGACAGATACTGGCAGAGGTACATGGACTGGAAGAAAAAAAACATACACTTCGCATAGAGGTAACCGGAACAAAAGAAGCAAAAGCGCAGAATACATACACTTCGATTGATTATGCAGTATTGGAAGGAAGCAGTTATACAGGTGGATTCAAAATGAATATTGCAGTAGACTTTAATTATCCCAGAATGGTACGAGGCTGCGTTCGAAGACCTGATGTAAAGCTGATTCCAGGCGTGCGGGAGTCTTTCAGAATACAAATGCTGTTGGAGGAAGACAAATGAATATGACTATAGATGAATTAAAAAATTATTCTATGCCAAGAGTGATTCCCCTTCCAAAATGGAGTAAAGCGGCAGAAAATTCAGTAATCTGCCTGGATGGAAGCTGGAAAGTAACAGACAAAAAAGATGGTGCAGTACAACAGGTTCAGGTGCCCTTTGACATGGGAATTCTTCACAAAAAGGGATTATCACAGCACTACAGATATGAGAGGGAGATACAGCTTCCAAAGAGAGAGGAACAAAGTCGTATTGTGCTGAAATTTCAGGGGATTAATGGTTTTGCTACAGTCTATGTGGATGGAAAACAGGTGGCATATCATGAAAACGGATTTATTACATGGAATGTGGACATTACGGAGGAAGTATGTGGAAAACAGACGCTTTCACTTGCTATCGATGTGGATGAAGAATCAGATATTGTCAGTGCCTATAGCCATGGCGGGATGCTTCACAGCAGCTGGCTGTATGTATTGCCGGAAGCTTATGTGAACGCACTTTACTTGTCACCATTGTTTGATGAGGACATGGAAACCTGCAGTCTGCGGGTGGATATAGACCTGGCAAATATGCCTGAAAGCATAGATGGGAAGGGGAAAATACGGTCTGCGGAAATGGCTGCCGGGAAGGAAAAAGGTCGGCTTGCTAGTGCTGCTGTATATAAAGCTGAGTTTGCTTTATATGATCCAAACGGTATAAAAACAAAGGAGAAATCTCTGGTTTTAGACAATAAAATAAAAGGCTATTACACCGATCAGCTGTACGTAGCCAACCCGGTTCTCTGGGATGCAGAGCACCCAAGACTATACAGATTTGAACTTATATTATATAAATTAGATTCTATCTCTGGTACCTGGGAACCACTGGAACAGATAAACAAAAAGGTAGGACTTAGAAAGCTGGAACGCAAGGGTAATCGTCTATTTGTAAACCATAACGAGGTGAAATTACGCGGTGTGTGCCGCCATGAAATCAGTCCAAGAAATGGACGTGCATTGACCAATGAGCTGATTGAACAGGATGTAGCATTGTTTAAAGAAGCAAACTGCAACTATATTCGAACCTCCCATTATCCGCCAAGCGAATATTTTCTTGACCAGTGTGATGAGCATGGAATTTATGTGGAGGATGAACTGGCACTGGCATTTATTGCAAGGACATTGCCCTATACACAGCGCGATCCTAAGGAAACAAACCGTTATCTCAGTCATTTTGCAGAAACAATGGCGAGGGATTACAATCATCCTTGCGTAATTATCTGGTCTCTTTGTAATGAGTCCTTTGGAGGTCATAACTTTGATCTTCTTAATCGCTTTGCGCATTTGAAGGATCCTACCAGAATGACAAAATTCAGCTATCCAATGACTATTCGGGAAGAACATGAAATGCCGGATATCTGGAGCATTCATTACTCTGAATATAATGCTGATCTGGCAGGAAAAAAGGACAATTTAAGTGTGGGAGGTGCACCTGGAAAAGATATGCCTGTGCTTCATGACGAATATGTGCATGTAGCCTGCTACAACCGTGAGGAGATGCGAAGAGATCCAAACATCAGAAGCTACTGGGGCGAAAGCATCCGTATTTTCTGGGATAATATCTGGAATACAGAGGGTGCTCTTGGCGGTGCAATCTGGGCTGGAATCGATGAAACGGATCTTTATGATGGTGGGAACGGACAGATGGAATGGGGAATTATTGATGTCTGGAGAAGAAAGAAACCGGAGTTTTACATGACCAGAAAAGCCTATTCTCCAATTAAAGTTATTCACAGCGAAGTAAAGGCTCAGGAGAAAAAGGTTCTGTTGATTATAGAAAATCGGTTCTGTCACACTAATTTAAATGAGGTCAAAGTGAAGTGGAAATGCGGTGATGAAAGCGGTATCTGGAAGCTTCCGGAATGTGCGCCGGGAAAGGTAATTAAGGTTTTACTATCACTGGAAAATGCAGAGGATCAGTCTCCGGTGACACTGAAATTTCTGGACGGAAATGACTGCCAGATAGATGAAATGAAGGTGTTTTCCCGAGATTATGTGGAAGCTCCGCTGTTTGAGTTAAGTGCAGATGAAACAGAAAATATAAAAGCTTTAAAGATTCATAAAGAAAACCAGGAAGTTTTCATAACGGGAAATGATTTTAAGTTTTCTTTCAATGTTAAGACCGGTCTTCTGACCGGCGGCTGGGCAAGGCGGAATAATAAAATTCTGGTTGGCGGTCCAATATTAAATGTACCATACCTGAAGCTTGGAGCCTGGTATATGACCTCTTTTGCGGTGAAAGAAAAACAGAATTTTGTAGAAGTTCGAATTCAGGGCGGATATGAAAAAACGCTATCTATAGAGTGGATAATAGAGATTCAAAATGACGGAACCTTCTACACAACATATGAGATTCTTCACCTGGAAAAGCATCTCCCCAAGCAGATAAAGCTTCGTGTAGGTGTAGATTGCGGCGGGCTGGATGAGCTTGGAATAGCATATATTCTGGATCCATCTGTGGACACTTTATCCTGGAGAAGAAATCTGGATCCAGATCAGGAGGGACGAATTTCTCTTTATCCCACGGACCATATTTCACGAAATCAGGGAACGGCAAAGCGCTTTACCAGATCCAATATCTGGGGTGAAATGCCAGTGACTTCCTGGGGAGAAGACATGCGAGATGATATTCTTTTTGGGCGTTATGATGGAGAATATCATGGAAGTAATGATTTCAAAAGTACCAAAGAGGATATTGCAGAAGCGTATGTTTATAATGAGAACCGAACTAAAATACAGGATGCATTTAATAGGGAAAAAGATGCTGATAAAATCGGAATGCTGAAAATATTCGGTGCCAAAAAGAAGTCCGATCAGAATGAAAGTCGGGAAGTCTCCAAAGCTAATATCCGTTTGGAAGTGCTCGATCCGAAAGAAGAAAAAATTCTGGAATCTGATTCGCGAATTGCCTATACCGGAACCTGGTATCAGGTAACGGATAAGAAGGAAAGTGACCACGGAACGGAGATGTGGAGCAGGGAAAAAGGCGCCGCATTTACCTGTAAATTTCAGGGCACCGGAATCCTATGGTACGGCCCTCAGGATCCTGCGTTTGGTATGGCAGACGTATATATAGACGGGGAAAAGAAAGCATCCCATATCAGCCAGAGAAGTGCCGGAGTTGATTTCTCCTGCTGCTCTGCAGGTTACGATAAGTGCTATCATTTGCCGATTTTTTCTATTAAAGACCTGCCTTATGGAGAGCATACGATTCGTATTGAGGTGTGCGGGGAAAAAGCAGAAGACGCCACGGATTGTTACATAGTTCTGGACTATTTGCGAGTACTTGGAAGGAATCATACAGAGCCCGTTAAGCTGATGATAAACCAGGATTTTTCCTACCCGCATATATCCTGGGGAAATGTGAGAAAGCCCCCGCTTGTTATGAGAGATGGCACCTGTGGCACTGTTAAGATGAAGCTGTGCACAGTCACTAAAACATGCCAGGTTGATAAATAATAGATTATAAAACAGGAGAATACATAAAATGATCGAATTAACAGACCCGAAAATACAGAAGTATCTGACTCCTTACCGTTATGAAAAACCAGTACTTCATGGATCCGGAATTCTTGGTGCATTTGATGAAAAAGCAGTAGATATTCCATTTGTTTTCTGGCATCAGAACAAGTATTATATGTTGTATACAGGCTTCGACGGCAAAGGATATCAGTCAGCCTTAGCAACCAGTGATGATCTTCTTCACTGGGAGCATAAAGGCGTAATTCTCAAACGAAATCTGGATTCCGACCGTTGGGATCGCATTGGCGGTGCAGCCACCTGGATGATTAAAGAAAGTGATGATTTTAATCAGATTCCAAAGCTTGGAAAAGTAGATGGAAAATATTGGATGGTTTATCATTCTTATCCTTCCACAGGCTATGAAAATGGCCCCGCTGAAATTGGTCTGGCGTGGACAGAAGACGAAGAGCTGCTGGACTGGCACTTTCCGGATAAGCCTTGCTTCTCCTGGAAAGACGGTGCCGACTGGGAAGCAGGCGGACTCTATAAAGCCTGCATTATCCGCAATAATGACATTTGGTACATGTTTTATAATGCAAAAGACAAAGAAGAACGCTGGACGGAACAGACAGGTGTTGCAACCTCAAAGGATCTTCTTCACTGGGAAAGATATGAAGGAAATCCAGTGATGAAGGTAAACCGGGAATCCTGGGATGAGCGCTTTGTATCTGATCCATATATTGTGAAGGATGGGGATATTTGGGTAAATTTTTACTTTGGCTATGGCAAGATTTATGAGGATGGACACAGTCACGCCCAGGAAGGACTGGCCCTGTCTGCTGATCTCCTTCACTGGGAAAAAGTAAGGGAACCAATCCTCTCTTTTGGCCCGGAGGGAACTTATTACAGCGGTCATGTTCATAAGGCATCTATTGTAAAAAAAGATGACACATTGTATCACTTTTACTGTGCAACCTGCCCTTGGAAAGAGGGAGATCCAACTAGTGCATACGGTGAATACAGAACCATATGCGTAGCAGCAAATAAGAAATTTTGACCTGATTCTGACAAAAATAATCGCACATAAACGAACCAATATTATGATACAAAAGAAACAGGAGATCGTATGAAACATTTACAAGCTTTGCTTCAGGGAAAGTGTACCAGCCACATTTTGCCATTCCTTTGGATGAAAGGGGAAGATAATGAAACAATCGGAAAAGAGCTGGATAAAATAGAGAAATGCGGTATCCGTGAGGTGTGTCTGGAATCCAGACCACATCCGGATTTCTGTGGTCCTAAGTGGTGGGAAAATCTGGATTTTATTTGTGCAGAAGCTGAAAAAAGAGGGCTTCGTCTCTGGATTCTGGATGACAAAAAGTTTCCAACCGGATATGCTAACGGCGGATTTGAAAAGCACCCGGAAAAGTCAAAGCTGTACCTTGGAGAGCAACATATGGACATTATGGGTCCCTGCCGCAGCGGTGCAGTCCTGGTGGAAAATTTTATTCCTTCAGATGGAAGACTACTGGGAATTCTGGCAGTACCAAAGCCAGATGGACAGACCTTGGCAGTAAGAGGAAGCGACATTTTGGATCTTACAGATACCATGGAAAACGGTTTTGTGTACTTTGATCTTCCGGAAGGAGCTTATCGCCTTTTTATCTTATTTACCACCAGAACCGGGGGCGGAAGAGATCATTATATGAATCTGATCGATTCCTCATCTGTCAAGGTATTGTTGGATGAAGTTTATGAAAAGCATTACGCTCGCTACAGTAAATATTTCGGAAATGTGATTGCTGGCTTCTTCTCTGATGAGCCAGAGCTTGGCAACGTAAAAGGCTATCCCTTTGACAACATGTTAGGCCAGAAAGATATCAGATTGCCTTGGAGCGATGAGCTGGAAAGAAAACTAACAGAGACCTGGAAAGAGGAATTTCTCACCAATCTTCCTGCATTGTGGTACGATTCTGAAGAAAAAACCACAAAGGTTCGTACAGAATATATGGATGCAATGACCCATTTGGTACATACCTGCTTCAGCGGTCAGATTGGAAGCTGGTGTCAGGTACATGGTGTAGAATATATCGGACATATTATTGAAGATGACAATGCACATGCACGGATGGGCTGCAGCATCGGACATTATTTCAGGGAAATGGAAGGACAGCATATGGCTGGCATTGATGTTGTTCATCATCAGATTGTACCGGGATTTACACAACCGGTTCATCAATGGATTGCAGGAGACCGCGACGGCGAATTTTTCCATTTCGGACTGGCCAAATTAGGAAGCTCGGCAGCTCATATTCAGAAAAACAAAAAAGACCGTGCGCTGTGTGAAATCTTCGGAAACTATGGATGGGCAGAAGGTAATTCCTTTATGAAATGGCTGACTAACCATATGCTTGTAAGAGGAATTAATGAGTTCACGCCACATGCTTTTTCCATGAAATATCCAGATCCTGATTGTCCGCCGCATTTTTATGCAGGCGGTAATAATCCGGGATTTGAGTGTTTCACCTGGCTCATGCAATACATGAACAGGAGTGCCCATTTTCTCAGCAGTGGAACCCATCTGGCAGATGCGGCAATCCTTTATCACGGAGAAAGCGAGTGGTGCGGCGAAGCAATGTACTTCCAGAAACCAGGCCGTGCCCTTATGGAAAAACAGCTGGATTATGATGTGATTCCGGCAGATATTTTTGCAGAAGCTATTGTAGAAAATGGAGTTCTGAAGATTCTGGACAAGACCTACGCAAGTCTGATTATTCCATATGTGCAGTGTTTGGATGAGCGTGTAGTACAGTTTATAGAAGCCAATCAGAAAAATAAATTAAAGGTTTACATAATTGATAAATTGCCTGAAAAAACTACCAAAGGAACAGAACTGCCAGAAGTATTTTCTAAGTGGGTGGAAATTGTAACATTAGATAATCTGGCCCAAAAAGCTGTGGCAGAAAGTGAAAAGCATAGGATGCGTAAACTTGCAGTTACAGATAACGGTCAGGGAACAATTTCCGAAAACCTTCAGGATCTTCGTATGATCGTGAACCAGACAGAGGAAGGGCTTTGCGCAATGCTATTTAACGAAAGCGTGTTCAGAAGAGCTGATTTTGCTTTGCTTGTACAGGCTGAAAAATTGGATGGACTGACCCTTTATGATTCCTGGTTTAATCGCGCTAAAAGCTTTGATTTGAAGTCTTATCCGGCACAGGCTGAAGGATATGCGTATCAGATTCCGGGAAGTCTGGAGCCTGGAGAGAGCTGCTTTTTGTGCCTGGAATCAATAGAGCATATTAAAGAAGAAGGACAAAAAATTGAGCCTGATATACTTTGTCTTGAGAAACAGACTACCCTCTATATTCCGTGGAAAGTAACAACCAAAGAAGGAAAAACTCTGCAGCTAAAAGCAGATAAAGAGCTTCCAAACATGAACGGAAGGGGCTATTTCCCTGCTTATACGGGAAGCTACCTATATACAGGAAGCTTCACCTGGAAGAAGAACGAAGGAGAGCATTATAGCTTGAAATTCCCGGAAGCGGCGGATTGCCTGAGAGTGAAATTAAACGGAGAAGATGTGGGCTATTTGGCTGGCTTCCCTGCGAAAGTGGAGGTTACAGATGCACTTCTGGACGGTGAAAATCATCTTGAAATAAAAGTGGATACTACTCTTGTCTGGAAGTTGAAAGATGGTGCATCCACTCATTTGCAGATACCTGCGACCGGAATTACAGAAGCACCGGTGATAGAGACGTATATGCGATATTAATTAGATGAGTTTGAAATGCTGTTAAACTTGAAGTTTGCGGAACATGAGAATGCTGTAAATTACAGAAACAATATGAGAGGAAAATTAAGATGAAGAAAGCAGACAGAATATATTATGGCGGAGATTATAATCCTGACCAGTGGGATGATCAGACAATAGATGAGGATATGCGTTTGTTTAAAAAAGCTGGAATTAATTTATTAACTCTTCCAGTTTTTTCATGGGCAAAGCTTGAGCCAGACGAGGGTGTTTATAATTTCGAATGGTTGGACCGAATCATTGATAAAATTTGGGAAAACGGTATTCATGTATGCCTTGCTACTCCAACTACTGCACAACCGGCCTGGCTGTCCACCAGATATCCAGAAGTACTTCCTGTTGATATTGCAGGAAGAAAAAGAACTCATGGAATGCGCGTGTTCTTCTGCGTAAACAGCTTGAAATATCGAGAAAGAGCAGCTGCAATTGCAGAGCAAATGGCTATGCGTTACGCCCATCATCCAGCACTTGCGATGTGGCATGTTTCCAATGAATATGGAACCTATTGTTACTGTCCGACCTGTCAGGCAAAGTTTCGTGTATGGTTAAGAAAACGTTATGGAACAGTGGATGAACTGAATAAAAGATGGCACACCACGTTCTGGGGAAGAATTGTCAGTAGCTTTGAAGAAGTAACACTACCTACAGAATTAAATGATGATTATCGGTTTAATCCGGCAATTCAGTTAGACTATATGCGCTTTGTAACAGATTCAACAGCGGAATGTTTCCAGAATGAATATGATATTCTGAAAAAATATAATCCGGAGATTCCTATTCAGACAAATATGTCCGGTTTTATCAAGAAATTAGATCAATTTACCATGACTAAGAAATTGGACATAGTAGGATGGGATAACTATCCGTGGCCAGATGATCCGGCGTATTTCGTGGCAATGAAGCATGATATTATGCGAGGCTTAAAAGGAGGCCAGTCTTTTGTTCTAACAGAGCAGTCTCCAAATCAGCAGAACTGGCAGCCTTATAATCTGCTAAAACGTCCTGGTGAAGTGAGAAGATTATCCTATCAGGCAATGGCGCATGGAGCAGATACCTGCCTGTTTTTCCAGATGAGACAGTCTGTTGCCGGACAGGAAAAATTCCACGGGGCAATTATTAGCCATTCAGGAAGAGAGGATACAAGAGTTTTCAGGGAATCAAGTGTATTGGGAGCTGAGCTAGCGCATATAGGAGATACTTTTTTGAATGGAAGGACACCTGCAAGGGTAGGAATCCTTTTTGACTGGAACAACTGGTGGGCATTGGAACTTTCCAGCGGTCCGTCTAAGGATATGGATTATCTAAAAACAGTTTCTCTTTATTATGAAACCCTGTATCGACAGAATATCGGAGTAGATTTTCTGCCATTTGAGGCAGAGCTGGAGAAATATGATCTCGTTATAGCACCTATGATTTATATGGAAAAAAATAATATTGGCGAAAAGTTAAATGCATATGTGAAAAATGGCGGAACTCTGGTTACTACAGTTATGTCTGGACTTGCAGATGAAAATGACCGTTGCGTATTCGGTGCTTATCCAGGAAAATTAAAGGACATGCTTGGAATCTGGGTAGAAGAAACGGACGCTCTTCGCCCGTATGAACAGAATCATATGAAAATCGAAAAGGCGGATATGGTTTCAAGAGAAGAATATTCCTGTGACTTTTTGTGTGATATTATTCATCCAGAAGGTGGTGCGGAAGTTCTTGCAACCTATGAAGATGACTTTTATGCAGGAATTCCATGCGTGACCTGCAATACTTTCGGAAAAGGAAAAGCTTACTATATTGGAACTCAGCCAGAACAGAAATTTCTGGAAGAACTGATGGAAAAAATTTGTAAAGACTGCAATATCGAAAGCGTATATTCCGCAGATGAAGGTGTGGAGCTGACAGTCAGAAAATCCGATAAAGGTAGAATTGTTTTTGTGATTAATCATAACAGTAAAGAGGCAGAAGTTGATTTTGGAACAGATAAACTGAAAAGCCTTATTGATGAGCGGAAATTTACCGGGAAGAATACGATTCAGCCAGGAGACGTATTTGTAACCATAGTTGAGGAATAGTTTGGAAGAAAATGGAGAAGTGTTGAAATGGAAAAGAATATTTTATTTCCCAAGTTAAATGGTTTCGTCCATGGTGGAGACTATAATCCGGAACAGTGGCTGGATCGTCCTGACATTCTGGAAGAAGATATCAGAATGATGAAAAAAGCAGGTGTGAACTGTGTTACACTTGGCGTTTTTTCCTGGTCCGTATATGAGCCTAGGGAAGGCGAATTTCACTTCGAGTGGCTGAAAAAAATTATGGACAGTTTATATGAAAACGGCATTTATACGATCCTTGCCACACCATCCGGCGCAAGACCTGCATGGTTGGATAAAAAGTATCCGGAAGCAATGCGAGTTGGAAAAAACGGCCAGCGAAATCATCATGGGGTGCGTCACAATCACTGCATGTCCTCACCGGAATATCGCAAAAAAACAGCACTTATGGACAAACTGCTGGCTGAAAAATTCGGACAGCATCCTGGTCTTATTATGTGGCATGTTTCCAATGAGTTAGGCGGAGAGTGCTATTGTCCTCTGTGCGTAGAGCGTTTTCAGAAGTATCTGAGCGAGCAGTTTGATCATGAAATCGACAAATTAAATCAGGCATGGTGGACAACCTTCTGGAGTCATCGTTACAATGATTTTGATCAGATTGAGCCGCCATTTGCAAATGGTGAAGGCAGTATTATGGGGCTGAACCTGGAGTGGAAACGATTTACTACCTGGAATATGAATGATTTTATGAATTCTGAAATTCAAGTCCTCAAAGAGATTACCCCGGATATCCCTGTGACAGCAAATTTTATGATGCTTTACAATGGTCTTGATTACCGAAAAATGGCACCGTTTCTGGATGTGATCTCCTGGGACAGCTATCCACAATACAACAATGATTATGAAAGCTTGTATGAAACTATGACAGAAAATGGGTTTCATCACGCAGTGATGCGCGGGTTGAAAAAGGACAAGCCCTTTATGCTGATGGAAAGTGCACCTGGGCTGGTAAACTGGCATCCGTATAATAAAGTAAAAAGACCTGGCGTTCACAAGCTTGCGTGTATGCAGGCAATTGCCTGTGGTTCCGATACTGCTCAGTATTTTCAGTGGAGAAAAGGCCGCGGCTCCTTTGAGCAGTATCATGGAGCTGTTGTAGATCACCTTGGAAAGGATGATACCAGAATTTTCAGGGAGGTGGCAGAGGTTGGTGCTTTGCTCAAAAAAATTGCCCCTGCAGCAGGAACACTGGTAAAAGCAAAAACAGCTCTGTTATTTGACTGGGACAACCGTTGGGCAATCCAGGATGTAAAAGCATTAAGTGAAAACACAAAAAATTATGAAAAAACCTGCATTGGAATCTGGAAAGAATTTCAGAAGCTGGGAGTAGAAATGGATGTGGTTAGTTCCAATGATGATCTTAGTGATTATAAAGTAGTTGTAGCACCTATGCTTTATCTTCTCCAGTCGGGAACCGCAGAAAACCTGCAGAAATTTGTGAAAAACGGCGGTCAGCTTCTAGCCACTTATTTTACCGGATATGTGGATAAAGATACCTTGTGTTATCTTGGCGGTTTTCCAGGAGACGGACTGGCAGAGTTGTTCGGAGTGATTAGTGAGGAAATTGACACCTTATATCCCTCTGATAGAAACAGCTTGTGTTTTCTTGATGGAAAAAAATGGACTGTATATGATTACGCAGAAATCTTACGGGTTCAGGATGCACAGATCCTGGCTTCCTATGGAACTGATTTCTATGAGGGAAGTGCCGCATTAACTGTAAAAGAATGGGAAAGCGATACTCATACCGGAGAAAATGGTCGTGCCTATTACATAGCAGCAAGAGTTGCGCCTGAAGAAATGGGAAGTCTGTTTGAAACAATGCTTGCTAATGCCGGAATTGCAGTTAAGGATCTTCCGGGAGAAGTGGAATACCATCAACGTCAGGGAGAAGACACTACCTATGAATTCTATCTGAATCATGGCAAAGAAAAATCGCTGATAAAGAATGTAACAGGTAGGAATTTGCTCACAGGAGAAGATATTAACGAAACATTATCGCTAGCTGCTTATGATGTGGCAGTGATTTGTAAACAGTCATAACAATAATAAATGTGACACTAAATAAAGAAATTGGACTTGACGATGACTGCTTTGTAATCGTAAAATTTTTGTATAGATTACAAAAAAAGATGGTATGAATTTATAGGCTTTAATGGGTATAATTTACAAGTGAAAATAGAAAATTCAAAAATCGGAAGGGTTTGAAGATTGTTAAAACAGAAAAAGAAGGAGACATTTGAAATGAAATTAGGAATTGTTTATACTAGCACAACACCAGAACTTATTGAGTGTGTAAACGAAGAAATCAGAAAAAATCTTGGAGATACCCCGGAAATTCTCAACTATCAGGATCCGTCTATTCTTGCAGAGGTAAGAGAGCATGGTTATGTAACTGCAGGTGCAGCAGCTCGCCTTGTGGGAATGTACATGCAGGCTGTTTCTGACGGGGCAGATGCAATTTTAAACTGCTGCTCTTCTGTTGGAGAAGTTGCAGATGCCGCACAGAATATTGGACGCTACACAGGCATCCCGATTGTTCGTATTGATGAGGAAATGTGCCGTGAAGCAGCTCGCCTTGGCAAGAGAGTAGGCGTACTCGCAACTCTTCCTACTACCCTGGAGCCTACCAAGAATACAGTCTCCCGTGTTGCAAGAGAAATGAACAGCCATGTAGAACTGGTTGATGGACTTGTAGATGCATTCGGCGCAGACCAGGATAAATTTAAAGCTCTTCTTTGTGCAAAGGCAGAAGAAATCGCAGATCAGGTAGATGTGATTCTTTTGGCTCAGGGATCTATGGCATATGCAGAAGATGCAATTCATGAGAAAATTGGCAAACCTGTACTTTCCAGCCCACGTTTTGGTGCACAGGCACTTGCAGCTGCATTGAAGGCTAAAGGATTATAAGATTAATCATATAGAGAACAAAACTGCACAATTAAAGGAGAAAAATCATGCTGACAGATACAACCAGATCCCCTTACGCGAAGGTACATGCGTTGGACGGGATGAAAGTAAAATGGACAGGCGGTCTTTGGAAGGAACGCTTTGATACCTGTGCGAACAGCACTGTGCCTCAGCTGAAGCACATGTTTGACAGCAAGGATATCAGCCATGTAGTAGAGAACTTCAAAATCTGCGCCGGAGATGCGCAGGGAGATTTTGACGGAACTGTTTTTGGAGACGGAGACTTTTATAAATGGATGGAATCTGCCATTTATACGGCTTATCAGACAGATAACCAGCTTCTGAAGGATGAGATTGAAAAATATATTGATCTTATCGGAAGAGCACAGCAGCCGGACGGCTATCTTTCCACCAAGCAGATCATTGGAGAAAGAAGCGGGAACGGCGTTTCCAGAATGGGAGATATTAACGATTTCGAGGTATACAACTTCGGACATATGTTTACAGCGGCCTGTGTACATAAAAGAATTACAGGCAAGGACAGCTTTCTTGCAATTGCAGCCAGAACAGCAGATTATCTGGAGCATCTGTATGAAGAGGCAGAACGCACAGGAGAGGTTCAGACTGCAGTTTGCCCTTCCCATTATATGGGACTTGTGGAAATGTATCGTACCACTGGCGAAGAGCGTTATCTGAAGCTTGCGAAGCAGGCAATCGCGCTTCGTGACAGCGTAAAGAACGGCTTGGATGACAATCAGGATAAAATTCCTCTGAAGCAGCATGAGAAAATTCTTGGACATGCAGTTCGTGCCAATTATCTCTATGCAGGTGTGGCGGATCTTTGTCTGGAAGAGGAAGATCCGGATTATATTAAGGTTCTCCACAAGGTATGGAGAAGTCTTGTGGATAAAAAGCTTTATATAACAGGCGGATGTGGAGCCTTGTATAATGGCGCTTCTCCGTATGGATACTTTTTTGACCATCAGCTTGTTCATCAGGCATATGGCTATGAATACCAGCTTCCAAATATTACTGCATACAATGAGACCTGTGCATCTCTGGGCGGCGTTTTCTGGGCGTACCGCATGTTCCAGCTGGAGCCAAAGGCAGAGTACTTCGACATTCTGGAACGAATGATGCTGAATACCAACCTGGCTGCACTGAGTCTGGATGGTAAGAGATTTTTCTATGAAAACATGTTAAGACGTGCCCAAAAGCTTGACTATAAGCTGATCTGGCCTCTTACAAGAAGTGAATATATTCTCAGCTACTGCTGTCCGCCAAACCTGGCAAGAACCATTGCACAGTCCAGTGAATATGCATATCTGACATCGGATAACAGTGTATGGACTGGTATGTACGGTGCAAGTGAGGCGCAGGTGAAGCTGGAAAATGGTGGAGAATTTACACTTGTGCAGTCTACAGATTATCCGTTTGACGGAACAATCCGTTTCACAGCAAAAGATGTGAAAATAAATGCCCCGGTCCATTTAAGACTTCGTGTTCCGGGATGGTCAGCGGGCGGTTCCATTAAGGGCGCTGGTGCAGACCGTGAACTGACGAAAGAGGATGCTGGAACTTACCTTGATATTCTGGTGGAAGATCCTCAGAATATGGATGTGCAGCTGAGTCTGGATATGAAGGTTCGCTATACTGTTGCAAACAATATGGTGGAAGAAACTGTGGGACAGGCTGCAATTGAGCGGGGACCATTGGTATACTGCTGTGAGAGTGTAGATACCCATGCAGCAGATCTGGATGATGTTTACCTGGATCTGAACGCAGAATTTACTCCTGTGGAGTTTGAAATCCAGGGAAGAAGAATGATGGCTCTTGAAACTGAGGAATATGCCATTGACCGCTCTGAATTTGACAGAAATGCGCTTTATCAGCCGTTGAAATATCATGGCATGAGCAGAAAGCATGTACGTCTGATTCCGTATTATGCATGGGATAACCGTGATTACGGAGAAATGAGGATCTGGTTCCCTGTCGCATATACCGTATAACAAATTGAGTGTTACTGTTCACTGGTAACATTCCGCGAGGTGTTTTTTGTGAACAAAGTTCACAGAAAACCCGAGAGTTAAGTTTGCGCAGCAAACGCTACTTCTTGTGCTTGTCACAAGAAGGTTCGTCCTTCTGTGCATCGCGAAGCGTGTTACTGTGAACGGAGTGAACAGTAACAATTGAGTTATCACAACCTGGGATATGAATGTAAAAAATCCTGCCGTGCAGAATCCGATGGCGGTGGAATAGCAAATGTCACTCAATTTCTTATTATACTTTGAACGAACAGAATGGAGAGCTATAGAAATTATGGAATGTAAAGTAATTCCTTTTCATACCGTCGAGGAGAGAAGCAAAACAGATGCCGACAAAGCAGAAGCCCTTCTTTCCCAGGCAATGGAAGGATTTCATAAAAAACTGGTAGTGCTGGATGATGACCCTACTGGTGTGCAGACCGTTCATGATGTGTCTGTTTATACGGACTGGGAGGAAGAATCCATCCGCAAGGGCTTTGAGGAAAAAGAATCCATGTTTTTTATCCTCACCAATTCCCGCAGCTTTTCCGTGGAAGAGACCACAAAGGTACACCAGGATATTGCCGCACGTGTGGCAAAGGTGGCAGGGGAGCTGGGACAGGATTTCATGATCATTTCCCGTGGAGATTCCACTTTAAGAGGTCATTATCCGCTGGAAACACAGCTTCTGGCGGAAGGACTGGCTGACGGGAATACAGCCGGACCAGAGAAAACGGCAGCAGACAATGGAGTTTCTGCAGGGAGCACAGCTGTTGACGGTGAGATCATCTGCCCGTTTTTTCCAGAAGGCGGCCGCTACACAATGGACAATATCCATTATGTAAAAGAGCAGGACAACCTGGTTCCAGCCGGTATGACGGAATTTGCCAGGGACAAAACCTTCGGCTACAAATCCTCGGATCTTACGGAATACGTCGAGGAAAAAACAGAAGGAAAGTACCATAAAGAGGACTGTATCACCATTTCCCTGGACGAGCTGAATGCTCTGGATGTGCAGGAAATCAAGGAGAAGCTGATGTCCGCACAGAATATGGCGAAAATTATCGTCAATGCAGTATCTTATGCAGATTTGAAAGTTTTCTGCGCAGCACTGGTGCTTGCAATGAAAGAAGGAAAGCATTACATGGCAAGAACAGCAGCAGCTTTCACCAAAGTAATGGGAAGGATTTCTGACCAGCCTCTTCTTGGAAGAGAGCAGTTGGAGGGTGACACGAAGAACGGAGGAATCGTTCTGATCGGTTCCCATGTAAAGAAGACCACAGATCAGCTGAACTGTCTGAAAGAACTGGACGGACAGGCTGATTTTATGGAATTTCAGGTAAATACCGTGTTCGAAGAAAATGGTCTGGAGAAAGAGGTAGAGAGAACGGTGAAGGCAGCAGAGGAGAAAATCCTGTCTGGAAGAACCGTTGTAATTTATACAAGCAGACAGCTTCTTGCGCCGGAGAATATGACTCCGGAAGAGAAACTGCATATTTCTGTAAAAATTTCCAATGCAGTGACAAGTATTATCGGAAAGCTTTCTGTGAAGCCGAAATTTATCATTGCAAAAGGCGGAATCACTTCATCTGACGTAGGAACCAAAGCTCTTCGCGTAAAGAAAGCCCGTGTTATGGGACAGGTGAAGAAAGGGATCCCGGTATGGATGACAGGAGAAGAAAGCAAATTCCCTGGAATGCCATACATTATTTTTCCGGGAAATGTGGGTGAAGTAAGTACGTTGAAGGAAATTGTAGAGGAATTGATCTGATTGGAGGTTTACATAATGAAAAAAGTAATTATATCTCTGGCACCTGTACAGGCAGGAACCAGTGTGGATGCAGTAAAACTTGCAGAGGATGTAGAGAAAAGCGTAAAACTTGGTGCTGCTATGTGTCACCTTCACTGTCGTAAACCAGACGGAAGCCTTACACCTGACATTTCTTATATGTCTGAGTGCTTTGACGAGATTCTGAAACGGACAGATGTGGTAGTTCAGGCGTCTACAGGCGGTGTTTCGGATATGAATATCCAGGACCGCTGCAATCCGCTTGATTATCCCAAGGTAGAGAGCGCATCTCTCAATGGCGGAAGTACAAACCTTGGCGAAGCAGTTTATATTAATTCTTTTGATGATATCCGCTACTGCGCAGACGCTGTTTATAAGAGAGGAATCCTTCCGGAAACAGAAGTTTTTGATATTGGAATGTTACATAACATGGCAGTGGTAAAATCTGAGCAGCCATTTGCAGATCCAATGCTGTTTAATCTGGTATTTGGTCACAAAGGCGGCATGCAGCCTACTCCGGAAATGCTGGCAGCTTTCCGTTCCTTTGTTCCATCTGATGCACTTTGGGGTGTTACCCATTTTGGACGTGATAACTGGACATTTCTGGCTGCTGCAATTGCTATGGGAGCAACGGTAGTACGTGTTGGTTTTGAAGACAGCCACTATCTGGCAGAAGGTGTAGATGCCGAGTACAACTGGCAGGTGGTTGAGAAACTGGTAAATCTGATCCGCGCCATGGGTCTGGAGCCAGCGACTCCGGATGAGGCAAGACAGATGTTGAATCTGAGAAAACGCTAAAATACGATTTAAAAATATAAAGTGTTGGATCGTAATTATTCAGTAGATGTTATTCTGCGAAGTGTGTGACCATGAAGGTACTGAACAGTTACGATATACCAAAGAAATATATGTCAGAAAGGATGGGTTAAAACAAATGTTGGCAATCAAGAAAATATATATGGATTATGAAACAGCCCCGGTTGGTGTTTCCCATATGCCCCAGTTTGCCTGGGAGCTTGTAAGCGATAAGAAAAATGTAAAACAGAAATCCTACGAACTTCAGATTGCAAAAGACGCTGATTTTACAGATCTGATCTATAACAGCGGAAAAACAGAGTCTGAGGAATCTGCACATGTTTATGCAGAAGGTGCTTCTCTGGAGAGCGGCAAGCGCTATTTTGTCCGTGCAAAAGCCAGTGATGGTCAGGAAGAAACGGACTGGAGCGAAACCGCATCTTTTGTAACTGCCCTTGCAGGAAAAAATGGTGAGTGGGAGGAAGGCGCACCAGCATGGAAAGCTCCTTTTGTATCCGCCGAAACTGACGATTCCTATAAGAACGTTTCCAAAGGAACCTATGTAAGAGGAACCTTTGAAATCAAAAAAGATATAAAAGAAGCCTATGCCTTTACCACAGCCCTTGGCCTGTATCAGTTTTACCTGAATGGCAAAAAAGTTGGTGAGGACGAGATGACACCGGGATGGACATCCTATAGAAGACATCTCCTCTATCAGACCTATGATGTAACGGAATATCTGCAGAAGGGCATTAACGGTGCTGGAGCAATGCTGGCTCCAGGCTGGTATAAAGGTGTTATGGGGCTGACAAAAGCCCGTAACAACTATGGTGATCAGACGGCTTTTACTATGGAACTTCTGATTCGCTACACCGATGGAACAACAGAATCTGTTTATACGGATCCATCATGGAAAGGCTGCGATTCACCGGTGGTATTTGCAGAAATCTATGATGGTGAGACTTATGATGCAGCCCTTGAGATTCCGGACTGGTCAAAGGCAGAAACCACAAAAGGCGACTGGAAGCCGGTTCAGCTTGTATTCTTTGATACACAGGTTATGCGCGCGCAGTACGCTGCGAAGGTTCGTGTAATGGATCGTATTCCAGCGAAACGTATTTTCAAAACACCGGCAGGAGATACAGTTATTGATTTTGCCCAGAATATGGCAGGACGAATTGAAGTAACTGCAGCCGGAAAACCAGGCGATGTGATCGAACTTCACTGCTTCGAAGTTCTGGACAAAGATGGAAATGTATATCTGGACAATCTTCGTGCAGCCAAAGCAACGATGAAATATACTTTTGCAAGGGAAGAGACAGTTACCTGGCATCCGACTTTCACTTACATGGGATTTCAGTATGCGCTGATTGTTTCCTATCCAGGCGAGCCGAAAGCTGAGAATTTCACAGCCTGCACCCTTCACTCCAACATGGCTTCAAACGGAAGTCTGGAGTGTTCGAATCCGCTGCTGAACCAGTTGCATCACAATTTCCTGTGGGGGCTGAAGAGTAATTTCCTTGATGTACCTACAGACTGCCCGCAGCGTGATGAGCGTCTGGGATGGACTGGAGATGCGCAGATCTTCTGCCGTACCGCCACTTATCTGATGAATACCTATACGTTCTATAAGAAATGGCTCCATGATCTGGAGGTTGATCAGACACCAGAGGGCGGTGTACCGCATGTTGTTCCGAACATTGAGGAAGGCCGTACAGATGGAAACTGGCTTCTCCGCCAGGGACCTCATTCCGCAGCAGCCTGGGCTGATGCAGCCATCATCAATCCATGGACCATGTATCTGATGTATGGTGATAAAGATATTCTGAAAAAACAGTACAACAGTATGAAGGGTTGGATTGACTTCATGCGTGCCCATGCTGTTGATTATATCTGGAACTACAAGCTGCAGTTTGGTGACTGGGTTGCTCTTGATGCAGAGGAGGGCAGCTATTTCGGTGCAACACCAAATGACCTGACCTGTACTGCCTATTATGCATACTCTACCGGACTTTTTGTCCAGATGGCGAAAGCCCTTGGAAAAGAGGATGTGGCAGCAGAGTATGAGGAGCTTTATCATAAGATCGTAAAGAAATTCCAGGAGACCTTCTTCGATGCAGAAGGAAATATGACAGCACAGACACAGACCGCACATATTGTGGCACTGTATTTCCAGCTGACTCCTGAGAAATATATCACAAAAACGGTAGAAGGTCTGAAGCGCCTTCTGGACAAAGAAAACGGACATCTGGTTACCGGATTTGTGGGAACTCCGTATTTCTGTCATGCACTAAGCCAGAACCACGCTCTGAAGGAAGCCTATGACCTGCTTCTGAAGGAAGACTTCCCATCCTGGCTGTATCAGGTGAAAAAAGGTGCCACCACGATCTGGGAGCACTGGGATGGAATGAAGGATGACGGAAGCATGTGGAGTGCAGATATGAACTCCTTTAACCATTATGCTTATGGTGCTATTGGTGAGTGGATGTACCGTGCAATGGCCGGAATTGAAGCTGATCCGGAACATCCGGGCTTTAAACATGCGATACTCTATCCGCGCATTGGTGGAAATCTGAAGTACACTGCCGGAAAATATCATAGCATTTATGGTGATGTTGGTGTAAAATGGGAAGTCCAGGGGAAACAGATTACTTTAACTGTTCAGATTCCGGTGAATACAACAGCAGAGATCCGTCTGGACCAGGCAAAAGCTGTTCTGGAAAGCGATGGACTGACATTTACCAGGGAAGCAGACTATATGGCTGCCGAAGCGGGAAGCGGTACATACCATATCGCATTTGAACAGTAATCATAACGCAGAATGCGAAAGGGTGATGAGAATATGGAAAAGAAAAAGGAACCTTCAGGAATACAGAAAGCGTGGAGACAGCTGAGTATTCAGAATCAGATTTTTTTATCCATGTTTCTTATCACCCTTTTGGGTGTGGGCGTTTTGATGAATATTGTATACAAAACCTCTATTGATGCTATTGAACAGAATTACAGGGCATCTTATCAGTCTACGCTGAAGAATTCCAGCCGCGTTATGGATATGAATCTGAAGAACATTGTAGACGTAGGCCGAAATTTTCTGAATGATGAAGCTCTTCAGCAGATTCTGGAAAAAGGCAACGAATACGGAGGAAGCAAGTTTGCATCCACAGACCGTGAGAAACTTCGTGTGATTGCAAATGAAATGGCAAGTCAGCAGGTGTGGGTGAATTATATAGTATTTACGGATCTTTATGGTCATGTGTATCAGCTGAACAATGTGAACCAGGGTACTTATGATTTCTATAATTATTATAGTGATAAGGATATTCTGGAAGAAAGCTGGGTGAAACAGGCAAAGTCCGCGCGGGGAAAGGAAATTTTTTTCCGTGACAGTATTTTAAAAGCAGGAACAAAGAAAGGATTTTCTTATGCGAAATATATGATCAATCCCTCTGACGGACAGGGAATGGGCTATATGGTGGTCGGACTGAGCCAGAAGCTGTTGGGAAAATCCTTTGTCATGGGCAATGAAAGCTTTGATTCCAGTAATTTTATGGTTGTAGATGAGGATGATCAGCTGGTTTATTTTGTGGGAAATGAGGAAAGGGAGAATGCAATTATGCAATCCTATTCTAATCCGGGAGAGAACCATCTGTATCTGTTTTCTTCTGTCACCAATTCTACTACAGGCTGGCATATTGTAAACGTAGTGGAGAAAAATGAGATCAGTGAAGAGAGTAAAAATATCCGTCTGACCTCGTTTCTGGTAGCAGGCTGTGTTCTTGTAGTGGGTTTTCTCATGGCACGAATCATTTCCAGAACCATCAGCCATCCCCTGAAGCAGCTGGAAAATACCATTGCACAGGTTGGGGAAGGAGAGCGTCACATTACAGAAGAGTTTGACTACAGTGAGGTTGGCCGGATCGGACAGAAATTCAAGGAAATGGTCAATACGAATCTGGAGCTTTCCGAGCATCTTATGGCGGTGAAGCTGAATGAACGGGAAGCAGAGCTGCTTTTGCTTCAGTCCCAGATCAATCCCCATTTTCTTTATAATACACTGGATTCTTTGTACTTTGTTGCAATCATGCATGGGGATGACCAGATGGCAGAAATGGTAGAGGCACTTTCAGATAACTTTAAGCTGGCGCTGAATAATGGAAGCAAATATATTAAAGTTGTGGATTCTGTGAAATGGATGCAGGGCTATATGAAGCTTCAGAATATGCGCTATAATAATCGTTTTGAACTGTTCGTGGATATCAGCAGGGAAATTCTTCAGCGTGAAACGATTACCTTTATTTTTCAGCCATTTATTGAAAATGCTATGTATCACGGTCTGGAGCCGAAGATTGGAAAAGGAAAGATTTCCCTTCGCGGCTGGCAGGAGCAGAATAATATGATTTTCACTATTGAAGATGATGGTGTGGGAATTGACGATATGTCCAGACTGGAGAACGGTTATGGAGTGCGCAATGTAATAGAGCGTATAAAGTTGAATTATGGGGAAAAATACGGTGTAACATTTGAGAGCAGCCCAGGCAATGGAACGAAGGTAACGATTGTGGTTCCAGTAAGATAAGGGATAGGGAAATGCAGATACAAGGAGGATTTTCATGTATCGCTTAGTGGTAATTGATGATGAATATATAGTTGTGCAGGGAATTAAGGCTTTAATTTCCCGCCTGAAGCTGGATTATGAGGTAGTAGGGGCTGCTTATGACGGAATCCAGGGACTGGAAGTGATCCGAAGTGAGAAACCGGATGTAGTAATTACGGATATCCGAATTCCGGGGCTGGATGGTCTGTCTGTGATCGAGGCAGCGAAAGAAGAATGTCCGGATACATATTTTATTGTGATCAGCGGCTATTCTGAATTTGTGTATGCGCAGAGGGCGCTTACTCTTGGAGTAAAAGACTATATTGATAAGCCGGTTACAGCAGATAAACTGAAAAATGCCCTTACCAGAATTGAAGATGAATGGGCGAAGACCCGTCATGAGGATAATCGTAAAGCACAGGCTAATCGTGAGAAATTTCTGGAATTGGAAAGAATTTTTGAGAGCAGTGTAAAATGTATTACAGACTGTGATGCTGCAGCATTTCGGGAAGAATGCAGGCGGGCAATCAGATGCCTGCAGGAACTTTACCCGGAGCTGCAGGATTTTCGCAGGGAATTTTACAAGCATCTCTGTGTGCTCAGCGATGTACTGATCGAAAGCCAGAAGCAGGTGGAACGAAGTTCACTTGTCTCTTTTCAGGAGATGGAAAAATGTCAGAGCATAGAAGCAGTACAGGCCTATGGGGAAAGCGTTCTGTCTGATATCAGCAAGCATCTGACTGCGGACCAGACCGGAAGCAAACACAGAGTTATCCTGGAGCTTCTTACTTATCTGGACGAGCATTATGATCAGGATATCGGGCTGAGTGAGCTTGCAGACAGAGCCGGAATGAGCACGGCGTACTTAAGTGTTCTTTTTAAAACAGAGGTTGGTACATCTTATGTGAAATATCTGACGGATCTTCGCATAAAAAAGGCGAAGAAGCTGCTGCAGGATGGATATAAGGTGAATGAAGTCAGTGAAATGGTGGGATATAATAATTACAGATATTTCTGCGATATTTTTAAAAAACACGAGGGCATGACTCCCAATGAGTACAAGGGAAACGTGTGGAAAGCAGAATGATAAAAATAGGATTTGCAAAAATGCACATATTCGAATTGCTGAATATGTGCATTTTATATATTTAGCACAATTGAATACCTGAATAAGCAGAATTTTTTATAAAAAACAGTCTAAAAAAACTGTACATTACCAAAAAAATTAGGCACTGGTAAAAAAACAGAACAATGGTATTATATAACCATAAGATATTTCCCGGGGATACAAAGAAACAAATTAAACGTGACCGAAAAGTAAATGGCTATCAAGAGTAACTCATAACAAAATTCAATAATTTTGAAAATTCTGGAGGAATTTATAATGAAAAAGAGAGCATTAGCTATTTTAATGGCAGCATTAACAGCAAGCACCATGTTTGCAGTTCCTACATTTGCAGCAGACTACTCAGGAGAGGATCCACAGCTTGAGAAAAACGTCAAAATCCTTACTATCTGGGCAGAAGATAATGACAATGGTATGCTGTTAAACAAAATCTGCGAAGACTATCAGAAAAATGTAAACCCGAATTTCACATGGGAATATGAGATGGTTGCTTCTGACAACCTTCAGCAGAAAATTGCTACACTTGCAGCATCCAACGATCTTCCGGATCTGTTCGCTTACGAAGCAGGTGCTCCGCTCAGCGTTCTCATCGATTCCGGAAAGGTTAAAAATATTACAGAAGCTGTTGACGAGATCGGAACAGCAGATTATTTAAACAGCGGTGCTGTTGAGCTTCTGAAAGGATTATCCGGAACAGATGATCTTTATGATCTTCCTCTTGGACTGAACGTAGAAGGCTTCTGGTACAACAAAGCCCTGTTCGAGCAGGCAGGATGCGAAGTTCCTACTACATGGGATGAGTTTGAAGAGGTTCTTCAGAAACTTTCCGATGCAGGTATCCAGCCTCTTACAACCGGCGGATCTGACAAATGGGGCGCAACCCGTCTGATTAATGCATACGCAGTAAGAACCGCAGGAAACGACATTATGACAAAAGCAGCTGACGGCGAAGTTCCTTATACAGATGAGAAGCTTGTTGCAGCAGCTGATAAGATTGCAGAGTGGGCAGAGAAAGGATACTTCGGAGAAGGTATCACAACAGTTGATATGAACACAGCTGGTTCCATGCTGATGAGTGGAAAAGCAGCCATCTTCTACAATGGTTCCTGGTTTACACAGAACCTGACTGATGATTCCCAGAACCCGGCAGGCGAGGACGGAATCGGATTCTTCAACATTCCGGTTGCAGATGAGTCCATCAGCTCCGCTACTTCTTACTCTATGAACTGTGGTAACATTCTTGCACTTGACAATGACAAATATGATGAGGCTACTGGCTGGTTCCTGAAATACTTCATGGAGAACATCGGAAACGTAGCTATGGAAGATCAGGGAACTGTTAAAGGTTACACATATGATGTTGCAGCAGATGATATGGATAACTACACCAAGCTTGTTCTTGACGAGATTGACAAATCCACAGAAGGATTTGCATGGTGGGAAGCAAAAATGCCTAGCGAAATCTCCAAGACAGCTCAGGAAAATGTACAGCCTCTGTTAAACGGCGAAATGACTGGCGAAGAATATATGCAGTCCATCCAGGATGTATATGACATGCAGTAAGTAACAGCTTTGGCAATATAAGCTTTGAACTTCAAATGGGAGTGTTTGCCAGCAGACACTCCCGTTTTTGTTGAAAAAATTCGAAATTTTAATGGTTTTTGACACAGAAAGGAAGGAATTTTATGAACAAGGTATTAGGTAATAAGAAAGCGATATCCCTTTTCGTAGTTCCGGCACTGATTATTTACACCATTATTGTAATGGTACCGGTTATCTGGTCGTTGTATTATTCATTCTTCAGCGGCAGCCCGGGACTTCAGTGGGAATTTGCCGGATTTGACAATTATGCAAGACTTTTCAGAGACAAGAACTTCTTAAATGCATTGACAGTAAACTGTAAATATGTATTGGTAGTAACCGTTGGCCAGGTTGGAATGGGACTTTTACTTTCCCTGATGTTTAAATTCTGGCTGAGAAGATGCAAAACTATCGTAAGAACTCTGGTTTTCTTCCCGGTAGTACTTCCTACTGTTGCAGTAGGTCAGCTGTTTGCAAAGATATATGAGATTCAGCCAAATTATGGTCTGTTAAACTCATTGCTTGACTCTCTTGGTTTTACGAACCTTGTTCAGCCATGGATCGGCCAGTCCAGTACAGCTCTCTGGGCATTGTGCGTAATGGATATCTGGGTAGCCATGGGATTCTATTCCGTAATTTTCTATGGAGCACTCCTTGATATCTCTGATGATATTCTGGAAGCAGCCAGAATCGACGGCTGCGGTGGATGGCAGTTATTTAAAAACATTCTTCTTCCGCTTCTTCGTCCAATGGTAATTACCAGCCTTGTATTCAGCTTCTCCGGAACTGTAAAAATGTTCGAGTCTGCTATGGCTCTTACAAAGGGCGGACCTGGAAGTGCAACAAAATCACTGTCCATGTATATGTATGACGTTGCATTTACTTATAATAAGGTTGGTTACGCCAGCGTTATCGCAATCGTGATCTTCCTGATCTGTGTAGTTGGATCTCTTGTTATCAACAGATTTGATGTGAAAGACTGAAAGGAGGAAATATTATGAAAAAAGTAAAAGCAGCTTTTCGAGGAATTGTAATTTTCCTTCTTTGCGTAATTGAGATCTATCCGTTATTCTGGATGCTTACTGCATCCTTCAAGAAACAGGCTGAGTGGAGTGAGAAGCCAGCTTATGCGTTAAATGATGGCTTTTATTTCCAGAACTATTCTGATGCATGGACAAGGGGACATATGTCCACCTTCTTTAAGAACAGTTTGATCACTACATTAGTAGCACTTGTATTTATTGTATTTTTCTCAGTAACTGTAGGATTTGCTGTAACAAAGATGAAATGGAAATTCAGAAATGCAGTTGCACAGTATTTCCGTTTCGGTATCATGATTCCGGTAGCAATTGCTTTGATCCCGCTGTTCCAGATTTACAGCAGATCAAATCTGTTAAATACCAGAACATGTCTGATCATTACGTACATAGCATTTGGTCTGTCGCTGTCCATTTATCTGGTTCAGGGATATCTTCGTTCCTTCCCGGATGATATTATGGAGGCAGCTGTTATTGATGGCTGCGGTATTTACAGACTGATGTGGCATATTGTAACACCACTTATGAAGAACTCTATTGTAACCGTACTGGTTCTTCAGTTCTTCTTTAAATGGAACGACCTTCTGTTTTCCATGACATTTATCAGTGATTCTGCACTGAAGACTGTTCAGACAGGACTTCTGTACTTCTCTGATGAGTTTGGATCCAAGAACTGGGGTGCAATTTTCGCTTCTGTATCCATGAGTGTATTCCCACTTCTGATTCTGTACATGGCACTGAATAAGAAACTGATGGAAGGTATGACAGCCGGAGCTGTAAAGGGTTGATTTTATGGAAGATAAAAGGACAGAGCAGTATAGACAGGAATTAAAAGAATTTGTAATGTCTCATACGGAGGATGTGCTTAAGAATCCGCGAAGCTTTATCCGTTATCCGTTTATTGATCCGGGCTCTGTTTACGATGGAAATGTATGGGACTGGGATACCTACTGGTCCGTATATGGCTTTCTGAATCTGGCGGATTCCTACCAGGATCCGTCTGTGAAGCCAAGAATTATAGAGCATGCACAGGGAAATATCCGCAATTTCTTCGACCACCAGTTGGAGGATGGATATATTCCCATGATGATCGAGGTGGCAGACTGGCCGGAGCCTTATCTGAATATGAGGCATAAGGAAGGCAAGATTATGAATATGCATAAGCCCTTTCTTTGCAGTCAGATGTGCCTGATCAGTGATTATACTGGTGATTATGCCTGGACGGAAGAATTTCTTTCAGGCGTGGCGAAGTATTTTGAATGTTATGATCACTATTATTTTCATGAAAACAGCGGACTGTATGTATGGCAGGATGACATTATGATCGGTATGGACAATGATCCGGCTACTTTTGGCCGTCCGCCATTTTCCACTGCCAATATTTATCTGAACAGCTTTATGTGTGTAGAACTGGAAGCTGGTGCCAGATTATACAGACAGTTTGGCAAGGAGGAAGCGGCAAAGAGACTTCTGGATAAGCGCGAGGCACTGATCGGTGCTATTCAGCAGGAATGCTGGGACAAACGTGATCATTTCTTCTATTCAGTTGATGTGGATATTAAGACAAGGAAATACGACTGGTTCCACCAGGGGCTTGGAGTTTTCTGGAAGACATTGCCCATCAAAGTACGTGTATGGTCTGGCTTTATTCCCATGTATGCAGGAATTGCTACAAAAGAGCAGGCGGCAGACATGGTGAAACATATTTTTGATCCCGATACCTTTGGTTCTGACTTTGGTCTGACCACGCTTTCAAAGGATGAAAAAATGTTTGACCTGTCTGTTACCAATAATCCGTCCAACTGGCTTGGCCCGATCTGGCTGGTTGCAAACTATGTGGTATTCCGCGGACTTTTGAACTACGGATACCGCATGGAGGCGGAAATTATGTATAAGCGCACCATGCGCCTTCTGGGAGAGGACCTGGAGAAAACAGGATGTCTTCATGAGTATTACAATCCATTTAATGGAGAACCGGTTATGAATGGTGGCTTTATTAACTGGAATATACTGGCATTGAATATGGCAGATGAGCTGGAAGGAAAGAAACCAATGTGTCTGCCAGAGCTGCTGGAAAAACAGGCAGAAAAGCAATCGTTATAATAAGATTTTTCTGCTGTGAGGTAAGTAAATACAGGAAAAGGATTGCAGAATACGTGGAATTTTGCAGTCCTTTTTTGGTTTGACCGGTAAAAAACATCTTTCTGAAATAAAGTGTGTACAAAAAAATTCAGAAAGCTTATACTTAGAATGTGTTTTAAGTTTATTTTGTAAAATGAAACAGATAAAGGAGCAAAAACATGATTCAGAACCCGATTCTTCCGGGATTTTGCCCGGATCCAAGTATTATACGTGTTGGAGAAGATTATTATATCGCAAATTCAAGCTTTGAATGGTGGCCTGGTGTGAAAATCTATCATTCTAAAGATCTGAAGCATTATGAACAGCTGCCATCGCCGCTGAACAGAATGAGCCAGCTTAATATGGTTGGTGAGGGTGATTCCTGTGGCGTATGGGCACCGGATATTTCCTGGGACGGGGAATACTTCTGGCTGATTTATACGGACGTGAAAACCCGTACCGGAGGACTTTTTAATACCCATAATTATCTTGTAAAATCAAAGGACATCCGTGGCGGCTGGTCTGAGCCGGTTTATCTGAACAGCTCAGGTTTTGACCCATCTGTATTTCATGATACAGATGGCAAAATGTATATTGTGAATATGATTAATAATTTCAAGGGAATTCTGGTGCAGGAGTATGATCCGGTACAGGAGCGCCTGGTAGGGGAAGCGAAAAATGTTTTTCCGGGAACCGGAAGAGGCTATACAGAAGGACCACACATTTACCATATTGGAGAGTATTATTATTTGTTAATGGCAGAGGGAGGAACCGGTTACGACCATATGGTGACAATGGCCCGGGCGAAATCTATCTGGGGACCTTATGAGGAAGATCCGGGTAACCCTGTGCTGACCTCAGATATGGAGAATCCAGATGCGCTGCAGCGTTGTGGGCATGCAGATATTGTGTGTACCCAGAAAGGTGAGTGGTATATGGTACATCTTTGCGGTAGACCACCGAAAGGCAGCGGACAGTGTGTATTAGGCCGTGAAACGGCAATCCAGAAAATGGTTTGGAACGAAGAAGGCTGGATTAGAATGGCCTGTGGCGGCAACTTCGGCCAGTGGGAGACTGAGGAGCCAACAGGAATTCCGGAGTATCTTTTTCCAAAGGAAGAGGGTAAGGATTATGGAAGAGATGACTTTGATTTAGAAATTGCAGACAGTGTTGGAAATAATGAAATTGCAAAGAATGCGGACATTGCTGAAATTCCTTCGAAAACAAAAGAGTATCTGAATGAGAAGAATGCTGTGGACGAAGAATGTGATAAAAAGTTAAGTATGCCAGTGAAGAAAACCTCTGCGCTTTTAGATGTGCGCTATACTTCCCTGCGCCAGCCCTATGATAGCTACACCAGCCTGACAGAACGTCCTGGCTATCTCCGTCTCTACGGTCAGGAATCCCTGAATTCCTGCTATAACGTAAGTCTGGTGGCGCGGCGGCAGCAGGACCGCTATGTTCAGGTAGAAACCTGTGTAGAGTTTGCCCCGACCTGCAGAGAGCAGATGGCAGGACTTGCCTATATGTATGATACTGGTAATTTCTACCTTCTGGTAAAGACCAGAGAGGAAGAGTTTGGCTCCCAGACACTTGATTTGAAAAAGCCTGCAAAGCTGCGCCTGATAAAGAGCAATCACTTTGATGTAGAAGATGTGATTCCGGCAATCTCCATCCCGGAAGAAGGCCCCGTATACCTGCGCGTGACCACCACCCAGGAAGGACTTTACGCAAAATTCTTCTACTCCCTGGATGGAAAAGACTATCAGGAACTGGCTGAAGTCCCCACCAACATTCTCACAGACGAGCAGAGCGATGGATTCACCGGAGCTCACTTCGGAATGTACTGTCACGATATGACAGGGGGGAGACGGTATGCGGATTTTGATTATTTTGAGATTGTCAAAACGCGTAAAGAACAATAGGAAAGGTATTTAGCCACTTTTTCAAATACGCTCTGGACAGATTAAAAATTCATACATTTTCTTAATAAAGTAACGTTGCAAACCCCATGTTTTCTGACGTATTATGATAGTAGAAAGCATGGGGGATTTTTATTTATACGGGCAGTAAATCAAAGTTCATATCCTCACAGGATGTCAGATTCGGCAGTGATATCGAGACAAATCCGCAGCGCGTATTTGGAATTTTGAAAGAGAGATATATAAAATATAAGAGATCTAAAATGGAGAAGGAGACAAGAAAAATGAAATTAAATTATGCAAAAACAATAGAAAAATGGGGCATTTTTGAAGTGACCATAAGCGGTCCAAAGGAGGGAAATCCATTTTGTGATCAGTGGATCAAAGGCACTTTTTGCTGTAAAAATGAGAAGAAAACGGTAGATGGTTTTTATGATGGAGATGGTGCTTATAAAGTAAGATTTATGCCGTCTTTTACAGACAAGTATACTTTTGAAATTGAGGCTTCCTTTGATATTAACGCGGGGGAAGAAGTGCCGGATGAAGAAGCGCCTGAACATAAGCTTGGAATTGCTTATGGTGGGAAGGAAGTAGAAAAATGTGCTGTCAGAAATATGATGACTGGTAGTTTTACTGTAACTTCTCCTTCAGCAGACAACCATGGTCCGGTTCGTGTTGCGGGTACCTATTATCTTTCCTATGAGGATGGAACACCCTATCACTGCATCGGAACTACCTGTTATGTATGGAATCTGCAGAATGAAGAATTACAGAAACAGACACTGAAAACTCTGGAAGAAAATGCGTTTAATAAGATTCGTTTCTGTATTTTCCCCAAGCACTATGACTACAATCTTCATGAGCCGATTACCTATCCTTATGAGGGAACACCCTGCGACAGTTCTGTGTTAAATGAGAATAATTTCGCGGAATATAATGGCTGTGCTCCGGGCAATGACTGGGATTTTACCAGATTCAATCCAGCCCATTTTCAACATATTGAAAAGTGTATTCAGGCACTTATGAATTTGGGAATCGAGGCAGATCTGATTGTTATGCATCCGTATGACAGATGGGGATTCTCCATGATGAAAGCAGAGGATGATGACCGTTACTGGAAGTATGTGCTGGCCCGTTTTTCCGCATACCGAAATGTATGGTGGTCCCTGGCTAATGAATATGATCTGATGCATGAGAAGACTCTTTCTGACTGGGAAAGATATGCCAGCATTATCTGTGAGAAGGATCCTTACCATCATCTCAGATCCATTCATAACTGCAAAGCGTATTATGATTATAACTTGCCCTGGATTACCCATTGCAGCATCCAGAGAACGGAGACATACCGTTCCTCCGAGCTGGTAAATGAGTGGCGCGAGAAATACCATAAGCCGGTAGTTCTGGATGAAATCTGCTATGAGGGCAACATTCAGTTTGGCTGGGGAAATATCAGCGGTGAGGAAATGACGAGAAGATTCTGGGAGGCATTCTGCCGCGGAGGATATCCGGGACACGGTGAAACATATCTCAGTCCGGATCGTATTCTCTGGTGGTCTCATGGCGGCGTTCTTCACGGAACCTCACCGGAGCGTATCAGATTTCTTGCAAAAATCATGGAAGAAACACCGGGACTTGGTGTGGAACCTATGCTCTGCAAATGGGATGAGGTTGCCTGCCGTGCTGCCGGTTTCCCGGCAAGGAAAGACTATTTTATTTACTATTATTCCTTTATGCGGCCGGGCTTCCGAGACTTCTACTTTGATGATACTACAGAGTATCAGGTGGAAATTATCGATACCTGGGAAATGACTATTACCGATGGTGGAGTTCATAAAGGAAAGTTCCGAGTAAAGCTGCCGGGGAAAGAGTATATGGCGGTGAGATTGCGAGTAGCGAAGTAATAACCATATTCATACAAAAAGCTCAGTTGTGTATGCAGCTGGGCTTTTTGAGCATAAATATCTTGAATCGTTTTTCAGAATTTGTTATGATTCATAGCAGAATTTAAATGAAATAAACAGAATTATTTTAACGCAAGGGAGGAGATTTTTTGGAAGAAACAAACATCAGTCAGGAGCAAAATCCCCTGGGAGCAGCTCCAGTGGGAGGACTGATATTGAAATTTGCAATTCCGGCAATTATCAGTATGCTGGTCAGTGCAATGTACAATATTGTGGATCAGATTTTCATCGGCCAGGGCGTTGGGATGCTGGGAAATGCTGCTACTAATGTTGCATTTCCTGTAACAACGATTGCAACGGCATTGGCACTGCTTCTGGGAATTGGAGGTGCCTCCAATTATAACCTGGAAATGGGTGCCGGAAGAGAGCAGAGGGCAAGCTCCATAGCAGGAACTGCGCTTTCCACACTGGTGATTACAGGTGCGGTTCTTGCATTGGTAGTGCTTCTGTTTTTGCGTTCGCTGCTAGGTCTATTTGGAGCAACAACAGATGTTATGCCTTATGCTGTAGACTACCTTGGAATAACTGCTGTAGGACTTCCGTTCTATGTTTTGTCCATTGGAGGAAATCATATTGTCCGTGCAGACAGAAGCCCAACATATTCTATGACCTGTGTTCTTACAGGTGCGGTTATCAACACAATTCTGGATCCTCTTTTCATTTTTGGATTCGGATGGGGAATCAAGGGGGCTGCCTGGGCAACTGTAATCGGGCAGGTGGTTTCCGGTATTCTTGTGATTATATATTTTGGAAAATTCCGTAAAATGTATCTGGAAACAGGAATGCTAAAGCCATCTGCAGAGTGTCTGAAAGCCATTGTTTCCCTTGGCATGGCTTCCTGTATCAATCAGATTGCCATGGCAATTGTGCAAATTGTGATGAATAATATTTTACGTTATTATGGTGGATTATCTGTTTATGGAAGTGATATCCCTATTGCCTGTGTAGGCGTTATTTCAAAAGTAAACCAGGTGTTTATGGCGATTTGTATTGGAATTTCACAGGGCTGTCAGCCAATCTGGGGCTTTAATTATGGGGCAAAAAAATACGACAGGGTAAGACTTGCATATCGTTATTCCATGATTGCATGTACTGCGATTGCAACCGTATTTTTCCTTTGTTTCCAGTTATTTCCCCACCAGATTGTAAGCATTTTCGGAACCGGAAGTGACCTTTATTTCCAGTTCGCAGAACGCTATCTGAAGATATTTATGTTTATGACTTTTGCAAATGGAATTCAGCCAATGTCCTCAGGATTTTTTACATCTATCGGAAAAGCAAAGCTTGGAATCGTCATGTCCCTGACCAGACAGGTGCTGTTTCTTTTGCCATTGATCGTTGTTTTCTCATTAATAATGGGAATTGACGGGGTGATGTATGCTGGACCGATCGCAGATGCAGCGGCATTATCATTGGCGATATTGTTTGCACGAAGAGAGCTTGTGGCCATGAAGAAATAATAAAAAAGACTGATATAAATGATACTGTACTTCAGGAGGTTGTTGGAGTCCGGTATGTTATATCAGTCTTTTTTATAAATACAGCTGATTAACCGTTAGGTTAAATCTGTGTCAGATATTAATGGCAGGAATGACTTCCGCAGCCATGATCGCCACAGCTGTGACCTGCTTCATGATCATGGTGATCGCAATGTACATTGGGGTTATAGCCAAGATTTCCTGCGAGTAATGCGTTTACAGCTTCATCAGCGTTGCCGCTGACACCACCGAAAAGACGGATTCCAGCCTGGGCAAGTGCATTCTGGGCACCGCCGCCAATACCGCCGCAGATCAGGGTATCTACGCCATGTGCAACCAGGAATCCAGCCAGTGCGCCGTGACCGCTTCCATTGGTATCGACTACTTCGGCACTTACAACCTTGCCATCTGCAATGTCATAGATCTTGAATGTTTCTGTGTGTCCAAAGTGCTGAAAAATTTCTCCATTTTCATAAGTAACTGCAATCTTCATAATGATATCTCCTTCATTTTGTAAATTTGATTTGGGAAGTGAACTATTAAATCGGTCAGCGGCTGGCAGTTCCTGTGAAAGGTCTAAGCTGGTAAGCGGAGTCTGTTTAGATTCCTTTCGGCAACAGCATTTCCCGCAGCGCGTATGCTCCCGTCCTTCGCAGAGCCGGTAATTTCCCCCGGCTATGACAAGGCGCTGTCCAAGGACGATGCACCGGGCAATTTTTTCCCGGGCAGTTTCATAAATTTCCGTGACAGTTGTCCGGGAAATGTCCATCTGGGCAGCACATTGTTCGTGAGTTTTCTTCTCCAGATCTACCAGACGGATGACTTCATATTCATCCAGAGTCAGAGTGACAGCTTCCGACTCTCTGGGACATTCTTCAGGAGAAAAAGTTTCATATTGGGGTGCCTGGCAGATTCTGCGGCATCTGGGCGGTCTGGGCATATATGTCACCTCCTTGTTTTCGACATATGTCGATTATAAACCAGAAGAAGAGAAAATTCAATACTATTATTTTCTGAGCGCTATTCAAAGTTGCTCCAATATGGTATAGTTTTGTTACTATTCATTTGCAACGCTCTGCGAGGTGTTTTTGGTGGATAAAGTTTACAGAAAACCAGAGAACTAAGTTTGCGTAGCAAACGCTATTTCTTGTGCCTGTCACAAAAAGGTTCGTGTTTCTGTGCGTCGCGAAGCGCGTTACTGTGAAGGTCGTGGTTGACAATTTTTTTTATTTGGAGTACAGTCCAAGAAGAGATAAAATCGTTACTGCTCAAAAGCAATTTTTTTCTGGAATTTCGGGCACAATTGGAGCAGTAATGTAAAATTAACAGAAGAGGTACGAATATGCTGAAAGTAAAGAACCTGACTTTTGAAGTGAATGAAGAAGGGAAAAAGCGCTGTCTGGTAAATCACATCAGTTTTGATGTTCAGGATGGAGAAATGCTGGTAATCACCGGACCAAATGGAGGTGGAAAATCCACCCTGGCCAAGGTACTGGCTGGCATTGAGAAAGCAGACAGCGGAGAAATTTATCTGGATGATGAGAACATTACAGGATACGATATTGATCATCGTGCAAATGCGGGAATTGGCTATGCATTTCAGCAGCCACCCCGCTTTAAAGGTATGACCGTGGCAAGAATGTTATCTCTTGCAGCAGGAAAGAATTTAACGGAAAAAGAGAGCTGTGACCTTCTCTCCGCTGTAGGACTTTGTTCCGAAGATTACCTGAACCGTCAGCTGGATGGAACCCTTTCCGGCGGTGAAATGAAGCGAATTGAGATTGCCACAGTTTTAGCGAAGTCTCATAAAGTAAGCATTTTTGATGAACCTGAAGCAGGAATCGACCTGTGGAGCTTTTCCATGCTGATCAAGCGCTTTGAGGAGATTCATCGTGAGAAAAAGGAGTGCCTGATCCTGATTTCCCATCAGGAAAAAATCATCAATATGGCAGATAAGATCATGGTAATTGAAGACGGTGAAGTAAAGAAATATGGTACGAAAGAAGACGTTTTCCCAACCTTATTTCAGCAGGAAAAATGTCAGAAATGTCTGAATGAAGGAGGAAAATGTTGATGGTTAAAGTAGAAGAAACAACCCAGGGTGTGCTTGATAAGATCAGCGAAGGCTTTGCGCAGAAAGGTGCTTTTAATCTCCGTCAGAATGGTATTTCCATCTGTCACGGTGACAGCGAACATATCAAAATAAAGAAAAAAGAGGACAAGCCGGGAATCGATATTTTCATTGACGGGGAGACAAAGGGAGAGAAGGTTTTCATCCCGGTAGTGGTAAGTGTATCTGGAATGACCGATCTGGTTTACAATGATTTTTATGTGGCAGACGGTGCAGATGTTGACATTGTTGCAGGCTGCGGAATCCACAATAGTGGCTGTAATGACAGTCGTCACGATGGTATTCATACTTTCCATGTGGGTAAAAATGCTAATGTACATTACGAGGAAAAACACTATGGAGAGGGGAATGGAACCGGAAGCAGAGTGCTGAATCCCGTAACTAATATTGAGCTTGGAGAGAACTCCGTATTTACGCTGGATACCGTTCAGATCAAAGGTGTTGACTCCACAATCCGTACCACAAATGTTTCAATGGATGCAGATTCCAAGCTGTTTGTTCTGGAACGTCTGATGACAGATGGGGAGCAGAAAGCGGAGTCTGATATTGAAGTCTGTATGAACGGAGCGGGATCTTCTGCGCAGATTATTTCCCGTTCTGTTGGAAAGGGAAATTCTTCCCAGGTTTTCCATCCGAAGGCTGTTGGAAAGAACAAATGTCACGCACATATCCAGTGTGATTCCATTATTATGGATCATGCAGAGGTGGGTTCTATCCCGGAAATCCAGGCGAAGCATGTGGATGCTGCAATTGTTCATGAGGCCGCTATTGGAAGAATTAACGATGAGCAGCTTCTGAAGCTAAGAACTCTTGGAATGACGGAAGCTGAGGCGGAAAATGTGATCATTGAGAATTTCCTGAGTTGAGAAAAACTTAAACAGAAAAATAATTATTCAGTAGGTATGTACTGTTTCGCGGAGAGTGTAACTGTGAGGGTGCTGAATAGTTACACAGAGAATATAGAATCTTCAGGTAGGTTTGGAAGATTTATGAAAAAATGCCAGGCAGCGTCGTTCAAAGACGCTGCCTGGCATTTGACATTATCTAATTTTTACGGATTTTTTGGAACTCCATTTGGAATAATATTTTTTGCCGCTTACAACTTTGTAGGTGCGGATCCGTACATAATATTTTTTCTTTGAAACCAGTTCCTTTAAGGTTGCGCGTGTAGCAGAGTCTTTTACGGTAAGGGTTTTCGCCTTTTTCATGCTGCTGTTCTGGTTGCCTTTATCGGAATCATCTTTACCGGAGTTATCTTTACCGGAGTTATCTTTACCGGAATCGTCTTTACCAGAGTTATCTTTACCAGAATCATCTTTACCGGAATCGTCTTTACCGGAGTCATCTTTACCAGAATCGTCTTTACCGGAATCGTCTTTACTGGAATCATCCTTACCAGGATTATCTTTTCCTGCGTCCGAGTCATCCTTGCCAGGAGCAGCTGTGATCGTAAAGGTTGTGTTAATAATGCCGGTGTAATTTCCAGCTCCAGTAATAGTTACAGTAGCAGTACCTTCCTTCACATTATCTTTATAAGAAACTGTGAAATCAGTGCCTGCCGCAAGCGTCTTGGCTCCGTATGTAACGGTAACATCCGGGCATTTCTCTGTTCCGTCACTGGTGTAGGAATACTGGGAAAGAGAAGCGGAATAGCGGCTGATATCCAATGGTTTAATGGTAAAGTCTTTCGTAACAGAACCAGTGTAATTTCCAGTTCCAGTGAGAATTGCAGAAGCAGTACCTGCATCCCAGTTGTTTCTGTAGGAAACGTAATAATCCTGGTTCAGGGTTAATTCCTTGTCCCCGCTTTTTACTGTGGCGGTTGGGCGTAAAGAGGAGCCTGTGTAGGTAAGGCTTTCATCGGAAAGCGTAACCGTGCAGCTGCTGATGTTAGCTCTGTTTATAGTAAAGGATTTAGTTACATACCCCTGGTAATTTCCAATTCCATCAATTCCAACCCACGGAGAATTGTAATAACTGCTTGGTTCAATGTTGTTGTGGTATGTTACAGTGAAATCCCTGTCTTTTACCAGGGTTTTACCACTGTGGGTAACTGTCACTTCAGGAGTTACCTCGGAACCAGTGTAATATGCCGGGGCAATGGAGAATCTGGCATTTGCCATGATCTACAATACAATCACTGGAAATACAGATGCAGTAGAGGAAAATGGCGAGGCAGTCCGTCTGCACCAGAATTTCTGGAGCTTCACAAAGGAAAATGTGAAAAGGGACACAAATTTAGTTTTTCATTTAAGATAAATGTGAAAAAAATGTGAAATTAGCACTCGCCTATTGACAGTGCTAACAATACGTGTTATATTACATGCAGAACAAAGGAAGAGAGAAAAAGAAATCTTCCAGTTTTAACAAAGATGTTAATTAAACACGCAAGTGTTCACAATATAAGGAGGAATGGATTATGTTAATGCCTAGTATTTTTGGAGAAGATTTATTTGATGACTGGATGAGATTACCTGTAGAAAGAGAGAATCACAGAGGTTACAGAGCTGCTGAATTGATGAAGACAGATATTAAGGATGTAGATGGAAATTATGAGCTGAGCATTGATCTTCCAGGCTTCCATAAAGAGGATGTGAAGATTCAGCTGAAGGATGGCTATCTGAACATTCAGGCTTCCAGAACCGAGAATAAAGATGAGAAAGACAATAACGGTAAATACGTTCACAGAGAGCGTTACACCGGACAGTGCTCCAGAAGCTTTTATGTAGGTAAGGAACTGGAGCATGAGGACATCCATGCGAAATATGACAATGGTGTTCTGACTGTTACTTTCCCGAAGGAAGCGAAGAAGAAAGTGCCTGAAGAGAAGAAATTTATTTCTATTGAAGGCTGATTCCCGGGGAAAGAGTTGTTTTAACAGATAAGAATTTCCGTGGGAAACTGGTAACAGATAATAACTGGCGCGGAGTAGTTCACCTGCTTCGTGCCGATGAAATAGATGATTGAAATAGATAATATAGAGTGTGCATTAGCCGTGAATCAGAAGCGGTGGCTGATATTGCCGACTTACATAAGTAACGAGTGAAAGCGGCAGAGCATGTTTTATTTGATGTGCTTGCAGTGTATAGATTATTCAGCAATATTGAAATAATGGTAAACAGCTTCTTTTATATAGATTGTGTTTCATTTTAAGACGATTTCTTAATTTACATAGATTTTGTTTCATACCCCCTCATTTCCTGCCGGCTACCCACCGGCAGGTTTTTTCTTATGTCTTTACATCATTTCACCTGTCTGCTATACTTGTCTGGAATTGTTGATAACTGCAAAGGATAGAACAAAAAATCTCCCACAAATTATGATGTACATCTTGCAGAAAGCCTTTTCAAACAGGCTCCAGAGCATGAAAACAAGATGTTGCTGCAATAATCGTGGATGGCAAAAATATGTTACTGTTTACCTGTTCACAGTAACAAAAACATTTTCAGAAAAGGAATTTACCCATGAATTACATTGTATTTGACCTGGAATGGAATCAGAGTCCGGGGGGAAAAAGGTGGTCTAACAGCCGTCTGCCTTTTGAAATCATAGAAATCGGCGCCATAAAACTAAATGAAGAGAAAGAAATTGTGGATAGCTTTCAGCGTCTGATCAAGCCCCAGGTGTACAATTGGATTCATGACAGCATTCATGAAGTGATTCACATGAATTATAAGGATCTGCAGAAGGGAACTCTTTTCCCGCAGGCCATCATGGAATTTTTGGAATGGTGTGGCGAAGAATATATTTTCTTTACATGGGGAAATCAGGATGTAATGGAACTGCAGCGGAACATGAAATATTATGGAAAACTTTCCCTGCTGAAAGGTCCTGTGACTTATTATGATGTGCAGAAATTATTTGCCATTCGTTATGAAGAAAATGACGAGCGCCGTGCCCTGGAATTTGCTGCTGATAAAATGGGCGTGGAGAAGAAAATGGATTTTCACCGCGCTCTGGGAGATGCTTATTATACTGCATGTATTCTCCAGAAAATAGAAGATAAATACATTTTTCCAAACTCATCCCTGGACGTGTATCAGAATCCCAAGAGTAAGCGTGAAGAGATTCACATATCATATCCAACCTATGATAAATATGTATCCCGAGAGTTCTATTCCCGCGAAAAAGCCATGAAGGACCGGGAAGTAACCAGCACGAAATGTCCATTATGCCATAATCCGGCCAAGCGTAAGATACGTTGGTTTATGAATAATTCCAAGGTTTATTACAGTGTGTCCCTTTGTCAGGAGCACGGCTTTGTACTGGGAAAAATCAGGATTCGCCGAACGGAAGACAATAAGTATTATGTAATTAAGAAGCTCACCAATGTAACAGATGAAGAAGCCGATGAAATCCGCCAGAAACGTGATGCTCATCGTGCCAAACGGAGACTGAAGAAAGAGGAGCAGTAAATCCGTGAAACTACTGCTTGTAATGAATGAAAAACTAACATTTGGTTAATAGAAAAATCCTCTCCAATCACATATGCTGTTTATAAGTAATACAACAACAGCGTATAAAAAGGAGGGGATTTTATGAGTTTAAGAAATTATTTTTACAGGTTTGGGAAATACATTCTGACATTTTTCTTTGTAACACTGCTGATGGTTCTCTTTGGTCCGCTGCGGGCGCAGGCTGCTATTACCAAGGAAGTTACCTCGGATGGTTTTAAACTCAGCGGAACGGGCTGCATGAATGTGTGGGATGGAGACGAATTCCGCTATTATATTGGTTATCAGATTCCTCATGAAGACTCCATGGATTACAAGGTAGATGTGACTATGACTTTTCAAAGCTCCAGTCTGACACCAGGCAGGGCAAGCGTGTATCTGGATGACGACAGCATACCCTTATATTCAAACGGAGGTACGGTGCTGCAGGGCTCAGCCACCTTCTCCAAATCTGATGAAATGGAATTGATGGAAATATTTGTAAATTACGATAGTTTTCCAAGTGAGCAGAACGTAGATTTTTCCATCTCGGTAAATGTACGACAAAACCACAGGAGTGTTTCTGGTAACGGTTGACGATCCTTATGTTTTTTATTCAAATAAGGATTCGTCCAAATATTCTGTAAGTATTTCGGACTCATCGGTAGCACAGGTTACAGGCATTACTCCAAAATCCAATGACAGCTTTGAGGTAAGCGTATATTTTGCAAAAGCAGGTTCAGCGGATTTCATTTTTAAATATGGAAATCAGACGAAAAAGGTGACCTTCACAGTAGCGAAAACAGTCATAACTGTTTCCAGTTCCATCTCCCTGAAGGTGGGGGATACCACCATGTTTTCCAATTATGTTTTCAAAACTGGCGGTGGAAGCATCACCATCAAGAAAGTGAAATCCAGCAATAAAAAGATCGTTGATGCAGCCGGAGGATTCCTGATCGCAAAGAAGCCTGGCACTGCCAAGGTAAGCGCCCTGGTAAATGGCAAGCGGAGAACCATAACCGTGATTGTCGGCAAAAAGCCTGCCCCCAAGCCAAAACTGAAACAGCTTCAGGTAAAAGTGAAGGGCTATAAATATTATCCGGATTCTGGCAAAACCATATACACAACCCGTTTCACCAATAAATCCAAAAGTACCATCACCAAAGTGAAGCTGAAATTCACCATGACCATTAATGAAGAAATGACCCGAACCAAAACCTTCAAGGTCAATATAAAACCGGGAAAGACAAAAACCATGAAGCTGAATATAGGAAAATTAATAGCAGATCCTTCAAATATTAAGGTGAAATGCCTGAAATTCTGGTATAAGAGTTGAGGAAAGAAACTGTAGTAATAGGGGCATTTCGAATAAAGATATAAAAGAATATTGTGTAAAGTAGAGGAGTTGCAATAAAAATAATACAGGGCTAAGAACGAAAATGCGTAATGCAGTTTTCATTCTTAGCCCTTATTCTATAAAGTCGGTGTTGTCAGCAGACTGGTCATGATCGACCGTTCATACTGCATTCCCCATCCAACCATCTGGCCATTGAAATAATACTTGCTCTTTAATCTCAATGGTCCCACAGCGTTGGAAAGAATGGCCTGTTTCTTGGTAAGAACACTGAGGTCTGTTCCTGTGGGGATGGTCACGTATACATTTTTTGTGTAGTAGAATGGATAAGTATTTCCGCAATTATTCAGCAGATACTGTTCACTTGGAAGATTTTTCTTCGGGACAGGATTCTTGCTGATTTTCATTTTTTTACATTCGAAATTGTCGAAACCGTAATCCAGGAGACTTTTTGTGTCAGCCCAGGCGCCATTTACGGAATTCATCACAACTGCAACCAGGGTCATATTGCCGCGCTTGGCATAGGTGATCAGAGTCGCACCAGCAGCATCTGTGTAGCCTGTTTTTCCACCCAGAACACCATCGTAGGCGTAATCCCTGCCAGCCATCATTTTGTGATGATTGAGCAGATAGCGGGTTTCTGTAAAAATATTGGTAGGCGGAATTTCATAAAGATCTGTGGTGAAAAATTTCCTGCAAAGTGGATTCTGCCATGCAGCCTTGGCTATCTTTGCCATGTCGCCTGCGGTGGTTACATGAGTCTCATCAGGAAGTCCGTTAGGGTTATTAAAATGGGTGTTTTTGCATCCAAGCTGCTGGGCTCTGGTGTTCATCAGTTCTACAAACTTCTTCACAGAACCGGAAACCTCTTCCCCAATACCAAGTGCCATTTCATTGGCTGATTCCAGCATCAGTGCCATAAGACATTGTTCAACTGTAAAAACCTCTCCGGCATCACCATAAATGGTGGAGCTTCCCGCTTCAATTCCGTAAGCCGCCTGCTGGGAAAGGGTAAGCTGTGCGTTCACGTCCAGGTTCTCACATCCAAGAAGACAGGTGAGAAGCTTGGTAATACTGGCCGGGTAAAGCTGAGTATTAGCATTCTTGGAATACAGGACCGCCTCTGTGTTTAAGTCCATGAGAACTGCTGACTGCGCCTCAATCTTAGGACCCTCCGGCCAACCCTCAATGGAATCGGTATCAGCTGCCTGTGCATAATATTCGGTATGCGGATCCGGAGTAGGAGTGGGAGATTCGCTGGCAGTGTCTGTAGCTTCTGCCCAGACAGCGCCCGTCTGCCCAAGCAGCATTGCTGCTGTCAGGATTCCACAGAAAATCCGCTTTATTTTCATATGAAGATTTTTCCTGATCATATAAAATCCTTTCTTAAAATAGTACATAAAATTCCCAATACGTAATTGCATTATACCACTTTTCTTTATGTAAAACTATTAAAAGAGTGTGAATTGTTCACAGCACCCCGGAAAATCCACAAATTCAGCATTATTTTCCCCTATTCTCCCCATTTTTTCAGCGGAAAAACACTTGACATATAGAAATTCAGACCCTTATAATAGACAGGAAACAGAATAGTTAAAGACTGTGATGGAGACAGTAAGCTGATTTTGAACGTTTAAGGTTGTGCAGACACAGACAGCAGCAATCTTTTCAGCGAGACGGGGATGGTGTAAGCCCGCCGCAAGTAGATTCAGCCGAAGATCACTCCGGAGTTTTATCTCTGAAGGAACAAGTAGGAGATAACGGAATTCCCCCGTTACAGGGAGCGTGTATCGGCTGCGTGTGCAAGCCTGTACAATGTAACAGGTGGTATAACGAGTGCTGACAGCTTTCGTCCTTTTGCAGGATGAGAGCTTTTTTTATGCAGACGGAGAATCCTGCAGGCAGGATTCTTTATGTAACAGGAAATCCCAACAGCAATCGACTGATAATTTTAAAGGAGGAAAAAGCTTTGTACCAGAAAGTAGACACGAATCTGAATTTCGTAGATCGCGAGAAAAAAGTAGAAGAATTCTGGAAAGAAAACCATATTTTCGAAAAAAGTATGGAAAACCGTAAAGAAGGCCCGACTTACACATTCTATGACGGACCGCCAACAGCAAACGGCAAGCCGCATATCGGCCATGTGCTGACACGTGTTATCAAGGATATGATCCCAAGATACCGTGCAATGAAGGGTTACATGGTTCCGCGTAAGGCTGGATGGGATACCCATGGTCTTCCGGTAGAGCTTGAAGTAGAGAAGAAGCTTGGTCTGGATGGAAAAGAGCAGATCGAGGAATACGGTATGGAGCCGTTCATCCAGCAGTGTAAAGAGAGTGTCTGGAAATACAAAGGAATGTGGGAGGATTTCTCCTCAACAGTTGGTTTCTGGGCTGATATGGAGCATCCATATGTAACTTACGAGGACAATTATATTGAGTCCGAGTGGTGGGCACTGAAAGAAATCTGGAACAAAGGCCTCTTATACAAAGGTTTCAAGATCGTTCCTTACTGTCCACGCTGCGGAACCCCGCTTTCATCCCAGGAGGTTTCCCAGGGCTATAAATTAGTAAAAGAGCGTTCTGCGATCGCACGTTTCAAAGTGGTTGGAGAGGACGCATATTTCCTGGCATGGACCACAACACCGTGGACACTGCCTTCTAACGTTGCACTTTGCGTAAATCCGGATGAGACTTACTGTAAAGTAAAAGCAGCAGACGGATACACTTATTATATGGCAGAAGCACTTCTTGACAAAGTACTTGGCAAGCTTGCAAAGGAAGAAGAGCCTGCATATGAAGTTCTGGAAACTTATAAAGGTAAAGACCTGGAATACAAGGAATATGAGCCGCTGTTTAAATGCACAGGTGACTATGTAGCATCCAAGGGCAAGAAAGCGCATTATCTCGTATGTGATAACTACGTTACCATGAGTGATGGTACCGGTATCGTTCATATCGCTCCTGCATTTGGTGAAGACGACAGTCGTGTAGGACGTGAATATGACCTTCCGTTTGTACAGTTTGTAGATGGCAAGGGTGATCTTACTGCTGAGACACCATATGCCGGTGTATTTGTTAAGAAAGCAGACCCAATGGTACTGGCTGATCTTGAAAAAGAAGGCAAGCTGTTCGATGCTCCGAAATTTGAGCATGATTACCCACACTGCTGGCGTTGTGATACACCACTGATCTACTACGCAAGAGAATCCTGGTTTATTAAAATGACAGCTGTTAAAGATGACCTGATCCGCAATAACAACACCATTAACTGGATCCCGGAGAGCATCGGTAAAGGACGTTTCGGCGACTGGCTTGAGAACGTTCAGGACTGGGGAATCAGCCGTAACCGTTATTGGGGAACTCCACTGAATATCTGGGAGTGCAGCTGCGGTCATATGGAATCTGTTGGAAGCCGTCAGGATCTCTATGAGAAAACTGGTGACGAGCGCGCCAAGACCGTAGAGCTTCACCGCCCATACATTGACGAGCTTACCATGAAGTGTCCGGAGTGCGGCGGCACTATGCACCGTGTACCGGAGGTTATTGACTGCTGGTTCGATTCAGGAGCAATGCCATTTGCACAGCATCATTATCCATTTGAGAATCAGGAATTGTTCAAACAGCAGTTCCCTGCAAACTTTATTTCTGAGGCTGTTGACCAGACAAGAGGATGGTTCTACTCCCTTCTTGCTGAGTCCACTCTTCTGTTTAATCAGGCTCCATATAAGAATGTTATCGTTCTTGGACATGTTCAGGATGAGAACGGCCAGAAGATGAGTAAGTCCAAGGGAAATGCAGTTGATCCGTTTGATGCACTTCAGACATACGGTGCAGATGCCATCCGCTGGTACTTCTACATCAACAGTGCACCATGGCTGCCGAACCGTTTCCATGGCAAGGCTGTTCAGGAAGGTCAGCGTAAATTCATGGGTACTCTGTGGAATACTTATGCATTCTTTGTACTTTATGCAAATATTGATAACTTTGATGCTACCAAATATACGCTTGACTATGACAAGCTTCCGATTATGGATAAATGGCTCCTCAGCAAGCTGAATACACTTGTAAAGACTGTTGACGAAGATCTGAACGACTATAAGATTCCGGAGACTGCAAGAGCACTTCAGGGCTTTGTAGACGAGATGAGTAACTGGTATGTAAGACGCTGCCGTGAGCGTTTCTGGGCAAAGGGCATGGAGCAGGATAAGATCAATGCTTACATGACTCTTTACACAGCACTGGTAACAGTTGCCAAGGCTGCAGCTCCGATGATCCCGTTCATGACAGAGGATATTTACCAGAATCTTGTAAGATCTCTGGACAAAACAGCTCCGGAGAGTATTCATCTCTGCGACTTCCCAGAAGTAAAGGAAGAGTGGATCAATAAAGATCTGGAAGAAAACATGGAAGAAGTTCTGGATGTCGTTGTTCTTGGCCGTGCATGCCGTAACACAGCAAACATCAAGAACCGTCAGCCAATCGGAACCATGTATGTAAAAGCTCCGAAGGTGATGGATAAATATTTCACAGACATTATTGCAGACGAGCTGAATGTAAAAGAAGTGAAATTTGCAGACGATGTGGAATCCTTCATTTCCTACAGCTTCAAACCACAGCTTCGTACAGTTGGACCGAAATATGGCAAGCTTCTTGGCGGAATCCGTACTACACTTGCAGAAATCAACGGCAGCAAGGCCATGAGCGACCTGAAAGCAAACGGTGTACTTGTACTTGATATTGATGGAAACAAGGTTGAGCTTACAGAGGAAGACCTGCTCATCGAGACTGCGCAGACAGAAGGTTATGTAACAGAGTCTGAAGGCGAGACTGCAGTTGTTCTGGATACCAACCTGACACCTGAGCTGATCGAAGAGGGATTTGTCCGCGAGATCATCAGTAAAGTACAGACCATGCGTAAAGAGGCTGGCTTCGAGGTTATGGATAAGATCCGTGTTTCTGTAAAAGATAATGACAAGATTATCGAGACCATGAAGGCAAACGAGGCTGAGATCAAATCTGAAGTTCTGGCTGAGAAAGTCGTTTATGGCGAGACAGATGGTTATGTAAAAGAGTGGAATATCAATAAAGAGCATGTAACTCTTGGTGTTACAAAGCTTTGATTTAACATACAACAGGAGGATCAAAATGATTGACAAACAGTTTGACAAAGAAACCTTCAAGAAAAGTGTAAAAGACAACGTTAAGTTTCTTTACCGCAGAAAGCTTGAAGAGGCAACTCAGGAGCAGCTTTTCCAGGCAGTAAGCTACACTGTGAAGGATGTAATCATCGATAACTGGCTTGATACACAGAATGCTTATGAAGAGCAGGATCCGAAGATCGTATACTATATGTCTATGGAGTTTCTTATGGGACGTGCCCTTGGAAACAACCTTTTAAACCTTGGCGCATACGGTGAAGTGAAAGAAGCTCTTGAAGAGCTTGGAATCGACATCAATGCACTTGAGGATCAGGAGCCGGATCCAGCACTTGGAAACGGCGGTCTTGGAAGACTTGCAGCATGCTTCCTTGATTCCCTTGCTACACTTGGATACAGTGCATATGGATGCGGAATCCGTTACCGTTATGGTATGTTCAAACAGGAAATCAGAGACGGATACCAGGTTGAAGTACCGGATGCATGGCTTGAGGAAGGCTATCCATTTGAGCTTCGTCGTCCGGAGTATGCAAAAGAGGTACACTTCGGCGGATATGTAAGAGTTGAATATGACCAGGCAACCGGTCAGAACAAATTTATCCATGAAGGATACCAGGCAGTAAAGGCTATCCCATACGATATGCCAATCGTTGGATACGAGAACAATATAGTAAATACACTTCGTATCTGGGATGCAGCTGCTATCGAAGAATTTGGATTTGATTCCTTTGACAAAGGTGATTACAAGAAAGCCGTTGAGCAGGAGAACCTCGCAAAGGATATCGTAAACGTTCTTTATCCGAACGACAATAAAATGTCCGGTAAAGAGCTTCGTCTGAAACAGCAGTACTTCTTCGTATCTGCAAGTATTCAGGCTGCAATCGAGAAATATAAGAAAACACATAATGATATTAAGAAGCTCCACGAGAAAGTCGTATTCCAGATGAACGATACTCATCCAACTATGGCAGTTGCAGAGCTTATGCGTCTTCTTATGGATCAGGAAGGTCTTGGCTGGGACGATGCCTGGGCTGTAACTACCAAATGTGTTGCTTACACCAACCATACCATTATGGCTGAGGCTCTTGAGAAATGGCCGATCGAGCTGTTCTCCAGACTTCTTCCACGTGTATATCAGATCATCGAAGAGATTAACCGTCGTTTTATTATTGAAGTACAGAACAGATATCCTGGAAACTATGAGAAGATCAAAAAGATGGCAATCATCTATGACGGACAGGTTAAGATGGCTCACCTTGCAATCGTTGCAGGCTTCTCTGTAAATGGTGTTGCAAGACTTCATACAGAAATCCTGAAGAATCAGGAGTTAAAAGACTTCTATGAGATGATGCCTGAGAAGTTTAATAATAAAACCAACGGTATCACTCAGAGACGTTTCCTTCTTCACGGAAACCAGAATCTTGCTGCATGGATCACAGACCATATTGGACCAGACTGGATCACAGATCTTTCCCAGATCGGCAAGCTGAAAGTATACGCTGATGATGAGAAAGCACTTCAGGAGTTTATGAACATTAAATTCCAGAACAAACAGCGTCTTGCGAAATATATTCTGGAGCACAATGGTGTTGAAGTTGATCCTCACTCCATTTTCGATGTACAGGTTAAGAGACTTCATGAGTATAAGAGACAGCTTCTCAATATCCTTCATGTAATCTATCTGTACAATCAGATTAAATTACATCCGGAGATGGATTTCTATCCAAGAACCTTCATCTTTGGTGCGAAAGCATCCGCAGCATATGAGCGCGCGAAAAAGATCATCAAACTGATCAACTGCGTAGGTGATGTTGTAAACAACGATCCGGCTATCAACGGCAAGATCAAAGTTGTATTCATCGAGAACTACAGAGTGTCCAATGCGGAGATGATCTTTGCAGCAGCAGATGTTTCCGAGCAGATTTCTACTGCAAGTAAAGAGGCTTCCGGTACAGGTAACATGAAGTTCATGCTGAACGGTGCTCCTACACTTGGAACCATGGACGGTGCAAACGTAGAGATCGTTGAGGAAGTTGGTCAGGAGAACGCATTCATCTTCGGTATGAGCGCTGACCAGATCATTAACTATGAGAACCATGGCGGATACGATCCAGACTTTATCTACAACACAGATGCTGAGATCCGTCAGGTACTGATGCAGCTGATCAATGGAACCTTCTCCAGCGATACAGAGCTGTTCAGAGATATCTATGATTCTCTTCTGAACACTAAGAACTGCTCCAGAGCAGACCAGTATTTCATTCTCGGAGACTTCAGATCCTATGCTGAGGCTCAGAAGAGAGTGGAGGCAGCTTACAAGGATGAGAAGAAGTGGGCGAAGATGGCGCTTCTGAACACTGCATGCAGTGGCAAATTCTCCTCTGACAGAACCATCCAGGAGTATGTAGATGATATCTGGCATCTGGATAAGGTTGTTGTAACCAAGAGCGAGGCTGCTGAGAAATAAATAAGGGCAGATTCATTTTGCGAAAAAAATTATAAGAAATAATAAAGGCTGTGTTCATGCCAGGATAAATAAATTCTGGCATAGACACAGCTTTTTATATAAGATCAGAAATCTTCTTTCTGCCAGTACTCATAGGGCAGCATATGATACATTTTCCTTACGGTAGTCCGTTGACTGACATAGAGCTTTGCCAGCTTGCGCTTCTGTATATAAAGATCTTTAGGCATTTCTTCAAGGTCGTAGGGAACTTTGTCGTTTACATAATACTTTCCAAAAGAATAGAAAGCAGCATCGCAGTTTGTCTCTTTATAGGCTTCTTCTACAAGCTGGTGAGTCATCTGGTGGTGGTGATGGCCGTACTCGCCGTCTGCGTTGTGAGTGGCAACCTGTTTCCAGTTTTTGTAGTTCAGGACTGTGGCAATATCTGCCTCCATATCTTTTTTCCAGTAGTTCCAGCTGCTGCGATCTTTTCCGATTTTGTCCGGGTAGGAAAGAATCAGATATTTGTCCCCGGTAGCTTCCATTACGGATTTAAATTCTGCGCTTCGAACCGGATCATTTCCACGGGTCATACATACTACCAGATACTTCTCCTCAATCAAATGCCGTCCTCCCCAGAGCAGATCATCATCTGGGTGTGCCACAAACATCACCTTGTCGTAACCATCCAGATCAAGGGCGTCCAGATCGGCAGCAGTTACATGTGGCAGATTCAGGTAAGGATAAAAGAGATAAAGCTTATGGCCGGCAAAGGCAATCGCGCTTAGTATTACAATTGCCGCCAGTAACTGTTTCCAGTGCCGCACTGACCAGGAAAAAAGACCGACAATGCTGGAACTGGCAGAAAAATTATTTTTCATATCAGGTACTCCAGTCTGAGTTTATTAGTATAAACGAAATGGTTATCTCAATTATACTATATTTTTCATAAGTTACAAGCCAGAGCATGTTTGGTCCGTGTGTTGGTTTATATGCTTGCGGTGCCTATTGCCTGGTATCTGGGAACCTTTAATTTTAATGGATATTCAGATGAAATTTATGGATGGAATGACTGCCGTCAGGAAAATCAGGGAAATGTTGATAGATTGCAACGTTTCTCTGCGGCTTTCTGCCTGGTCTGATTGCGTTTGCAAGGAAAGCGGATATAGGTCTAAATAATTTAATGTACATAAAACGTGATTTTTGTGTTAAAATAGTAATGAAAAACGTGAGAAAATTGCAAATAAAAGCTTATAAAACGTGATGGCTTTTTTAGAAGGGGTGAGGCTATGTATTTTAGGAGAAAGATAGATAGTTATTTAAGACAGTGGAAGGATAAAGAAAACAGACTTCCGCTAATCATTAAAGGTGCAAGACAGATTGGGAAAACGGAATCTATTGTTCATTTTGCAAGTGAAAATTATGAGAATATAGTTTTTATAAATTTTGTGCTGGAGGGGCAGTATAAAACTATATTAAGTGACGGATATAGCGTGGAAAATATTATAAAAAACATATCTCTCATAGACCCCTCTAAAAAATTTATTGCAGGAAAAACTTTGATCGTTTTTGATGAACTACAGGAATTTCCGGATATTGCCACTTCTTTGAAGGCTTTTAAGCTGGATGGAAGATTTGATGTAATTTGCAGCGGATCTCTGCTTGGAATTAACTATAAAAAGATCCACAGCAATAGCGTTGGATATAAAACAGATTACGAAATGTTTTCCATGGATTTTGAGGAATTTCTCTGGGCAAAGGGTTACTCAGATTTACACATCGAACAGATCCTGGAACATATGTGTTCTGGGAAAGCATTTTCTGATACGGAGCTGTCTGTTTACAAAAAAATGTTTCTTGAATATTGCGTGCTTGGGGGCATGCCGGCAGTGATCAGACAATATATAGAAACGAATACATTTTCTGATACTTTGGAAATTCAGCATCAGATTCAATTAGATTATGAAGAAGATATCAGAAAATATGCAGAAGGGTTAGACCAAACGAAGATTGCTAGTGTATATCGAAGCGTTCCGGTACAGCTGGCAAAAGAGAATAAAAAATTCCAGTTAAGTAAAATTGAGAAAAACGCAAGAAGCAGAGAGTATTCGGGCTGTATTGACTGGCTTAAGGATGCGGGAGTTGTTTCTGTTTGCTACTGTCTGGAATATCCGGAATTGCCGTTAAAAGGAAATTATGATGAATTGAAGTTTAAGCTGTACTATCCAGACACCGGCTTGCTAATTGCCTCTTTAGATGAAGAAGCGCAGGAAGATTTACGTGCAAATAAAAATATGGGTGTTTATAAGGGGGCTTTATATGAAAATTTCGTTGCAGAGGCGTTTCTGAAGCAAGGATTAGGATTATATTATTACAAAAAAGAAAATGCAACTTTGGAAGAAGATTTTTTTGTCAGGACAAAAGATGAACTGGTTCCGGTTGAAGTAAAGGCAAATAAAAATCGCTCAAAATCTTTAAGAAAATTGATTGATAATGAAAGTTATAGCGATATTAAGTGGGGAATAAAACTGGCTGACAGCAATGTGGGAATAGAAAATGGCATTTATACATTTCCATATTTCTGCTCCTTTTTGATTAAAAGATATCTGGCAAAAAGAGGCTAAAATTAAACGGCTGCCGCATTGTTCAAAGTGTTTTGATAATGCGGCAGCTAATTTATTAATTAAATTCTCTTCAGTTCATAGCTTCTTGTTCCAAGTCCAATCTTCTCACCATGATCCAGAGTTGCTTCCCACTCTACATTCGGATTGGAATCCATAAAGTGGTTGTGGTGGCAATGCCATTCCGGTTTCGCAAGATTGTCGCCAAGCTGGCTGTTGCGGATTGGTTCTGCAGCAAGACATGCATCTACGCAGGCCTGATCAAGAGCAATCGGGTCGAAGCTTGCGAACATTCCGATATCCGGAAGAATCGGAGCATCATTTTCGCCGTGGCAGTCACAGTTAGGGCTGATGTCCTGAACCAGAGCGATATGGAAGCATGGGCGTCCATGACAGACTGCCTGTGCATACTCTGTCATCTTACGGCAGAGAAGCTCATTGGAATTGCTGTGCGGGTTGTGAATTGCATCAAAACTGCAGGCACCGATACAACGGCCGCAGCCCTTGCATTTATCATAATCAATGACCGCTTTTTTCTCCGGATATGTAATAGCGTCACTTCCGCATTCCTTTGCGCAACGTTTGCAGCCGCGGCAAAGGTCTGTTTCGATAACTGGTTTACCACTATTGTGCTGAGCCATTTTTCCGGCACGGCTTCCGCAGCCCATACCAATATTCTTGATTGCGCCGCCGAAACCGGTGGCTTCATGTCCCTTGAAATGAGTAAGACTGATGAATACGTCAGCGTCCATTACAGCACGGCCGATTCTGGCAGTTGGACAATACTCTGCATTCGCTACAGGAACTTCTACATCATCTGTACCGCGAAGTCCGTCACCGATAATGATCTGGCAGCCTGTAGTGATGGTGTTAAAACCATTCAGATTCGCACAATCCATGTGCTCCAGGGCATTTTTGCGGCTTCCCGGATAAAGGGTGTTACAATCAGTAAGAAACGGCATTCCTCCAAGCTCCTTACAAAGATCGGCTACTACTTTTGCATAATTGGGGCGCAGGAAAGCAAGATTTCCAAGTTCTCCGAAATGCATTTTGATGGCCACGAATTTACCATCCATATCAATGTTTTTGATTCCGGCTGCGATACACAGTTTTTTCAGCTTGTCCAGCTGGCTTGTGCCGACTTTGCAGCGGAAGTCGGTGAAATATACTGTTGATTTTTCCATAAAATTCCTCATTTCTCTGTTATATATATGTCGATAGCGCCAATGGCAACACCAATGTTTAACACTATATTATTCTTTTGATTCTTTAAATGTCAAGCTGTTTTCGTAAATTAGAAAAAAGTGCAACATATTTAAAGTACTTTGCAAGAAAATACATTTAAAAATATTCAGGAAAAGTGTATTCTGAATATACCAACAAAGAAGAATAATAAAAGGGAGGTTAAAAAAATGAAAAGAAAAATGTGGGCTGCAGCACTTGCTGCAAGTATGGTAATGTCAGCATTCTCTGGAATGACGGTATCAGCAGCGGAGGCCGATTCCGATTTATCTGGAACACTTACCATTTTATCCTGGTACGATGAGACAAAAGCAGCACCGGTACTGGAAGCATTTAAGGAGAAATATCCAAATGTGAACGTAGATTTCCAGTATTCACCGCCAGTTCAGGATTATGTTGAGAAGCTTTCAACTCTATTATATTCAGGGGCAGGTCCGGATATCTTTTATATGGCTCTTGAGAACAGAGAAGACTTGATTAAAGGTGGTTATTGCCTTGATCTTTCTGATGAAAGTTATATGACAGACGGGACTATTCCAGATTCTGTAAAAACTACATATGGAAAAGATGGAAAAGCCTATGCGTTGGCAGTTGACTGCTGGGTAGGTGGAATCCTTGTTAATCAGGATCTGTTTGAACAGGCTGGAATTGAAAGTGATCCAACTACATGGGATGAACTTCTGGAAGATTGTCAGAAACTGCAGGATGCAGGAATTACTCCAATTATGGATAACTGTCAGGATGCAGCAGTAAACTTCACTGCTCCGTTATATGGATCAGAGGTGGTTTCTAAGAATCCTACCGTTGTACAGGATATTTATGATGGAAAAACGACTTTTAAAGATACCTGGACAGAGCCAATTACAATGTGGAAAGAACTTGTTGATAAAGGGTATTTAAGCTCTGATCTTCTTGGCTCTACAAGTGATGAAATTGTTACGGCATTTGCAACCGGTCAGGTTGGCATGATTCTTAGTGGTTCCTGGAACCTTGATACCATTAATTCTATTAATCCAGATATGAACTACAAATGCATTCCGGTACCCGGAACATCTGAAGATTACTATTGTGGTGCAGTAAATGTAGGGCTTTGTATCAACTCTGCAAGTGAAAATATAGAGTTGGCAAAAGCATTTCTTGATTTTGCTGCATCTCCTGAGGGACTTGAAAAACAGTATCAGGGCTATGGCGGTTTTACAATTGCAGAAGGATATACACCAGATCTTCCTGCACAGATTACAGATGCTGTAGAAGGCGTTAAAGAAGGAAAATATTATATTCCAATGGCAGACTGGCTTTCCTATACAGAATCATTAAGACTGACATATGTACAGAGCTTACAGGATTGTATGGCCGGAACAATTACTCCAGAAGAGGCCGCATCCAGACTGGATGACAAACTGGCAGAAGTTTCTGCTGAATAAGTGTATTGAAAACACCCCACGGTTCGCTGCCAGGTAAAAATGTTCCTGGTAGCGGCTGTGGGGATTTTAATTGGAGGAGAAATATGAAAAATAAGAAGTTAAAAAAAGCAATTCAGTACGAAATATTTCTTTTACCGGCATTTATTGCTTTTACTTTGTTTACAATTATTCCGCTGGTAAAAACAATTATGTATAGCGTGACAGACTTTAATGGAATCAGCCATGAGTATAATTTTGTGGGATTGAAAAATTTTATCGGTGTTTTTAAAGATCAGATGATGAGGCATTCTTTGTTTAATACTATTTTTTATACATTTTGTACAATGATTCTGATCAATCTTCTTGCTATTCCACTGGCAGTATTTCTGGACCGAAATACAAAACTGAAATCTGTAGAACGTGCAGTTTTCTTTTTCCCATCCATTGTCAGTGGCCTTTTGCTTGGATATATCTGGGGCTATATTCTCTCCCCAATGAAAACAGGTGCACTTAATACATTACTTGCAGTATTTGGAGCAGGACCTATTGGTTTTACAGCAACAGAATGGGGGGCAAAAATTAGTATTATATTAGTCGCAGTATGGACAAGCACAGGATGGTATGCGACTATTTATCTTGCCTATCTTCAGGCAATTCCAAACGAATATTATGAAGCGGCAGCAATTGATGGTGCAAGTCGCTGGCAACAGTTTACAAAGATCACATTTCCTTTGCTCGCACCTGGACTTACAGTAAATACTCTTCTGCTTCTTACAAATGGACTGAAGGTTTATGATCTTCCTTATGCGTTGACAAAGGGAGGTCCTGGATATTCCAACTATACTGTTACACAGGTTATCATTCAGCGTGGTTTGTCAGAAAAGCAGTATGGAGCTTCCACGGCACTGGCAACGATTTTCATTATTATTGTTGCGTTGATTGCCGGTATTCAATATATGGCAATGAGTAAGAGGGAGGAAGACATATCATGAAAAAGAAGAAAAAAATTCGTGAGAAAAAATTTTATCTGTCAGATCTTGTTTTATTGCCGATCTGTATTATATTCCTGTATCCATTTTATTATATGGTAATTAATACCTTTAAAACAATGTCTGAGATGTCTTTCAGTCCTACGGCTTTTCCTACACAGTTGTTTTTGGATAACTATAAAGACATTCTGACAAATCTTCAGATTTATCGTGCATTTGGAATCACAGCAGTAATTACAGTTTGCTCCGTACTTGCAATTGTAGTAATCGGTGAAATGGCAGCATATCCTTTGGCTTTTCGTGCAAGTAAGCTGGATAAAGCATTTACTATTTATCTGATGATTGGTTTTTTGGTTCCTTTCCAGGCAATTCTTTTGTCCTTATTTGAAGTGATGCAAACTCTGCATCTTATTGATTCTGTTGCTGGAATGATTATTTTCTACTGTAACGGTTCGGCACTTACGGTTTTTCTTGCAGTGGGTTACATGAAGAGTATTCCAAGAGAGCTTCAGGAAGCTGCAATTGTAGATGGCTGCAGCATTCCAATGGTATTTTTCAGAATTGTATTTCCACTGATGAAACCAATTACTTCAACATCTGTAATCTTTAATACAATGTGGATTTGGAACGATTTTATTGCTCCGAATATCTTCCTTAGTACTCGTTCTAAAGGTACCATTGTTTTGGAGATTTTTAGGGCAAAGGGACAGTTTAGTGTGGATTGGCCAAGATTTATGACTTTGTCTGTAGTTGCTATTTTTCCAGTGGTCGTGTTCTATTTGCTGATGCAGAAAAATATCATCAAGGGGCTGACAGCAGGGGCCGTAAAGGGATAAATAAAATCACTTTCAGGGTTAATTTTATGCTAAAAAGTTTTTTGTTCTGAAAAATTAAATCTGTGGTACACTAAAAGTGGTGATGAAAGATGTTTAAGAAAAGAAAAAAAGAATCTTCTTTAATAGGAGCAGTACAAAATTATTATCTAATCTGCAATACATTACTGCTTTTAGTGTTTGGAATCTGTATGCTTGGAATTTCTACCAGGGTTTTGATTAATAAGGTAGAAGATAGCAGTGAAATGATCACAGAGCAGGCAGTGTATACTCTGGATAAGACATTTAATGATATTGCATCTCAAATGGTCAGCTTTTCCAGTTACCGTGATCTTTGGAACAAATTCAGTAAATCCAATATGTCCATTCAGGATAAATTGGATGTAAACAGAGAATTGAATAACATTCTGAAAAAAACAGATCTTTTTAATTCGGTAGTACAGGATATTTTAGTGATTTCAGACAATGGCTATTACTTTACAACAATAGGTCAGGACGGTCTGGCTGCAAATTATGATTACTGGTCTAAGGAATGGTACCAGAAGGCGAAGGATACAACCGGGAATGTATATGTTCATATTTTAGGACTTCATAATCAGGATTTTTATAGTAAAAAAAGGGCAATTACAGCCAAAAACAAAACTTTTTCTATTTCATTTGCGCTGCAAAATTCCAAAGGAAAAGTATCAGGAGCATTGATCTATAACTTTGATATTACACAGTTGGCTGAGGTTTTGGGTGCCAGTAATTATGAAGAAAGTGGAAAAGTTGCGATTTTAAATGAAGAGGGAGTTATCATGAGCAGAAGTGATAATTCCGATATCGGAAGTATGCTCAAGGTGTCAGAGAGAGACCGTGAGATCATGAAGAGGGAAAAAACTGGAAGTTTCTGGACTAAGGTAGATGGAAAAGAACATTTTGTAAGTTTTCAGACTACGTCTATGGGATTAAAGTTGGTGTCTTATATTCCTCAGTCTGAAATTTTTCGGCATACTCGTACTATGATCTGGCTTTTGATATTGATTATTCTATGTAGTCTGATACTGAATCTTCTGATTACATTCAAGGTCAGTGGTTCTATAAAAAGACCTATACAAAAATTAATAGATAATATACAAAAAGTAGATTCACAGAAGCTGATTCTGGAGACGGAAGGATATAATTATAAAGAACTGGAACAGATTGCAAATAAATTTAATGGACTTTTAGAGAGACTTAATTCTCTTATTGATAAGGATTATAAGTCGCAGATTCTGATTAACAAATTCAGGCTTTACTCTCTGCAATCTCAGATAAATCCTCATTTTCTTATGAATACTTTGCAGCAGCTGCAAACAGAAATCGTGTATGGAAATGTGGAAGAATCCAATGATATTATAGTGGATTTAAGCAAGATGCTGCGATACAGTTTATACAATTATGAGGAGATTGTACCTATCGGTATGGAACTTCAGTATATTCAGAGCTATCTTGAATTATTTACCAGAAAATATGAAGGAGAACTTCAAGTTAAATATGAGATAACAGAGGAAATTGAAGGCTATTATATGCTCAAAATGCTGCTTCAACCTATTGTGGAAAATTGTATTATGCATGCTTTTGGAGAAAATCCTCATGGCGCATTAATAAAACTTTCTGTGTCAAAAAAGAAAGACGAATTCTTATTTTGCATAGAAGATAATGGTACCGGAATGACTGAGGAACAGCTTGCAATTCTTATTGAGGATCTGAATATATCGGAGATTGATAATCGTAGGATTGGAATACGAAATATACATCAGAGGATACGTTTGAAATATGGAGAAAAATATGGGGTTTATATAGAGAGCAAAGAAGGGTATGGAACCAAATTTGAACTTAAGCTACCATTGATTAATCACTCCTGAATATTTATACCTGAGAATCAGAGAGGCTGAAAAACATGTTAAAGAAGGTGAGTAAGTGCTATGAAGCTTTTAATCACAGATGACCAGAATTCTGTACATATGTTTTTTGATCGCATGCTGAATTATGAAGAGCTTGGAATCACACAGGTATTTCATGCTGGAAATGGTGAAGAAGCATTGGGAATTATAAAGGAAGAGTGGCCAGAACTAATGCTTTTGGATATTCGTATGCCCGTATTAGATGGTTTGGAGCTGTTGGAAAAACTCCAGGAATTTACTTTTGAACATCGGGTTATGATTCTGAGTGCATTTAGTGAATTTGAATATGCAAAAAGATGTATGCAGTTTGGAGTAAGAGAATATCTTCTGAAACCTATTGATATTCGAGAAGTAAAAAAAGTGTTAGGGCAAAATATCAGTGAGATTTTGGAAATACGGAAGAAAAGCATTTATCAAACATTTCAGAAATATATGGATGAGACTGCTGATGGCACAGAATATGTACCGGAAGAACTGGAGAGAACGGGATATGGAATTGTGTGTTGTGAAAGTGGAAATATTCCAAAGTTTATGTTTGAATGTGAGGAGAAAAATAACTATCAATCTGTAAAGTTTCTCTGCAGTGCAGATGTAGAGGATTTGGAAATTCGGGTTTATGAGGTGAAAAATCAAAAGGAATGGGAATGCTTTTACGACTCGCAGAAAGACAAAAATGTGGATATGAGGATTGGATTTGGAACCTTTCATTTGGGAAAAGAACAGTTCCAACAGGCATTTACAGAAAGTATAGAGGCTTTGCGACAGAGCTTTTATAACCCGGGAACCTATTATTATGAGAGTGGTTATCTTACTCATTATCAAGGAACAGAAGCAGAGAAATTATCAGAACAGCTGAATAAAAGCTTTGAAACCGGAAATATACAGGAAATGAAACAAGCAGTAGAAAAGCTATTTTTTATTTTCAAAAGAGGAAACGTGCATCCAAATTATGTTCAGGATTTTTGCTATGGTTTTTTGATCCAATTGAATTCTGATTTTGTAGAAACATTGAAAAAGCTGAGAAGCAATGCTGTGATGGATTCTTTTCATTCTGTAGATGCGGCAGGGGTAAAGAACATGTTTTTGAGATTAATGTTAAGTATGCGCTTGGATCTGCCGCCTAAGGATGTACAGATGGATGAAGATGTGGTTAGAAAAATTCGTCATTATATTGATACTAATTACGAAAAGGATATTTCTTTGACTACATTGTCTAAGCATTTTTTTATTAGTAAGTATCAAATTAGCCGTCTTTTTAAAAAACAGTTTGAGATTAATTACAGTGATTATATTTTGAAGGTGAGAATGGAAGCGGCAGAGATGATGCTTAGAAATTCAAAAGAGAAAATAGATGATATAGCAAAAAGAGCTGGATTTGAAGAAACCAGTTACTTCAGCAGGGTATTCAGTAAATATTTTGGAATGTCACCTGGAGAATACAGAAAAAAGAATATGTAATTGAATAAAAATATATAAAATCTAAAAAAGGAGAGGAATATGGCGAGAAAACTGTATTGTGAGGGTTTGGTAAATCCAGTGGGGATTGACAAGCTGCAACCAGAATTGTCCTGGAAAATGGTTGGTGAAACAGAAGCACAGAAAAGCTTTCAGATTCAGATTTTGCAAGAAAATGAGATTGTTTTTGACAGTAAAATCGTACCTGGAATGAAAAGAAAATACATTTTACCAAAACCACTTAAGGAAAATTCAGAGTATCAGTGGATCTTAAGGTGGACGTTGGAAAACGGTGAAACAGGAGAAGAAAAGGCCGTATTTTCTACTGGAATCAGTGATCAGGATCATTTTAAAGCACAGTATATTACCGGAGGAACCGTATTTCGAAAAAGTTTTGCATTAGATGAGGAATTACCGGAAAAAGCAATTCTGTATTTTACAGGTCTGGGATATGTAGAAAGCTATATAAATGGAAAAAGGATTACTGACAGGGTACTTTTTCCGTCTTATACAGTGTACGAAAAGACAGTAGAGTACACGGCAGTTAATGTTACAGAACAGCTGAAAAAGGGAGAAAATGTTCTTGGATTATGGGTGGGAGGACATTGGCCTTTAGATGAAAAACTGCGAGCAAAAGATGTTTACAGTGAGGCTTTTTACCGTGGTCGGTGTGTTGGATTTGCAGAGATGCATCTTACATTTAAAAATGGTAAAAAAGTGATTATGGGAACAGATGAAACCTGGCAAACCAGCATGTCACCTATTGAAATATCAAGTGTATTTGACGGAGAACATTATGATGCCAGAAAGGAACAAGATGGCTGGAATCTTCCAGGTTTTGATGCAACAGATTGGAAAAATGCATATTTAGCTAAGGAGCCACTAGGGGAACTTGTTTATTCTTATACACCTGCAATTCGTGTGGTAGAGGAGTTGAAACCAGTAAAAATCTGGAAACAGAAAGAGTGCTGGCTTATAGATTTTGGACAGAATTTTACAGGGTGGATACGTCTTTCTATACAGGAAAATGAGGGAACGGTTATAAAAATTCGTCATGGTGAAGTACTCTATCCAGATGGATCATTAAATGTAGAAAATCTCCGATTTGCAAAGGCTACAGATATTTATACCTGCAAAGGAGGCGGAGAATGCTATGAACCGAGATTTACATATCATGGTTTCCGTTATGCTGAAATTACTGGCCTTTCTGGGGAATTAAAAGAAGAGCAGATTATTGGAAAAGTTGTACATACAGACAATCAGGAAATTTCTGAGTTTTCCTGCTCGGATGAAGCTTTTAACAATATTTTTAAGGCAATGGTATGGACAATGCGCAGTAACATGCATTCTATTCCAACCGATTGCTGTCAGAGAGATGAGCGTCAGGGATGGATGGCAGATGCAGGTATGGCTTCTGAATTTGGAATGCTCCATTTTGATTTGACTAATTTTTACCGCAAATGGTTTCATGACATCCGGGATACTCAGGAAAAGGACGGTTCCATGCCTTTGGCTGGTGCACCGGGATGGCCAAGAGACACCTTTATCTGGAAAGTTGGCTATCATATGACATTGCGAAATGCCTATCTGTATACAGGAGATAAAGAACTGGTAGAAGAGAATTACCCAACTTTGCAAAAGTATGAGGCATACCTTCATTCTACACTGGTAAATGGACTTTTGGCTTACGATTTTTATAATGATTGGTTGGCTTTGGAATTTGCAAACAATTTGATGATCGCCAATTCATTTTTAGCTGATTTTTATGAGTCTCTGATTCTGTTTGCCAATGTGTTGGAAGATACACAGGGAAAAGAATTGTATGAAAACAGACTAATAGATCTGAAAGATGCGATTAACCGTGAATATTATGGCAAATGCATGGATAATCCATTAGGTACTGGATATTACGGAACATGCGATACATTAGCGGTTGCTCCAAGTGCTATGGCTTTGGAATTTGATATTGTACCGGAAAAATTTCGGGAAAAGGTGATTCGGGAGATGCTTTTCCAGGTGGTTGAATCAAAAGGATCCGTGCAGTATCCAACCGGAATCCTTACATCTGGAATTCTCAATCAGTGTTTGTCTGATCTTGGAAAAGATGATATTATTTATCAGTTCTTCTGCCGTGAAGATTATCCGTCTCTGAAATTTATGCTTTCCAAGGGCGCAACTACTATATGGGAAAGATGGCAGTATTTGGTACATAATGAAATGAATTCACATAATCATCCTGCACTTTGTTCGCTGGGACCATGGTTTATAAAAGGAATCTGTGGCTTAAGAAAAGTGGAGCCAAAGAAAGATGGCAGTGTGCATTTAGAAATCATGCCATTTATTCCATCGGATATGACTCATGCAGAAATGACTTATATGACTGTATGGGGGAAAATTAAATTAAATTGGAAGAAAAATGGAAACAAGGTTTTATTTAGTGCAGAACTGCCAGGAGCCGCGAATGCAGACTTTGTCTATGGAGAAAAGAAAGCTGTCTGGAAGGGCGGCAACTATGAAATCGAGCTTTAAAAGGAGAGAAAATATGAGTAATCCAATTATTTCAGGATATTATGCTGATCCAGATATTCGCTATTTTGAAGGACGTTATTATATTTATCCAACTACGGATGGAAATAAATGGCATGGTGCTTCTTTTAAATGCTTTTCTTCAGATAATCTGAAGGACTGGACTGATCATGGAGAAATTTTTAACATAACATGGAATTCAAAGTGGGCAAAGGACTTTGCCTGGGCACCTACAGTGGGATATAAAAACGGAAAATATTATCTTTATTATTGTGCTGAAAAAAATATAGGAGTAGCAGTTGCAGAGCATCCATATGGTCCTTTTGAAAACCTGTCCGTGGAAGAACCATTTTTGTCTATGGAAAAGCTGGAAAATGGAGTAACTTTGGATCAGGTTATTGATCCGTATGTTTTAACAGATCATGATGGCAGAAACTATCTTTACTTTGGAAATTCCAAAACACCAGCGGTAATGGAACTGGAAGATGACATGTGTACTATTGTTCCGGGAAGTATGAAAAATATTATTTATGAGGGAGAGGCTGACTGTCGGGAGGCATTTATGGCAGTTTATGAGCAGGGAAAGTATCATTTTACATGGTCATGCGATGATACAAGAAGTGAGGATTATCATGTGAATTATGGAATTTCAGATTCACCAACAGGACCGGTAAAGGTTCTTGGAACGATTTTACATAAAAATACGGAGAAAAATATTCTGGGGACTGGTCATCATGGCATGATAAAAGATCCGAAAACGGGAAGATATCTGATTGCGTATCACCGCTTTTCCCATTCACTTCCAGAAGGAGTAGATGGTTGGGACAGAGGTGCATTCAGAGAGATTTGTCTGGATTGGATGGATTTGTCTAAGGATGGTTTGTTTCAAAAAGTTGAAGTGACAGAGTAAAGAAATGTAAGTAAAAATGTCAGAAAATCCAAAAAGAGATTAAAGTGATAATCTCGTGGGTTTTCTGACATTTTAGGTTCGTGAAGTCGGATTATATAGCTGTCAAAATAGAGATTAGTAGAATTTTAATACATCCTCCAGCTCTCTACGCCTCGGTCGGCTTGGTTCCTCATCAGCTTTTCCTACAGCAATAACGGAAACAATGGTTTCACTTTCCGGAATAGAAAGCATTTCACGAATTTTGTCCCCATCCCGAAGTCCCATAATCAGAGTGGAAAGACCAAGCTCTGTGGCTTTCAGAATCAGGTTTTCGTTCTGAAGACCAAGGTCGTAACAGCCCCATCCATTTCCAATCTCATTATCAGGAGTGCCGTCTGTCTGGAAACCGGCACGGTTATGTACGAAGGTGGTGACGATTAAAGCTGCATGCTCAGTTTTTACATCGTTATTAGCGTAACACAGGCATTCCTTACGAAGCTTCTGACTCATGTCCGCTGATAAAACACAGTAATAACGACCTGTTTCTGTATTCTTCCATGATGGCGCTTCCAAAGCGGCCTGTACAAGCTGCTGGATCTGCTCTTTAGTAACATTTGTATGGGAACTGTACTTACGCACAGATCTTCTGTTCTCAATAAGTGTCTGAAATTCCATGAAAAAGCCCCCTTAAAGTATGTTTTGGCTGTATTTTAGCATAATTCATTGGATGTGAAAAGTTAAAATTTTTTGTAACCTTTCTCCCTATTTATTTGTATAATTAGTGAAGGTACCCGACACAAGAAAATAACAGACCGCTGCTTTTCATACTGATCAGCAGCCAGAGGAGTTCTCATGAGACAACCAGTTCAACAGCTGATCCAGCTCTACCAGAACAATCTTTTTACCGCAGCGTTTAATATTTGTCAGAATCAGATGGATGCGGAGGATGCTGTTCAGGAGACGTTTGTTCAGTATTACACCAGCAGAAAAGAATTTGAAAATGAGCAGCACATCCGGGCATGGCTCCTTCGTGTGGTTATCAATAAGGCGAAAAATATAAACAGGACTTTCTGGAAGAAAAATAAATGCTCTCTGGAGGATTATATGGAAACTCTTTCTTTTCCAGATTCCCAGTCAAGAGATTTGTTTGAAGAGGTAATGAAGCTTCCGGACAAGTACCGCATTGTGATTCACTTGTTTTATTACGAAGATTATCTCGTCAGGGAAATAGCCGAAATCCTGAAGCTTTCAGAAAGCAATGTAAAGGTTCGGCTTTCCAGGGGAAGAGCCTTGCTTAAGGATTCTTTAAAGGAGGAATGGGAAAATGACGAATGGTGAAAAATATAAAAAAGCTTTTTCCGTATTGCAGACTTCAAAGGGCTCATTACAGGAGGTTGAAAATATGGCAAAATTACAGAAAAGAACAAAAATGAAAACTGCAGCTGCAGTGATTGCAGGCTGTATTATCCTTGGAGGAACCGGTACTGCATATGCAGCGAATGTTGGAGGTATCCAGCGCACGGTTCAGATCTGGCTTCATGGTGATCAGACACAGGCGACCTTAGATGTTTCCAATGACGGTACTTATACTATGGAATACTATAATGAGGATGGCACACTTCATCAAACCGGTGGCGGTGGAGTATCTATTGATGCTGACGGAACTCAGCGCGCTCTTACAGCGGAAGAGCTTATGGAGGAAATCAATTCTCCTGATGTAGAATACGAAGAAGATGGAAGCGTATGGGTTTATTTTCATAATCAGAGTATTGACATTACCGACAAATTTGATGATAATAATGTTTGTTTTGTAAAGGTTACAGATGGAAAAGAGACATTCTATTTAACGGTGAAATATAAGAATGGGTACACTTTTTCAAATGATAAATATATAGAACCGTAGAGCTTTTTTCAAACACGCTCTAAAGCGTTTGGTAGGCGTGGAACAGCTGACTTTCATATATGGTGATGTCACCGACATGTTCGTTTAGATAATTGAATTAAGCAAGGATGGCGAGGGGCAAAGGTCTCTCGCCTGATTTACGTAAGGGGGATGAATATGATTTATGAATTAATAGAAACGGGCAGAGCCAGTGCTCTTTTTGCAGGCTGGCAGGATAGTGTGGTCTGGTCCGCATTGCAGGGAGTGATGGGGAAAATATATGTGGATTCTCTGGAAAAACCGGAGAGTGGTGTTGTTATGCTTGGGGATTTCTGCTTCCTGAGTGGAAAACCGGAATCAGAGATCATTTCCGGAGCTTTGACAAATAGTGCATCAGAGGAAGTGATTCTGGTTCCGCAAAATGATGACTGGGCACAGATGATTGTGGAGTGTTACGGGGAGAAGGCAGAGAAAGCGCTCCGTTATGCAATCAAAAAGGAACCTGGGATTTTTGATTTAAAGCAGCTTCAGAAGGTAGCACAGAGTTTGCCAGGAGAGTATGAGATGAGACTGATCGATCAGGAGCTTTTTGAAATTTGCAGAGATACACAGTGGAGTAAGGATCTGACAGCAAACTACGAAAGCTATAGTCAATACAAAGAGTATGGACTTGGTGTTTGCATTTTAACGGGCGGGGAAGTAGTCGCCGGAATTTCCTCTTATTCTGGTTATGGCAGAAGAAGTGACGAGAATCTTGGATGTCATGGTGGAATTGAAATTGAGGTAGTAACCCGTGAGGACTACCGGAGAAAAGGTCTTGCATATATCGGAGCGGCGCGGCTGCTTCTGGAGTGTGACAAACGCGGGCTTTATCCAAACTGGGATGCAGCCAACAAAATGTCAGTAGGACTGGCAGAGAAACTGGGGTATCATTTCAGCCATGAGTATGTGGTTTATAAAGTGAAAAAGTAAGTTGCGGCGAACCTGGAAGTATGATAGAATATGAAATGCTGAAACAAAATGTTATATAATTGTGATTTTTGTTATAAAAAATAAAAGAAAACACTCACAATAGAAGAAAAATGTCAACTGATTGAAAAAGTGGCGGAAGCATTCGGCTGAAAGAATGGGATGTAAGGCTGCTTTTTAGTGGAAGTAGGAGAACTTATGACTGGATTTGAGAAGCTGGAAAACAGTTTAATAGATGTAATAAAGGAAGAACAGGCTAAGCTTGGATTTAAAGAAGAGAAGATTCACTTATATTATCCGCTGTCTTCCCTGAATCATTTCTTCCTGGCACAGGACAGCGCAGATGAAATGGCAGCCCGTCTCCAGAACCTGCCGGAAAAATTGACATCCAAACTGGGAGAAGTGAGGGTGTCTCATAAAGGGGACAGATTCTGCTTTTATATACCGGAGCCAGGAAGCGTTTATGTACATGAGAATATGAAAGAGAATGAATTTATTAAAGTACTTATTGAACTGGTTCAGAAGCATGAATGTACGAAGGTAAAATTACTTGACCTGTTTGCTTCTTACTGGGAAAAAACAGAAAGCCAGGAAATGGACAATGGGGAATTTGATTTCTATATCCGTTTTCTGGATAAGGCAGACGATACGTACTATTACTGCTTTAAGGACGAGGGATTTCACTTTATTTACCATAGATTTCTGCCAGAGGATTATGAGGATTTTGGATTTTGAACAAGCGTAAATCTTGACAAACAAGAAAACTTGTGCGTATATTGTAAAAAAGCTGTTGCTTGTTCATTACAAAGGAGGAAATCGAAATGGATTTGAAAAACTATTCAACAGGTGTCCAGCACATTGGAATTCCAACGAACGATATTGATAAAACTGTAGATTTTTACCATAAACTGGGTTTTGAAACAGTTTTTGAAACAGTTAATGAAGAGGCGGACGAGAAGGTTGTATTTCTGAAGCTTGGAACTCTGGTTGTGGAAGCCTATGAGAATCATGTAGCAGTCTTTCGTGCTGGAGCAATTGATCATGTTGCACTCGATGTTAAGGATATAGAAGAAATTTATCAGTACATTAACCAGGCTGGTTTGAATACCACACAGGACAGTATTCATTTTTTACCATTCTGGGAAAATGGAGTAAAGTTTTTCACTATTGAAGGTCCGAACAAAGAGAAGGTTGAATTCAGTCAGTACTTATAAAGGATATTTACAACAGGAAAGGGGCTGTCACACTGAACCGCTCCCCGTCAAGTAGACAATTGAAAAAATATAAATTTTTCCTGCCAGCAGAAATTTATCTGCTGGCAGTTTTTATGCGGCTTGCAAGTAAATTTCGTGTTTTTCCATTGGTGTTAAAATTCCGAGATTCCTTTGTAAGCGTTTATTGTTATAGTAATCTATATAATCTTCGATCATTTTTACGAGAGTACCTCTATCAGTGAATCGTTTTCCATAGTATCGCTCTCTCTTCAAAATCCCCCAAAAGCCTTCCATTGGTCCATTGTCGATACATTTAGCAACTCGCGACATGCTTTGTATTATTCCAGCATTTACAAGTTTTGTATGAAATGTCCTGTTCGTATATTGGAATCCCCTGTCACTGTGAAACAGTGGCTGCGCACCAGGATTTCTAAGTAAAGCATTGTCTACCGTATCAAACACCAAAGCATTGTTGTTCTTATCACGAATAACATACGAAACAATCCGTCTATCATATAGGTCCAGTATTGCACTTAGATAAACTTTATGCTTTTCAATCCCAATATAATAATGGAATTCTGTCACATCAGTGAGCCATTTTTCATTTGGTGCTTTGGCAGTAAACTCCCGATTAAGTATGTTTTCAGCTATATACTGAGGGTTTGCAGCCTGTCTTGTGCATCCGCTGTTAGAATACTTGATAGTTGATTTTATATTAAGTTTACGGCAAATGCGTAGCACACGTTTATCGTTTATATCAATACCATGATATCGTTCCAAATCATCTCTGATCCTTCGATAGCCTTTATCCGGTGAGTCTGTGTGAATCTTTTCTATCTCGTCAGCAATAAACCTATTCTTTTGCTCGCTTTTGGGAATTTCTCTGTGTAGCCATTTATAATAAGCTGCTCTAGAAACATTACCAAGTTTGCAAAGTGCAGCAACTGAATAATTATGATCTTCATGTTCTTCTTTGATTGCCTGCTATATATGTTCATGACGGACCAGGCTTAGCCCCGCCTCCTCTCTATTTCTTCGAGTTTTTTTAAAAAAGATGCCTCCATTTCAGCACGTTCTTTCTCTGCTTTTAAAATTTTAACTTCAGCACGCAGCTTTTCTAATTCACTCATCTCATCGGGACGTTTTCGTTTGCCACGGTTATCTCTTAAAGCTTCTACTCCACCAGCTTCATATTTGACTATATAATTGCGAGCCTGTTGATAGGACACCTGGTATTGTTCTGCTGTTTTGGCATAATTACGATTATGTGCGATACAATACTGTACTATTTCAACCCGTTCTTCAAAAGTGGTTTTTCTTCCTTTGGTCATGATAATGCTTCCTCCTGTTCCAGAAGATTTTAATTCTTCATGACCATTATACTTCTTTATCCAGATTTGTAACTTAGCTTTTGAACGGATTTCGTATTTTTTGCAAATATCATCTTGAGAACCATAGCCTGCTAAATAATCTACGACTGCTTGTTGTTTCAATTCTTTGGAATATTTTTTATTCCCTTTCAATGTGAATGCATTTGCTCCCATAGATTCATAGTTTCGAATCCATTGTTGGACAGATGCGAGACTTACATCAAACATATCGGCAATTCGCCGTTGACTTTCTTTTCCATCCAGATATAGATTTACAGCATATATCTTATCCGCAACAGATACTTTTCTTTTAGACATAAAATATGCTCCCTCCTAAGTGACAAGTTTTTATTATTTCACTTGCCTACCTAGAAGGGAGCATATCACACTAAGTGCGACAGTCCCAGTTTTTTTGGCTATGAATTAAGATGTCATGTATGCATGGATATTTGCTAACTGCTGTGAAGGGAAACGTCCAGGTGCTCATAGCACTGTTTGTTTCATTGTTTGATTATCGGCATAGCTTAGGGGAGATTCCATAATATTTCTTGAATACTTTGCTGAAGTAACCGGAATCTTTATAACCGACAAGAGAAGAAACTTCTGTAATACTGGTATTTCCCTGTTCCAGTAATCGTCTGGCATGTTCCATTCGGACTGAAAGTATATAATCTGTAATGGTGCATTTCATATATTTGTTGAATATTTTCCGAATATAGCTGGCATCCAGAACAACATTTTCCGAAATTTGTTTCACTGATAACTCTTCGTCCATATAATGCTGCTGAATATAATCCTGAACCAGATGAATTATTTCCGATGCACGTGAAGGCTTGGAACTGTCAGAAAGCAGAATCGCTTTCTGACATATGTGAAACAACAGATTACAGCTGTCATGTGCTGAGGATTTCAGAAAAATATTTGGATATAAAACAGGATCATTATCTAGCACATCATTGATGTTAATTTCTTTTTCAGAAAGAAAAGAAAGAATGATGGAAAAAAGCGGAGATAATAGAAGCTGAGCAGTATACATATCAGAATTCTGCAGCAAAACCTGTTGTTCAATTTCCAGCAGTACTTCTTTCGCATCTTCCAATGATGTCTGACGCAATGCCATAAGAAAGCGGTTGTAAATATCCAAACCAGCAAAGCGTGGTGAAAATATGTGATTATTATTGCTATAGCGGTAAATGGGACTGTCCTGCGATGTCTTATATTGTAAAGCAAGTAAAGCCTTTTGGTAGCTGTCAGCTATCTGACCAGAATCTTCTGCAATGGTTCCAATTCCGAAAGCAAGGTCTATAGAAAACCATTTTTGAATGAATGTTTTGACGGTTTTCATAAAATCAAAGGAAAAATTCTCCGCTCTTTTTTGTGTCTGAAAATTAAAAAGGTAAACAATGTTATTATAAGTATCCTGGAAAGAGTAATAGTTAACTGTTGAATTTATCAATTCATCCAGGCAGTTTTTTACACTGAATTTCAGAAGAGATAAATTTAATTTATTAAGCTCCTGGCAGGAGATATAATTAAATTCTACTATGGCAATCTGATAAATATCTGATACTTTCCATTGGTCAAAAAGATATTTTGCACCATCATCAGATTCAGATGGTTCTTTTGAGAAGGAAAGAAGAGAATACATATAATTATCCAGGGTAAAGTCATGCAATTTTTTTTTGCGAATAGTTTCCTGCTGCTTCTGTTTATATTTTTGTTTCAGAGTTTGAAGAAGCTCAGAGAGTTCATCCGGAGATATTGGCTTTAGCATATAGTCTTCAACCTGGAGTTGTATTGCCTTTCTGGTAAATGAGAAATCGGAATATCCGGTTATAAATACAATCATAATATGTGGATGTTCTTCCTTGATTTTTTCTGCCAGTGTTAATCCATTGATATGGGGCATATTAATGTCCAGAAAAACAATATTAATAGTATTTTTTGAAAGCTCAAAAAGAACTTCCTCTCCGTTCTGAGCAAGGCAGCAGACCTGGAAACCAAGGGAATGCCAGTCTACGGCAGTAAGCATGTAATTACGAAAATATAGTTCATCGTCAGCTATTAATACACGTATCATAATTCCTCCCAATTCTTTGGTATACAGATGACAACAGCTGTACCGGTATCTTTTTGACTGAAAATCCGAAATTTGCATTTGTTATTGTAGTAAAGGAAAAGTCGGTTGTAAACACTTTTCAGTCCGAAATGATCTTCTGCTTCAGGAGAATTCAGATAACGGCGAAGCTTTGCCTGTTCCATTCCTACTCCGTTATCACAAACACATAAAGTAATATGGTCAGTCCGTACTCTGGAGATAATCGTGATAATTCCCGGAGATGTTTTTTCCTTTATTCCATGATATAAAGAATTTTCTACAAGAGGCTGTAAGGTCATTTTGGGGATTATATAGTTTTCTGCCTCTGGTTCAGCTTCGATCTGGAAATCCAAAATAGTAGCATAACGGTATCTCTGAATGAGCAGATAATTTTGCAGCATACGGAATTCTTCCCGAATTGGAATCAGTTCTTTTCCATTACTGAGCACACAACGATAATAATCTGCAAGATATTTTGTTACAGTAGCTGCTTGTTTTTCCTGTTTTTGATAGCAGGAAATATAAATCAAATCCAATACATTATAGAAGAAATGGGGATTGATCTGAGCCTGCATTAAGGACAGTTCATATTTTCGTTTCTGACGCTCATCCTGCTTGATTTGTGCAGTCAGTTTTTCCAGTTCGTGAACCATAGTATTAAAATTATTGGATATATCTCCGATTTCATCGTTTTGCTTAAGATTAGAGCGAACTTTTAAATCTCCAAGTTCAACGTGCTGCATTCTTTCAGAAAGATATTCCAAAGGGGTTGTAATAAGTCTGGTAAAAGCAGAAATCAGAAAAATAATAGTGATTGTGCTTAATATCAGGATAAGAACCAGTAAAAACATATTTATGGCAAAAGTGGATCTGAGGCTTTCTAGTGGAGTTTCATTGACCAGAATATAATCAAGAAAACCTGTGGGAGTCCAAGTCAACATGTGCTTTTCTTTATCTATGTTTATAACCTGGGAACCGGTTTTAGCACTATATATAAAAGAATAACTGTCAGGATCTGCCTGACACAAAGCAGTGCTTTCTGAATTGGAAATCACAATTCCCTGTTTGGAGTTGATTATATAATAGTTTTGATTTAAATTGTCAAACATAGAAGAAATAGTAGCAACTTTTGTGTTTAAAAATAAATAACCAAGTGTTTTTCCGGTATTAATATTGAGTACTCTTTTTGAAAATGTTAAAACTGGTGAATCGATTCCGAGATATGCACGCTTCTGTATATTGAGAAACTGATTCTGCGGAACCCCGGTTGAAGGAATAGAATCAAGCAGTTCTTCCTTGATTTTGCTGAGATCAGGTTCCATGTCGGTACCGGCGCAGACAATTTTATCATTTACAGTGAGATAAACCACAGAGTCTACAAAAGAAAATAAGTGCAGGTTATAATTAAAAGCAGACTTTAGGTAGGAATTAGCCGGATTGCTAAAATAATAACTTTGAGTTTGGTTGATTGTACTGATCAATTCATTTGAGCAGAGAATGACATTATGATATTGGGTTTTCATGTCATTGTCGAGTAGATGACACTCATTCTGAATATGCTCTATAGAACTTTTTAGCTCTTTTTGCGAAAACTGGTAATTGGCGAAAATAAGTAAAACAATGTTTTGCAACAATACAAGAAACATGATGATAAGAATCAGTTTCTTTTTTAATGTAAAGCCAGGTAATGCCAATTGTTTTGCAGACATGATTTCTCCTCCGGTTCCGAAATAAAGTAATCTCACAATATAAGATAAGTACAAAATAATTTTAAGGATTCACGTACTGTAAACCTGTAATGAATTATAACATTATCGTATGGAGAGTTAAAGCTGAACAAAAGAAATGCCTGTTTTTTCTAAAAAGAAGCCTGTTTTTTCCAGATGAAGAAAAGAAGCCTGTTTTTTACAAAAACAAACCTATAAAACACAGGAAATTGTTAATGAAATCGAAGATAATAGAGCCATCAAATACAACAGGTAATCAAAAAGGAGGATTAAGAAATGAAAAAAAGAGTAATCAGTTTTATGATGTCGGCAGTCCTTACATTGTCAGGACTTGGCTGCTATGGACTTGCAAATGTGCATGCAGAAACAGATACGAATGTTGAACGGAAATTAAAAATTTTTGCACATTATGCAGAAGCGGAGAAACCGATTCTGGATTATGCAATCAGCAAAGTTCAGGAGAAATACCCAAATGTAACGTTCGAAATTGAGGCACATCCTAATGATGATGGTCAGACATTAAAGACACGTGCCGCAACAGGAGATATGCCTGATATTGCACATGTAAATGCCGGAGATGTGGAATCACTTTCAGCAAGTGGCAGCTTACTTGATGTAGCCGAGTATGTAAAGGACACCGGATATGCAGATAAAATGACCGAATCTGCAAAGGGAACTGAAGTCTATGATGATGGAAAAACATATATTTTCCCGGACTCCGGAGCTTCTGCAATTCTGCTCTATTACAATAAAAAGGTATTCGAAGATAATAACATTAAGATACCGGAAAATTATGATGAACTTCTTGAGGCAACGAAAGAACTGGTAGCAGATGATATCATTCCATGTGCTCTTTTTGCCAAGGAAGGTTTTGTGAGCGGCGCATTTTTCGATATGTTTGCGCTGAAATCAAATCCAGCTGGTTTAAAGGCTTTATCAGAGGGAAAGGCTCATGCATCAGATAGTGGATATGCAGAGGGCATTAAAAAAATGGTTGACCTTGTAAATGAGGGATTCTTCCAGGCTGGATGTACATCTACAGACTATGAGACAGCACAGAATCTGTTTACGTCAGGTCAGGCAGCAATGTTTATTAACGGTGACTGGGATATTTCTTCTTTAGTAGAAAAAATGGGCGATGATGTAGGGTATTTTGAATCCTATCCTATGGCTGATGCTGGAAAAGAGCAGGATAATTACTATGCATTTTCCGGTGGCTTTACATATGAGGGATATGCTGTTTCTTCTGATACAGAGGATCCGGAGCTTGTTGCTGATATCGTTTCAATTTTGGCAGAGGGTACTGTAGAAGGAAACTATATCTATCAGTCCAAAATTCCAACTGTAATTAATATAGATTCTTCTATTGAACCGAATACTCCGGTTCCGGAACTGGCAAAAAAAGAAGCTGAAGAATTAAAGAACATGGATTTCCAGACTGCATGGACACACACTTTGAAAAATGCTGAGTTTGCCACAAGTTTTGTAGAATTATTACAGGAAATGCTTACAGGAATGGATGCAGATGATGTGATTGTGTCTATTGATGATCTCGTAGACAGCGTTGGTGGAAACTAAGAGTATAGACAGAGGTGAATATATATGAATAAGGTGATGGCAGATAAGAAAGCAATAATGATTTTTACACTGCCTTGTCTGATCTTCTTTGGGCTGATAGCCTTTTATCCGGTCTTTCAAACTGTAATCATGAGTTTCTTTGACTGGGATGGATTGACGACCAAAACATTTACCGGACTTGCAAACTACATAAAACTTTTTCAGGACAGAATATTCTGGACATCTTTCCGCAATAGCTTTCTGGTTGCAGGAGTTCTGATTGTTTTTGAAGTAATTCTTGGAACGTTTCTGACACTTGTGCTTATGGATAAGAGGATTCAGTGCAGAAAATTTATTCGCAGCAGTTTATTCATACCAGTTGTTTTGTCAGTAACAGTAGTGTGTCAGCTGTGGTCCTCCATATTAAATCCGGAAATTGGACTGATCAATCAGATTTTCTCTGCATTAGGTCTTGATTTCCAGCAGCAATGGCTGTCAGACAAGCATGTGGCGATTTTGGTCGTGGCATTTGTAAACGCATGGCAGTACATGGGATATCAATTTGTAATTATTTATTCAGCGGCAAATTCTATTCCAACAGATTATATTGAAGCCAGTCGTATTGATGGTGCTACCAGATGGCAGACAAATTTTTACATTATTTTGCCTATGCTGAGAGATACGCTGAGAAACTGTCTGATCTTTGCTGTGACAGGTGGATTTAATATTTATTCGCAGATGCAGCTGCTTACTCAAGGTGGTCCTGGAACTGCTACATATAGCCTGACTTATATGACATTCCGCAGTGCATTCAAACTTAGAAAATATGGATATGGCTGTACTTCAGCAGTATCGCTAATGCTTATGTGTCTGGCTTCGATTGCAGTTATTAACATGCTTATGAGCAAGAAGAAGGAAAATGAATGATGGAAAGAATCAAAGTAAGATCTCACAAGGCCTGGGTACAAACAATTATATTATTGATATTTGCCTGCCTTAGCATATACCCACTATTATATCTGACATGCTATTCGCTGAAAACAAACGATGAAATATTCTATTCAAATCCTTTTGGGCTTCCTTTGCATCCGCAATGGAGCAACTATATAAAGGCAATTACAACCTTTGATATTATGACATATTTTAAGAACAGTCTGCTTACTACTGCCATTGCGTTGGTTGGTGTTTTTATTCTGATTTTGCCATTTTCCTATGCAGTAGCAAGAATGAAGTGGAAGTTAAAGGGAGCAGCCTCCATGTTTATTTCAATCGGCCTTTTTATCCCTTTGCAGGTCAGCCTGATTCCTCTTTCTGTTCTTATCAAAAACATGGGACTTGCGAATACTCACTGGGCATTGATTTTGCCGTATATTGCTTTTAATCTGGCATTTCCGTTTATGATAATTTCATCCTCTTTTCGGGCTCTGCCTGCTGAACTGGAAGAGGCAGCGGTAATTGATGGAGCAAGTATTTATAAAACTTTTTTTTCAATCATGCTTCCACTGGTAAAACCTGCAATCACTTCAGGAGCTTTATTTGCCACACTGGGAATATGGAATGAGTATATTCTTCCAACGGTTATGATTTCCAGTAATGAGCTGAAAACTTTGCCGGCAGGACTCGCAACCTTTGTGGGACAGCACAGTACCAGCTGGGGAGCTATGGGTGCAGCAATGATGATTGCCAGTATACCTACAATTATTCTGTACCTGTGCTTCAGTGACAAAATTGAAAACTCTCTTACCGTGGGAGGCGCAGTAAAAGGATAATTAATTGATAAAAGGACTTTTTTACCATATGGGACAGGCATTCGATACATGAATGCCTGTAAAGAAAAGGAGAATATATTGTTATGCAGAAATTATACTATCAGTTTCCGGAAACCTGGTTCGGTGATTGTATGCCATTTGGACATGGGGATAAATTCTATTTATATCATCAGAGAGACACCAGAAAACCGGGACCATTTGGAGAGCCGTTTGGCTGGGATTTAGCAACAACCTCTGATTTTGTTCACTATGAAGACTGTGGTGTGGCAATTCCAAGAGGAACTGATGAAGAGCAGGATCAGTTTATTTTCGCAGGAAGTGTTTTTGAAGCAGAAGGACAGTATCATATTTTCTACACCGGTTACAACCGTGATTATCCAGCTCTTGGAAAACCGTCTCAGGTACTGATGCATGCATATAGTGATGATCTGGTTACCTGGCACAAAACTCAGGATGCTCTTACCTTTACACCTCAGGAAGGCTATGATCCAGATGACTGGAGAGATCCATGGGTGATTCGTGACGAGGAAAATGACCAGTACTTACTGGTTCTTGGAACAAGACTGCAGGGACCGAAAACAAGACAGACCGGTAGAACTGTTAAATTTACTTCCAAGGACCTGAAGAACTGGAAATTTGAAGGCGATTTCTGGGCACCGGACCTTTATACCATGCATGAAATGCCAGACCTGTTTAAAATTGGTGACTGGTGGTATCACATTGTAACAGAATACAGTGACAGAAGCAAAATGGTTTACCGCATGAGCAAGAGCCTGAATGGTCCATGGATCGCACCGAAAGATGATGCATTTGATGGCAGAGCTTATTATGCAGGACGTACCTTTGAACTGAATGGACAGAGAATTCTGTTTGGTTGGGTTGCAACGAAAGACAAAGATGATGATGACGAAAACTTTATCTGGGCAGGAACCTTCATGGCGCATGAGGTATACCAGAAAGAGGACGGCACTCTTGGTGTAAGAATTCCGGAAACAGTATGGAATGCTTTTGACAAAGAGGAAAAGAAGGACGATTTTGTAATCGATACACCAACTAAGAGCTCAGAAGTAGTTATTGGAAGAAATACCGGTGACATTTTCAAGTTCGAAGCAGATGTGGAATTCTCTGATGGTACAAGAACATTTGGTGTAAGATTTTATGAGGATGAGGACAAAGCAGAATCTTATCAGTTTGTATTTAATACTACAGAGAACCGTTATGTATTCGAGAAAAAACCGAACTGGCCATGGCCAGCAAATCAGAACATCGGACTGGAAAGACCAATTGATCTGATCCCTGGAAAGAAATATAATATCCGTATGATCGTGGATGATACAATTGCTACCATTTATGTTGATGGTGTGGCTTTGAATGCACGAGCATACAAGAGACCGGGAGAAAGCTTATCCCTGTTTGCTTCTGAGGGAAGCCTGAAGGTTACAAATTGTAAGGTTACTATAGGTTTAAAGTGATAGTTTACTAGAGTGTGTTTGAAAAATAATTTTTTAGGTATCATAAGACGGGGCTGATCTTATGGTACCTTTTTTGTGTGGCGTTAGAGAATTGTTGTAACTCGAATGAAGATTTATACAAAATACACAATTATGAGCGCTATTTAATACATTTTACACACTAAATTACAACAACATCACAAAAAACAAAAATATATATTGTACTTATTGACATACAAGATAAGATGTCATATAATGTATACATACAAAGCAAGACAACGTTAAAACAAATGTTAAAAGGAGGTAATTTATGAAACGAAAAGTAATAAGCACGGTAATTGCAGCATGTATGGTAGTGGGGACAATGGCTAGTTTTGGAACGAGCGTAAATGCAGCTACATCAAAATCGGAAGACAGTGGAGAAAAGGTTACATTAAAACTTTTCCATAACTGGATCAATGTAGATGAGGCACCGTATTTTGAAGACATTGCTGAAGAGTTTGAGTCAACACATCCAAATGTGGACATTGTTGTTGAGAATGTTGGAGATCCGGATTATAAGTCTAAACTTAAGGTTATGCTTGGTGCAGATGATGCTCCTGATATTTTCTTTTCATGGAGCGGTGAATTTGCATATAAGTTTGCAAGAGCGGGAAGTGCACTGGATCTGACAGAATACTATGAAGAGGATTCTGAGTGGAAAGATAGCTTTATCCAAGCTGCGCTTGAGCCATTTCAGTATGAGGAAGGCATTTATGGAGTACCGGTACGAGTTGACGCCAAGCTGATGATTTATAACAAAGATTTATTTGAAAAATATAATGTAGAGGTGCCGACTACATATGATGAATTTTTAAACGTATGCCAGACGTTTAAAGATGCAGGAATAACGCCATTGGCTATGGGAAACAGTGATCCCTGGACAGCTTGCCATTATATTTCCACATTTAACAGTATGTGTGTACCAAGTGATGTACGTGCAGTAGATAATAATTATAAGACTGGTACATTTACAGATGATGGATATGTGCAGGCACTGAATATGCTAAAAGACTTGAATGACAAAGGGTATTTTACAGAAAATACGAACTCTATAGACTTCGAGGTGGCAAGAAATGATTTCCTTACAGGAAATGCAGCTATGACGTATATGCAGTCTATTGAATTCAGACGATGCGCAGAAAATAATCTTAATGCAGGTGCATTTAAGATTCCATTCCCAGAGGGAGAAGATGGAGATCCGGAACTGGTAACTGGTTCACCAGATGGATTTATGATTTCAAAATCCTGTAAGAATCCGGAAGTTGCCATTGAATTTCTGAAGCTTATGACCAGCAAGCCATGGCAGGAGAGGATGATCACACAGTTATCCAGTCCGGCATCTGTACAGGGAATTCATAATGAAGAAAATTCAGATGCATTGACTTTGCAGGCAGTTGATATTTACAGTAAGGCTTCAGGTTTTGCGAATTGGCTTGATGCAGATATTCACAGTAAGATTGCAGATGTTTATGTACCTGGGCTGCAAGAGGTAATTGCAGGATCTGTGACACCAGAGGACTTGATGTCCGAGGTGCAGGAAATTGCAGAAGAAGTTCAGAGTGATTCAGAAGAATAATAGAACGAACTGTCCATGGGAATAGATAATTCCCATGGACAGCAAAAGGAGATTCGGGAATGAGTATCTATAAAAATAAAAAAATCATAGTACTGTTCCTGGCACCGGTAACTATAGGATTGCTTGTTTTTGTGTATTATCCTCTGATACAGACAATTATAGGTAGTTTGTATAAATGGGTATCCTATTCACCGGATAGGAAGTGGGTAGGAATAGCAAATTATTTGGCCATATTTCAGAAAAAAGGATTCTTAAGAATACTGTTCAATAATACTATATATGCAATCCTTTCTGTCGTGTGTCAGGTGGGTTTGGCGATGGTAATGGCAGCTTGCCTGGAAGAAATATTTATGAGAAAATTTCAGAAATTTTTCAGGACAGTGTTATTTATTCCGTCATTAATTTCTATGTCAGTTATTGGCCTTTTGTGGAAATGTATTTTTAACCCTAATACAGGGCCGCTGAACCAATTATTGGTACAGGTTTTCCACGTTCAAAATCCACCCGGCTGGCTGGGTGATGCGAGTCTTGCAATTTTCTGTTGTATCTTTATTTCCCAGTGGCAAAATGTTGGATATTGTATGCTGCTTGATCTGATTGGCATCCAGAAGATCCCGCAGGAAATTCATGATGCCGCACTTATAGATGGTGCCAGTTCAGTAAAAAAATTTTGGTACGTAACGTTACCTATGAGTAAAGAGTCTATGTTGGTAACTGCACTTATAACAACAATTGGAAGTTATAAGATTTTTACAGAGATACAGATACTGACAGGTGGTGGCCCGGGAAGAGCAACCGAGGTTCTTGCCACTGCAATGTATAGGGCAGCTTTTAATAACGATGAGATGGGTGTGGCAAGTGCGTATGCGGTAGTGATATTTGTGATTACTCTGGTATTATCTTTGATACAAATGAAGCTATCCAGAACAGGAGAGGAGGCAGAACAATGAAATATAATCGATGGTATTCTTCCATTGGGAAAATACTGGTGTTTCTGTTCTTTTGTCTGTTTGCAGTTGCTATTATATTACCACTTGTATGGATGTTGATCTCCAGTGTGAAAAACAATACGGAGTTTTTGTCTTCACCGTGGTCACTTCCAGATAAAATACATTGGGAAAATTATGCATATGCTGTGAAATATGGTGTTGGTCAGTATTTTTTTAATAGTATCATTGTAACAGTTGGAACTGTAATTATGACTGTGCTCTGTTGTTCACTGGCCTCCTATGTATTAAGCAGGTTTGAGTTTAAAGGGAAAAATCTCATATTTATTATGATTGTGGCAGGAATGATGATTTCACCAGAAGTAAATCTGGTTTCCTTGTTTAAACTTATGCAGAAACTAAAATTGTATAATACATATCTTGGATTAATTATTTCCTATAGTGTATTTCAGTTTCCGTTTACAGTGCTGCTGTTTCGTTCTTATATGCTGTCTCTTCCAAAATCTGTGGAAGAAGCTGCTATGTTGGATGGTTGTTCTGTAATACAAATGTTTACGAAAATTGTGTTACCAATGAGCAAACCAATATTATTTTCAGGAGCGTTGTTTGCCACAATGCATGCATGGAATGAATATATGTTTGCTACGGTATTTGTAGAAAGTGATAAGTTAAAAACAGTCCCTGTTGGTCTGGTTTCTTTGCAGACTGCTTTAAGAACAGATTATCCTGTTTTGATTGCAGGATTGACAATATCAGCTGCTGTAGTAGTTGTTGTTTTTCTGATATTCCAGAAGCAGTTTGTCAGAGGGCTTGCACAGGGAGGCGTGAAAGGATAGAAAATATGAGAATACTAGGTTTGGGTGATTGTTGTGTGGATTATTATATTCACAAAAAGATGGCGTTTCCAGGAGGAAATGCATTTAATGTAGCGGTGTATGCAGCGGAGAATGGCGCTGAAGCAGGATTTTTAGGAACAGTAGGTGATGATGTCATAGGAGAACATATCCTGAAATGTGCCAGAGAAAAGCATGTAGACATTTCACATTGTCCTGTGAAGCATGGAGTATCCGGACGGGCTGCGGTCAACATTGTTGATGGTGACAGAGTATTTGTTAGTGGTTATTTTGAAGAAAAACATGGTGTTGGAAGTTTGTACCCACCTATGTTGAGCAGTGCAGATCTGAACTATGTAGAATCATTTCAGCTTGTACACAGTTCCTGCTATGCACATGTAGAAAATCAGATTGAAAGAGTACGTGCATTAGGACCGATTATCAGCTTTGATTTTTCATCTGAAGATAAATATCGTACGGATGAATATCTGAAACAGGTAAGTCCAATGGTAGATATGGCACTGTTTTCCTGTGAAGATATGTCGGATGAAGAGTGTATTAGCTTTGCCAAAAAAGTACAAGGATATGGTGGTGCACATGTGCTGATGACCAGGGGAAAAGGTGGACAGCTGTTGGTAACAAAAGATGGTCTGTGCCATAAGGGGCAGGCAAAATTAATACAGGCCGTAGATACTATGGGCGCAGGAGATTCTTTCTTTGCCGCATTTTTGGTAACTTTGTTAAAAGAAGGATGGACCAAAGACAGTATCATTACAGAATCTATGATAGAAGTTGCTTTTGCAGCTGCAGCAGATTTTTCAGGACGTAACTGTTTAAGAGAAGGATCTTTTGGTATGGGACTTTCTATTGAAATGTAAATAATGAAATGCAAATAAAAGGAGGAAAAAATGCTTAAGTTTAATGAGGATGCAATCAAAAAAGACGTGGAAGAGACACTTGCACTGCGCAAAGATGTGGAAGCTGCTGTGAAAAAAATTTGCGAGAAAGGTTATAACAATATTTTTCTCGTAGGTATTGGCGGTACATATGCAGTTGCAGAAGAATTAATGTCTTATCTTAAAGGACATTCCAAAATTGAAATATATCTTGAAAATGCAGCGGATCTGACAGCTGAAGGAAATACAAAGCTTGGAGAAAAGTCTGTTATGGTGATCACATCGGCTACAGGAAATACTCCGGAAATGACAGATGCTGTGCGTTATGGCAAGGAAAAAGGAGCTACGATTTTTGGATTTGTGGATGAAAAAGATTCTCCTCTGGCAAAAGAAACTGAAATTTTGTTTTCATGCAAAGGTGGAGCTTATCTGAAGCTGCTTGTGACTATGCTGGCGTTCATGAAAGAAAAGGGAGAATTCGAATTGTATGATCTCTTTTATCAGCAGGCAGAATCATTAGGGGATGCATTAATTAATGTGCAGAAAGAAGCGGATAAAAAAACAGAAGAATTTGCAGAAAAACATGGTGAGGACAGTATGCACTATGTTGTTGGCGGAGGAATGTTAAAAGGTGCAGCTTATAGCTATGCGATGTGCTACATGGAAGAGATGCTGTGGATGCGTACAAAATCTATTTCCTGTGCAGACTTTTTCCATGGTACACTTGAAATTATTGAAAAAGATACGAATGTAACTCTGTTTAAAGGGGAAGATCATGGCAGAGCTCAAGCAGAACGTGTAGAACGTTTCTTACCTAGAATCTGCGATAATATTACAGTATTTGATACAAAAGAATATCATACACCTGGAATAGATGACACATTCAGAGAAATTTTGACACCAATGATAATGGCTGCTATTTATGCACGTATTAATGTGCACCTGGAAAATGTAAGAAAGCATCCAATGGAAATCAGAAGATATTATCACAAACTGGATTATTGATGTGAAAGATAAAACAATAAAATTGAGGAGGTCATATTATGAAAATCGATTATAAAGCAGTCGTAAAAGAAATTCTGGATTCAAGAAAGGAAAATGGAGGTATTCATGCGATTTACTTCGCTGCCTGCGGTGGTTCTAAAGCAGGATTAACAACTGCTGACTTTTTCTTAAAGTGTGAGTCAGCAACAATAGATAGTCATGTGTATACTGCAAAAGAGTTTGTACTTTGTCCACCTAAGGCTTTTGACGAAAATTGTATTGTAGTTACCTTGTCTGCAAGCGGAACTACACCAGAGGCTGTTGCAGCTGCAAAAGCAGCAAAAGAAAAGGGAGCAGTGTCTATTACAATTGTAGGTAAGAAGGATTCTCCACTTGCAGAGCAGGGAGACTATGTATTCTTTAATGGTGATGAGCCGAAGTATCAGTACTCCACATGTTCTATGGCAGTAGCTCTGCGTTTTGCAGTAGAACTTTTACAGCAGGCGGAAGGATATGAGCACTATGATGACATGCAGCATGGTTTTGATATACTGGATGATGTGATCAAAAAAGCACGTGAATATGCAGAGCCAGGTGCTATCCGATTTGCAGAAGAACATAAAGATGATAAAGTGCTTCATGTTATGGCCACAGGCGCAAATTATAACGTAGCGTATACAACAACTACATGTATTTTAATGGAGTGCCAGTGGATTCACTCAAATCCAATTCATAGTGGAGAGTTCTTCCATGGACCATTTGAAGTTGTAGATAAGGAAGTTCCATTTCTTGTACTTGTGGGGGTAGGAAGAGAAAGAGAAATGGATGAAAGAGCTGTTGATTTCTTGAAAAAATATGGAAAACGCATCACAGTGTTGGATGGTAAAGAGTTTGGTATTGATATACTCGGCCCAACAGTTGCAGAGTATTTAAGCCCGCTGGTGTTTACCGGAGTACTGAGCAGATACAGCCACCGTCTTGCAGATGCTCGTAATCATTCCGTATATGTACGCCGATATATGTGGCATGTTCCTTATTGATTGGGAAAATGGCATAGAACTGGCTTGAAATACGATAGCCTAGATGAAGGTGAAATATCTAACGCTGGTAACTTTTAGAGGAATATACTTAGAAAGCTTGCTGGATCGGAAAAAAGATTATATAATATAAAATAAAAGCGTATATGTTTAGAGACATATACAGATGAATGAGGTGCATTATGAACGAATTAGATCCGCAGAGTATTGTTCCGCTATATAAACAGTTGAAGGACTTGCTTCTTCAGGAAATTAAAGAGGGAATTTATAAAGCAAATCAGAAAATTCCGACAGAATTGGAATTAAGTGAAAAATATCAAATTAGTCGAATGACTGTTCGGAAAGCACTTGCTGAACTGGTGGAAGAGGGCGTTCTGGCGAAAAAACAGGGAAAAGGAACATTTGTGCAGGAAGAAAAGATGACAGAGGATCTTTCAAGCCCAAATAGTTTTACCAATCTCTGTAAACGTAATGGCAAAGTTCCAGGAGGCAAGACGTTAAAATGCACACTTCAGGAGGCAAAAGACAGAGATCGGCAGCTGTTAAAATTAGAAAATGGTGAAATGGTTATTTTGGTAGAGCGTGTGCGAACAGCAGATGATGTACCTGTTATGCTGGAAAAGCTTTATTTTCCAGGACATTTGAAAAATATACTTGTAGAAGATTTGAATAATGCATCTTTGTATCAGATCCTTCTTGAAAAGTATGGACTGCAGTCTGGAAACTCAGTGATGGAAATTAGTGTGTGCGAGGCTACGCCAGAAGAAGCAGCGGAGTTGAAAGTAAAAACAGGGACACCTTGTTTATTGATGGAAGAAATTGTGTATGATCAATATGATAAGCCCTTCCATCGAACCAAGTCAGTGCTGCGAGGTGATAAATTTAAATATATCAGTCCGCGAATGAATGTGGTAAAGCATGTGAACAGTAATTAAACAAAAAGCCGGAAGCCTTGAATGTGGTTTCCGGCTCTTTTAGAATACGTGGAGGCTTGTAATGAAATTAGAGAAAAAGGTTAAAAAAAAATTAGAGGATCTGGGGATTTTTTTACTTTCTGGTTTTCTGATTGGTATTGCAACATATAATTTTGCATCGGCATTTTCTTTTCCTATGGTTGGGTTTACTGGGATAGGGTTGATAGGTTATCATTTATTTGGGATTCCTATAGGTATGACTGTGGTTTGCTTAAATATACCGATGGCTCTTATTTCATGGAAAATACTAGGACGGGAATTTTTGGAAAAGTCTATACTGTGTATTGCAAGTGTTGCTTTTTTTACAGATTATATTGCACCATTGTTTCCGAGATATACTGGAGAAACGCTTCTGGCAGTTTTGTGTACAGCGACTTTATCAGGAATTGGTTATGCTCTAATGTATACAAGAAATGCATCAAGCGGTGGGACTGATTTTATGATTATGCTTGTGCGAAAAAAATTTCCCCATCTTTCTTTAGGTTCATTAACATTGATTCTTGATTCGTCAGTTATTATTTTGGGAGTATGCCTAGTGTCAAAAAGTGCAGACAGTCTTTTGCTTGGAATTTTAATTACTTTCTTAATATCGGTAGTTATAGATAAAGTAATGAATGGATTTTCAGCAGGAAAAATGACGATGATTATTTCGCATTATCCAGAGCAAATTGCTCAGATGATTGCACAAAAAGTAGGAAGAGGGGCAACATTTCTTTGGGCGGAAGGCAGTTATACACATAATCATAAGAAAATAGTGCTTTGTGCTTGTAATAATAAAGAATTGTATATTATTCGAAAAAATGTATTGTTGATAGATCCTGAAGCTTTTGTTGTCATTATGGATTCAAATGAGGTACTGGGGGAGGGGTTTATTGAACCTGGTGTTGTTAATTAAGAATACAGTGTTATTTGGCAATGTTATGTCAGGAAAAGAATAATGTGAAGCTTCCAGAATGAGGAACTCTGAATAAAATGATGGATAATTCAGAAGCGATGTTGGAATATGATTTTAAAAAAGAGCTGTCGCACTAATCAAAGTCTCAGGTAGTGTAAAATAGTTTGTATTTTTTATGGCAGTTGCAAAAGAACAAATTCGACAGATCATCTCAGAAAACAACATTAATAGCGTTGCAGATATATACACGCTTCTGAAAGACCGTTTCAAGGATATCCTGCAGGAGCTGATGGAGGCAGAAATGGATGCAACTCTTGGCTACGAGAAAAACCATAAGGGAGATCTACAGACAGACAATAAAAGAAATGGTCATTCTACAAAAAACTTAAAGAGTCAATATGGTGAATTTCAAATCGACGTACCAAGATACCGTAATGGTGAGTTTGAACCAAAACTCATCCCTAAATACCAGAGAGATATTTCCAGGATTGAGGAAAAAGTGATATCTTTATATGCCCGTGGTATGAGTACACGTGACATCCACGACCAGCTCCAGGATCTTTATGGAATTGAGCTATTAGCTGAAATGGTCAGCAAGATCACAGACAAAATACTTCCTCAGGTTAAGGAATGGCAGTCCCGTCCTCTGAACCCGGTTTATCCGTTTGTCTTTATGGACTGTATTCATTATAAAGTACGTGAGGATGGCAGGATTCTGAGTCGTGCTGCGTATGTAGTTCTTGGCGTTACAGTGGAGGGATACAAAGATATCCTCGGCATCACAGTAGGCGCAAATGAAACCAGCAAGTTCTGGCTTGGGATGCTTAATGATCTTAAGAACCGCGGAGTAAAAGATGTCCTTTTCTTCTGCGTGGATGGTCTTCCGGGTTTTAAAGAAGCTATTCAGGCAGTTTATCCGCAGGCAGAGATTCAGAGATGTGTGATCCATATGCTACGCAATTCTTTCAAATATGTAAATTATAATGATCTGAGAACAATCTGGAAATGTTCGAACAGGTTCATATGGCAGTTGCAATGGGAAATGCGAAAGAAAGTGTAAAGCGTGCAGCAGATGAGATAACATCAGACTGCGATGAAGATGGTGCAGCTGTGTTTTTAGAGAGATATTGCCAGGTAGCCTTGTAATAAAGGCTACCTGGCAATATAAACGTGTAATCGCATCCGGGCGAATCGCCCACAAATTGTGACGCACATCTTGCAGAAAGCCTTTTTCAAACACGCTCTGGCTCTCTGGTTTCACTTTCCAATCATCTGAATTCTCTTACGGTTATAAACCAGATGCAGATACATGGCATCCTGTGCGCGGAGCGGGTCATGTGCGGCAATGGCATCCGCAATCTCACGGTGGGTCTCGATGGTTTCTTCCAGCAGTGTACCTCTGGTGGTCTCTACAAACAGAGGGATTGAGCTGTTAATCACAGGAACCAGTCTTGGAACCACAACGTTTTTGCTGCTCAAAGCAATGGCTGCATGAAAATCTATATCCTTTTGTGTATGGTCTTCATGTTTTTTTAATAAGTCTTCTACTTCATCGCAAAGCGCGGTGATTTTTTTTATGTCTTTTTTATCGGCGCGTGTGGCTGCCATTGCAGCAATAGGGGGTTCAAGGAGAAAGCGCACTTCCAGAAGGTCATTGATCAGCTTTTGCTTATTGCCGATAAAGGTAAAGCCCAGTGGGTCATCCACCATTCCGGGGGAAGAGGCAATATAGGTACCAGAGCCCTGGCGGATCGTAACAATATTTCGGGATGCGAGAAGCTTCATGGCTTCCCGTACAGAACTTCTTCCTGCATTCAGACGCTCAGAAAGAATGGTTTCATTCGGTAATTTATCTCCTGGCTGTAAATTTTCTTCTAAAATAAGTGCAATAATATCCTCTGATATTTTTTGGGGAAGGCTTTTTTCTTCTGATAACAAATTCATCATATGACTTACTCCGCTTCTAATGTAATAATTCTTATTTTCTATGATAATGTTTTTTAAATCCAATGTCAAAACGCTAAATTGCACAAAAAAAGATACAAAATTTTAGATAAAATTCCGTATTGCGTTTTTAACGAATAGATTATATCATAAATACATCAGATGAATTCAGAGAAAAAACAGTGACTAAAGGAAAAAATACATAAAAATCAGCAAATAGGTCAGATGAATTCATAGAAAGATTGTAAAACATCAGATGAATCAAGGAGGTAAAAAGAAAAATGGAAGAAACAACTTTTGCGGCAGATCCAATGAGACTGATGATCGCGGCGGCGGTGGGAATTGTGGTTCTGCTGGTACTGATCATCAAATTTAAGCTTCATCCGGTTCTGTCAATGATGATTTCCGCAATCATCATTGGAGCGGGAGCAGGAATGCCGCTTACGATGATCTCGGACACAGTAGAAAAAGGTGTTGGAAAGACATTGCAGGGAATTGCGCTTCTGGTAGGACTTGGTTCCATGTTTGGCGGAATTCTGGAGGTAAGCGGAGGAGCCCAGAGAATCGCAGAGACATTGATCGGTAAATTTGGTCAGAAAAAAGCCGGATGGGCACTTGGACTTACGGGACTTGTAATTGGTACCACCGTATTTTTTGAAGCGGGTGTTGTGGTGCTGATCCCATTGGTGTTCAGTGTTGCGAAGCAGACGAAAAAATCCACACTGTATTATGCGATTCCCCTTCTTTCCGGTCTGGCCAGTGGATATGCTTTTGTTCCACCTTCAGCAGGCTCGGTACTTGTGGCAAATGCCCTTGGCGTGAACCTGGGAACCATGATCATGGTAGGAGTTCCGACAGCACTGATCTGCATGATGGTTTCCGGAATCTTCTGGGGAAGTTTCATTGGTAACAAGATTCATACAGAGCTTCCGGCAAATGTGGAAGAGATTAAAGATGATGGAAAAGACCTTCCGCCTTTTGGCCTGGTATTAGGTGTGATCCTGATTCCGCTTGTTCTGATCCTTCTCAGCACATTATCTAAGTATATGCCGCTTCCAGAAGGGGTAAAGGATGTTCTTGGATTTATAGGAAAACCATTCCTTGCATTAACCATTGCGACACTAGCATCTATGTATTTCCTGGGAATCAAACGAGGATTTACCGGTGCGCAGTTAAAGAAAATCCTGGACCATTCACTCAGACCGGTAGGCATGATCCTTCTGGTAATTGCCAGCGGCGGAGTGATCCGATGGATGCTTCAGGATTCCGGCCTTGGAAACATTATCGGACCGGTTCTGGAGAAGAGTGGACTTCCATTAATCCTGATCGCATTTCTCATTGCACTTCTGGTCAGAGCTTCTGTAGGAAGTTCGATTGTAGCGATGACAATGGCATCCGGAATTATGGCAACCATGCCGGCTGTAATGGATACCAGTATGATTTACAGAGCAGCAATGTGCTGTGCAATCTGTGGTGGCGCAACTGCACTGAGCCATGTGAATGATGCAGGCTTCTGGCTGGTAACTTCATTCCTTGAGATTGACGAAAAGACAACCCTGAAATCCTGGACGATCATGGAAACACTGATCGGTGTTACGGCACTTATTGTAAGCTTTATTGTTTCAATCTTTGCATAGGAGGCAGGACGCAATGATAAAGATACCGGTTTATTTAAGAGATATGTGTGATGCCAAGCATCTGGTGCAGGCTGCATCAGGATGTGAGAAAAATGTAGATCTGATCTGTGGAAGATATATTGTAGATGCGAAATCAATGCTGGGGGTGTTCAGTCTTCCCACATTTGATGATGTAGAACTTGGAGCAGAAGAAGAGGACGAAGAGAAACTCAGGAAAACACTGGAAAGTTTAAAGCTTATCAGAGAATAAAAAATGGAGGAAAAAATCATGCAGTTAAAAAGTCAGGAAATGAGAAAACTTGCACCGGAGCTTGATCCGCTGCGTATTGGAACAGGATGGACAAAAGAAGATCTTGGAAAAGTCCAGGTTATGGTTGAAAGCACCTATGGTGACAGCCATCCGGGAAGCGGACATCTGAATATCCTTGTAGAAGAAGTCCGCAAAGGAATCGCAGAAGAAGGCGGTTTCGGAGCACGTTATAACTGTACCGATATCTGCGACGGTGAAAGCCAGGGAACAGATGGAATCAACTACAGTCTGGCCAGCCGTGAGATGATCGCCAATATGATCGAAATCCATGCAAATGCTACTCCTTTTGACGCAGGTGTATACCTTTCAAGCTGTGACAAAGGTGTTCCGGGAAATCTGATGGGACTTGCCAGAGTAAACATTCCTTCCGTATTTGTTCCAGGTGGAACCATGAATGCCGGACCGGAAATGCTGACACTGGAGCAGCTTGGAATGTACAGCGCAAAATTCGAGCGTGGCGAAATTGATGAAGAGAAGCTTGACTGGGCAAAATGCAATGCATGCCCAAGCTGTGGCGCATGTTCCTTTATCGGAACTGCATCTACCATGCAGATTATGGCAGAGGCACTTGGACTTGCACTTCCAGGCACAGCCCTGATGCCGGCAACCAGCCCTGACCTTCTTGACTTTGCAAGAGAAGCTGGAAGACAGGCAGTGAGAATTGCCCAGATGGAAAATATGCGTCCTTCTGACATTGTAACTATGGACAGCTTTGAGAATGCAATTCTTGTTCATGCTGCAATTTCAGGAAGCACCAACTGTCTGCTTCATCTTCCGGCAATTGCCCATGAGTTTGGCATTGAGATCACAGGTGATACCTTTGATAAGCTGCACAGAAATGCAAGATATCTTCTGGATGTACGTCCGGCAGGCCGATGGCCAGCAGAGTGCTTCTACTATGCAGGTGGTGTACCGGCAATCATGGAGGAGATTAAAGAGCATCTCCACCTGGATGTCATGACAGTTACCGGAAAGACATTAGGAGAAAACCTGGAAGAACTGAAGAACAACGGATTCTATGAAAAATGTGATAAATGGCTTCAGGAATTTAACAAACGTTACAATGTAAATGTTACGAAGGAAGACATCATCCGTCCATATGACAAAGCAATCGGAACAGATGGAAGTATCGCAGTTCTTCGTGGAAACCTTGCTCCGGAAGGTGCCGTGATCAAACACACTGCATGCCCGAAGGAAATGTTCAAATCCGTTCTCCGCGCAAGACCATTTGACAGCGAAGAAGAATGTCTGGATGCAGTTCTGAAGCATAAGGTTCAGAAGGGTGATGCAGTCTTCATCCGTTACGAGGGACCAAAGGGAAGCGGAATGCCGGAAATGTTCTACACTTCTGAGGCAATCAGCAGTGATAAGGAACTTGGAAAGAGCATTGCCCTGATCACAGACGGACGTTTCTCAGGAGCATCTACCGGCCCGGTTATTGGACACTGCAGCCCGGAGGCTGTTGACGGAGGTCCGATCGCTCTTGTGGAAGAGGGAGACCTTATCGAAATTGATGTTATGGAAAGGAAACTGAACATCATCGGAATCGCAGGAGAACGCAAGTCTATGGAGGAAATCGACCAGATTCTTGCAGAAAGACGTAAAAACTGGAAACCACGTGAAATGAAATACAAAAAAGGTGTCCTGAGACTTTTCAGCCAGCATGCTGCAAGTCCAATGAAGGGAGCTTATCTGGAGTATTGATTATGAAGCATAAATTTATTACCATCGGCGAGATCATGCTTCGGCTGACTCCGCCAGATTATGAAAAAATCAGAACCGCAACATCTTTTGAGGCAAGATATGGGGGAAGTGAGGCCAATGTGGCCCTCTCCCTTGCAAATCTTGGAGTAGATGCCTCATTCTTTACAGTAGTTCCGGGAAATAGTCTTGGAAAAAGTGCTGTACGTATGCTGCGAAGCAATGATGTAAATTGCGACAGCGTAGTTTATTCAACAGAAGAAGAGACACCGACACATCGGCTTGGAACCTATTATCTTGAGACTGGTTACGGAATCCGTCCAAGTAAAGTGGTGTATGACAGAAAGCACAGTGCCTTTTCCGAATATGATTTCAGCAAAACAGATGTGAAAAAACTTCTGGAAGGTTACACCTGGCTTCATCTGAGCGGCATTACACCTGCACTTGGAAAAAGCTGCGGTGAACTGATCCTGACCTGCCTGAAAACAGCAAAGGAAAACGGCATGACCGTCAGCTTTGACGGAAATTTCAGAAGTACATTGTGGAGCTGGGAGGAAGCAAGAGATTTCTGTACCCTCTGCCTTCCATATGTAGATGTTCTTTTTGGAATCGAGCCTTACCACATCTGGAAAAATGAAGAAGATCATACCGCAGGTGATGTGAAGGATGGTGTTCCATTCCAGCCGGACCGTGAACAGCAGGAAAAAGTATTCAAGGCTTTTGTAGAGAGATATCCGAATATCAAATGCGTTGCAAGACATGTGCGTTTTGCACACAGCTGCAGTGAGAACAGCCTTATGGCCTATCTCTGGATAAACGGAAAGATTTATGAAAGCAAACGGCTTACCTTCCATATTCTTGACCGTGTTGGGGGTGGAGATGCATTTGTAAGTGGTATTATTTATGCTCTGATGAATGAATATACACCGGAAGATATTGTGAACTTTGGTGTTGCAGCCAGTGCAGTGAAGCATACCATTCATGGTGACGGAAATATTACAGATGATGTTTCCCTGATCAGACATGTGATGGAAATGAATTTTGATATAAAAAGATAACATGTTTTTGAGTGAAAGGAAATTCAAATGATGGATATAGCAGAGAAGTTTCAGAAGCTTGGTGTTGTTCCGGTAGTTGTGCTGGAAGATACAAAAGATGCAGTACCCCTTGCAAAGGCACTTGTTGAAGGTGGACTTCCATGTGCAGAAGTTACATTTCGTACAGAAGTAGCAGAAGAATCAATCCGTCTGATGACAGAACAGTTTCCGGAGATGCTTGTAGGAGCAGGAACTGTTCTTACCAGAGAGCAGGTGGATGCAGCTGTTGCAGCTGGTGCGAAGTTCATTGTAAGCCCTGGATTTGATCCGGAGATCGTAGATTACTGTCTGGAAAAAGAAATTCCTGTTTTCCCAGGCTGCGTCACACCGTCTGAGGTTGCGCAGGCAGTAAAAAGAGGCCTTAAGGTGGTAAAATTCTTTCCGGCAGAACCGGCAGGCGGAGTTGCCATGATCAAGGCTATGGCTGCACCTTATGTGGGAATTAAGTTTATGCCCACTGGCGGTATCAATGCAAAAAATCTGGAAGATTATCTTTCTTTCGACAAAATTATATGCTGCGGCGGAAGCTGGATGGTAAAAGGAGAGCTTGTAAAAAACGGAGAATTTGACAAGATCAGAGAACTGACAGCAGAAGCACGAAAACTGGTTGATTCCATCCGAAAATAATCGGAGGTATTACACATATTCATATTCACAAAAAACAGGATCCTGCATGAAAACAGGGTCCTGTTTTTTACACACATACCCTTCATACAATAAAAAAACCCCTATAAACCCAAACTCTCCCCCTCTATCCCAACCCCATCGTATGAGTTAAGATAATATCAACAAAGGAAAACAAAAACAAATAAATAAGGAGGGAATGGAATGAATGAGGTCATTGTCTCCATGAACAATATCAGCAAAAGTTTCCCGGGTGTTAAGGCTCTGGATCATGTAAAATTTGAGCTGCGTTCTGGAGAAGTCATGGCGCTGCTGGGAGAAAATGGAGCCGGAAAATCGACCCTGATGAAAATCCTCAGCGGTGTATATACCAGAGACGAAGGAACGATGGAAATCTTCGGAAAATCCTATGACGACCTAACACCAAAGCAGGCCCAGGAAGCAGGAGTAGCCATTATCCATCAGGAATTGAACATGTGCAGGCACTTAACAGTAACGGAGAACATGTTCCTTGGAAGAGAAGTAAAAGGTGGTTTATCCTTAAATAATGCGAAGATGCGGAAAGAAGCCAAGAGGGTTCTGGACGATCTTCGAATCGACATCAGTCCGGATCAGATCGTAGGAGATCTGCCAGTATCCAAACAGCAGATGGTTGAAATTGCAAAAGCACTTTCCATCGATGCAAGGATCCTGATCATGGACGAGCCTACATCCTCTCTGACAGCAAAAGAAATTGATGATCTTTTCCGTATCATCCGAAAGCTGAGGGACGAAGGAAGAGGAATCGTATACATTTCACACAGACTGGAAGAACTGTCCCATATCGTGGACAGAGTTACCATCATGCGAGATGGACAATACATAACAGACGGTAATTTCAAAGACATGGACATGGACTACATTATCAAAAATATGGTAGGCCGTGAAATCAAAGAAAAATTCCCGAGAGTGGAATGCAGGAAAGGCAAGAAGATTTTTGAAGTGAAAAATCTCAATGCCGGAAAAATGGTCCGAGATATCAACTTCTCTTTATATGAAGGCGAGATCGTAGGATTTGCGGGACTGATGGGAGCCGGAAGAACGGAGACTACAAGAGCCATCTTCGGTGTTGATCCGAAAGACAGCGGAGAGTTTTATGTGGATGGTAAAAAAATCGAAGTCAACTGTCCAATGGATGCCATTCGAAACGGTGTTGTGCTTGCTCCTGAGGATCGTAAAAAAGACGGTCTCTGTACGAAACTGAGCATCCGTCAGAACCTGGCACTGCCAAATCTTGACCTTGTATGCAATAAGATGGGTGTGATAAACTCAGGAAAAGAAGATGCTCTTTGCGAAAAAGCAGTGAAGGATCTCCAGATTAAAACACCGAATGTGGAAATTGATTCCGGCAATCTTTCTGGTGGAAACCAGCAGAAAGTAGTTGTTGGAAAATGGCTCGCAAGAGATTCAAGGGTTGTTATCTTTGATGAGCCCACAAGAGGAATTGATGTTGGCGCAAAGGTAGAAATTTACAATCTGATGAATGAGCTGAAAAAACAGGGAATTGCAGTTATGTTTGTATCCTCTGAAATGCCGGAGGTCATGGGAATTGCAGACCGTATCATCGTAATGTGTGACGGACGTATCACCGGTGAGGTTTCAGCAAGGGAAGCCACCCAGGACGAGATCCTTACAATGGCAACATCCTTTGAAAACAAGAGTATTAAGGAAACTGAGGGAGGAAGTAAAAATGAATAGTAAACAGCAACGCCCTTTAAAGAAATTATTGGGAATCAGGGGAATGGGGGCAGCACTTACCGCATTCGTGGGGCTGATCATTATTTATATCGCATTTGGTATCATTAACCCGGCGGTTTTTTCAGGACAGAATATGTTGAACCTGCTGCGTTCCATGTCCAAGTACCTGTTGATCGGTATTGCACAAAGTTACGTACTGATCACTGGAAACATTGACCTGTCAATCGGATCCATGGTCGGAATGAGCGCCATGATCGCAGCTACCTTAATGACAACAGGAATGGTACCATTCCTTGCAATTGTGATCGCACTTATTGCCTGTCTGGTAGTTGGTGTGGTAAATGGATATCTGGTTGGAAAATTTAAACTCCCTCCATTTATTGCAACTCTGGGAACCATGTTCGTAGCACGAGGAATTGCCTACATGGTAAACGGAAACAGAAATACAGATGCCATTGCAACAGGTGTTGGAAAAGAAACGGCTGATGCATTCCAAAATTGTTTTTATTACGGTAAAACGCTTGGCATTTATAACACATTCTGGATCGCACTTGTTATTTTTGTTATATTTTTCTTTATCTTATCCAAGACACGTACAGGCCGTCATATTTACGCAATCGGTTCTAACGTGGACGCGGCAAAGCTTTCTGGTGTAAACGTAGTTTCCACCACAGTAAAGACTTATCTGGTAAGCTCCGTATGCTCCTGTGTAGTTGGTCTTATCCTTTGCGCACAGGCTGGTATGGGAAATATGGAAGCTGGAAACATGTACGA